>DAIUEP010000282.1:0-5445 GCA_036845065.1 Xanthobacteraceae bacterium | reverse complement strand
CCGCCCAATCCTGCCTGTTCCTCTGCCTCAAGGACAATTTCGGCGTCCTGGTGCACGACTTGGAAACAATGGCCACCGCCGCGATCGACGCTCCGGAGGCGGACGCGGTCGAAGCCGCGCTCAAGCGTACCGGCTGGAGTCTCACCGACATCCTGGTCACCCATCACCACCATGACCACACCGGCGGCATCGAGGAGCTCAAATCGCGCCATCACTGCCGCGTGGTCGCGCCCGACGCCGAGGCTGCTGGCATCCCGGCGGTCGACGAGACCGTGCGTGAAGGCGATCGCGTGCGCGTCGGCTCGCTCGAGGCGCACGTGATCGAAACGCCCGGCCACACCGCTGGCCACATCAGCTATTTCCTGCCGGCCGACAAGCTCGCTTTCGTAGGCGACACGCTGTTCTCGATCGGCTGCGGCCGGGTGATCGAAGGCAATGCCGAGATGATGTGGGACTCGCTCCTCAAGCTGCGCGCGCTGCCGGATGACACGCGCATCTTCTGCGGCCACGAATACACGCTCGCCAACATCCGGTTTGCGAAAACAATCGAGCCCGCCAACGCGCTGCTTTCAGCACGCGAGCAGGAAGTAGCCCGCCTCATCGCCGAGAACAAGCCGACCATTCCGTCGTTCATGGGCGAGGAGAAGGCGGCAAACCCGTTCCTGCGCGCCGACGTTCCTGAGGTGGCGCGGGCCGTCGGCCTCGTCGGCAAACCGGCCTGGCAGGTGTTCGCCGAAATCCGCGAACGCAAGAATCGATTCTAACGCCATCGATTCTAGCGCGTTCGTCACGCCGCGTCGGGGCGTTCGCGCCGGTGAGGCTCTGCTGCGCCTGGGCGAGCGGCGAACGCCTACCGCTTGTTGTGCGTGCCCTTGACGGCCTCGCCTTCCAGCTTGGTGAAGGGCACAAACGGCACCGGCCGGCCGTTGTAGATGTCTGCGCGCTTGACCCCGATCTGGCCGTCGGCGCTTTCCTCCTTGAGCACCTTGAGAATGTGCTGGGCTCCCGGCGGCCCGACCGGGATCACCATGATGCCCCCGGTCTTGAGCTGCTGCAGCAGCGGCGGAGGAATGTGATCGATGCCGCAGGTGACGATGATCTTGTCGAAGGGAGCCGCCTCCTCCCAGCCGTAATAGCCGTCCGCCTGCTTGGTGTTGATCGATTGAAACTCGCTATAGCCGCTCTTGATCAGCGCGTCGTAGCGGCCGCGCGTGCGTTCCGCGAGCGGCTTAATGATCTCGATCGTCCACACCTTGTCGGTGAGGTTCGAGAGATAGGCCGACTGATAGCCGGAGCCGGTGCCGATCTCGAGCACCTTCTCGCCCTTCTTGACCTCGATCGAGCTGGTCATCCGGGCGACCACCCGCGGTCCCGTGATGGTCACGCCAAAGCCGATGTCGTGATAGTTCACGTCGTAGATGACGGGGCGGCTCTCGGGCAGACAGAACTCCTCGCGCGGCGTCAACAGGAATGCCCGCTTGTCGCGCGCGTCCCACACGTCGCGATTGCCCACCATGTTCTGGAAGCGTTCGAAGCGCGCGCGCAGATATTTGGGATCCTCGCCGCGATTGTCCTGCATCCAGCGGACATAAGCCGCCATGCTGTCCATCGGCGGGACGGCATCGTAGCTGTAGGGCTTCGGCACCGCCGCATTCGCTTCAAGCGGCAAGGCCGCGCCGGCGGCGACCGCCGCCGATAGCTTCAGAAAGGTGCGTCGTTGCATGGCGCCAATCCGTTCGTCGGTCAACTGGATCGGATGGCCCGCCAATAGGCGAGCCGCGATTTGATTCGGAAGAAGATTGTGCCAAGGCTAGCGGCCAATCAAGGCGCATCACGCTGATTACACTTTACACTGATTGCGCCGAAGAAGGCCCCGGCCTGCGCCGGGGCCGCGATCGAAACTGCCGAATCGTCCCGTCAGAATGGGACATTACAGCCGCGACGCTCCAGGCAGATGTAGAATCTGCGGGTATTCCAGCCCCAGCGCGCGGCACACTCGCGACGCCATTGGCGGCAATAGCCCCACTGCACCGTCTCAACGAGCGATTCGTCCAGCGTGATCGGAGCCAGCGCCTTGCTGTGCGGCCCCACCGTGACCGCGGACGCGGGGCTCGCAGCCGCTGCAAGCAACAAAGCGCCGGCTACAATTGCGGATTTGCAGATCATTCTCATCCTCCAGTTCGAATGCCCCCTTCCACGCGCCCACCCTAACAACAGCTACCTGACTAAGTGATGAACACGGCGCCCACGAAGCAGCCACACTTGGCCACCCCGGTACCTAGTCACTGCGTAACCAAGGCAACACCGGCGGCAACCAGGACGGCGGCAACTCCTTTGAATGCAAGCTCGCGCGTGGAGAGGTCTTCGCGACTGACACGCGGAAATAGCAGCGCAAGCACGATGCCGATCGCGAACACGAACAAGGTCGTGGTCGAGCCGATCGCCTGCACGATCGAGAGCGGCGCGAACACCAGCGCATAGCGGTTGCCGAGACCACCGCCGAGATTGATCAGCTCGTTCGAGCCGTTGATGGCGAGGAGCGCCACCGTGTTCGACCGCAGGAGGTGCACGAACTGGCTTCGATAACGCGAGAGGCACAAAAAGCCGGCGCCGAAGAGAGCTTCGCCCGCGAACATCCAGAACGTGGTCGCCCAGAACTCGTCGCGCACCGCAAAGACCTTGAAGATCAGCGTGGAGAGCGAGAGGACGAAGCCGCAGGCCAGCATGGGCGCGGCAAGTTGCCAGCGGAAGCGTTCGCGCCGCAGCCCGGCACGGACCGATACGAAGAGAACACCCGCCAGAATCAGACCACCGCCGAGAAGCTGCGTCCTGGTGAGCGTCTCGCCCAGCACGGCGTAGGCGAGCCCATAGCCAAACAGCGGCGAGGCCTGGAAGAACGGCGCCACCACCGACGCCTCGTGGTCCTGCAGCGCCCGCAGGTAAAACAGGATAGCGCCCATGTAGAGGATGCCGGACAGCATCATCAGCGCAATGCTGATCGCGTCGCGCGCAAGCACTCCGGGCTCGAACGCCGCGATCACCGGCATCAACAGCAGCCCCATCAGGGCGGTGAAGACCACCAGAACCGCGACGTCGGTCTCCTTGAAGTAGCGCTCGACCAGGTACTTGTCCAAGTGCGTTGAGATGGCCCACAAGACCGGACCGGAGAGTGCAAAGACGAGCCAGCTCATGGTCACCTTGTTGCGCGGATTTTTTCCAGGCCCGACATTGACGATACAATCAGTGAGCCTATTCAGCCTCCGCAACGGCCACAATGCCGGAGGCTCGAATGAAGCCGGTCCCCAACGGTCTTACAGGACACCGTGATGCCAGCTCTGTCCGCCTCCGACGTGATCAGCCTGCTCGCGCTCAAGCCGCATCCGGAAGGCGGGCATTTCCGCGAGACGTTTCGCGACCTGGGCGCCGTCGAAGGCGGTCGTGCGGCCTCCACGGCGATCTATTTTCTCCTGGCGCGCGGTGAGCGCTCGCATTGGCACCGGGTCGACGCGGCCGAGGTCTGGCACCATTACGCGGGCGCGCCGCTCGCGCTTGAGATTGCCAAGCACGAGGGAGCGCCGATCAGGCGCG
This sequence comes from Xanthobacteraceae bacterium, assembly GCA_036845065.1. Lineage (GTDB taxonomy): Bacteria > Pseudomonadota > Alphaproteobacteria > Rhizobiales > Xanthobacteraceae > VAZQ01. Next base: position 1,857 of record DAIUEP010000282.1, on the reverse strand, counting down.
TCACGCTCGGGCCCGATCTTACGGCCGGGGAACGGCCGCAGGCGGTGGTGATCGCGGGCGCCTGGCAAGCGGCCGTAAGCCTCGGCGACTGGACGCTATGCGGCTGCACGGTCGCGCCGGGTTTTGATTTTGCAGGCTTTCAGCTCGCACCGAAGGGGTGGACGCCGGCTTAGGAGCGGCACAGGGGAAAGAACATTGCCGCAGTCGATGAACAGGAGAGCCGCTCCGACGGGTTCAGCACGGAACCGGAACAGAAGCTGACAAACTGATAAGGCCGTGCGGAGGCCGGTCACTGCGGCTGCAGGCGATACAGCGCCGGCAGCATCACGATGCCGGAACCGATCGCGATGGCAACACCGATGAGCTGTGTCAGGACTTCGTCTCGCAACGGCTGATCGGAGCTGATGGCAAGCACGAGCGCATAGCCGCCGAGCGTCGTGCCGGCGAGTGCGGACCACCTGATCCAGTCACCGACCTCGCGCGCCGCCTTGCGCAAGACCAGCGCCTGCAGCCCGCCTGAGGCGGCGCCAAGGCAGGCGCCAAGCATCATGGCGCCGACCGCAATGCTCATGATCGGCGAGGGGCCGAGATTTTCGCGCGGAGCGGTGTCCGCCCGGAGCTCGATCAACGCAACCACGATGCCAACGCCGCATCCCATCAGAAGATGCAGAGCATTCCATGTCAGCGGCGGAAAATCCGGCAGCTTACGATGGAGAACCGCGCCGGTGCGATCCGCGTAGACCGCAAACCCGATCACCGCGGCGATCACTTCGGCCGTGGCCTGCAGCGCTTTGACGAATGCACCGGCATCGGGGTCGGGCAGGCCCAGCATCTGGCGCAGGCCAAACGTCGCGATCCCCAGACCGAACGTAGCAGCCGCGGCAACCGCATTGGCCTTGATCCAGTCGGCGCCCATATCGGTCGGCGACCGTGCAATATCAGCGCTCTCGGGAACCGACACGATCACGCTCGCTTCCGTTAGAAACAGCTTCGCCGCTACACCATCACCTGGCCGCCATTGGCCGACAGCGTCGAGCCGGTGATCAGGCCGGCATCGTCGGAGGCGAGGAACACCACGCAGCGCGCGATCTCCTCGGGCTCGCCGAGCCGGCCGATCGGAATGAGCGGCAGGATGTTCTTCTCCAGCACGTCCTTGGGCACGGCCTTGACCATCTCGGTCGCGATATAGCCCGGGCAGATCGCATTCACCGTGATGCCGGAGCGCGCACTCTCCTGCGCCAGGGCCTTGGTGAAGCCGAGCTCGCCGGCCTTGGCGGCGGAGTAGTTGGCCTGACCGATCTGTCCCTTCTGCCCGTTGATCGACGAGATGTTGATGATGCGGCCGAACTTGCGTTCGCGCATGCCCTCGATGACGGGGCGGCACATGTTGAAAAGCGAGCTGAGGTTGGTATTGATGACCGCGCTCCACTGCTCGGGCTTCATGCGGTGGAACATGGTATCGCGCGTGATGCCGGCGTTGTTGACCAGCACCTCGACCGGGCCGAGCTCGGCCTCGACCGCCTTCAGGCCTTCGACGCAGGAATCGTAGGAGGAGACGTCCCACTTGAAGACCGGAATGCCGGTCTCGGCCTTGAACTTCTGGGCCGCCTCATCGTTGCCGCCGTAGTTGGCCGCCACCTTGTAGCCCGCCGCCTTGAGCGCCTTCGAGATCGCCTCGCCGATCCCGCGCGTGCCACCCGTCACCACCGCAACCCGAGCCATTGCACTGCCTCTTCAACGTCTTGTTTCACTCCCTGGCGGGCGCGCGCCCTGGCACACGCCCCCTCGCCCGCGACTATCCTATCGCTCTACGCACATCGCGATGCCCATGCCGCCGCCGATGCACAGCGTGGCGAG
>DAIUEP010000281.1:3422-5462 GCA_036845065.1 Xanthobacteraceae bacterium | reverse complement strand
TCCACTTCTCGAACTCGGCTTTGAGAATCTCGGCACCCTCCTGAACGGTCGTGCCGCGCGGCTCGACGCCGACCTTGGCGAGCGCGGTCTTCACCTCCGCGCTCTGCAACGCCGTGCGCAGGGCGCCATTGAGCTTGGTCGCGGCGTCAACGGGAACGCCGGCCGGCGCGAAGATGCCGAGCCAGAGGTCGACCTCGAAGCCCTTGAGGCCGGCTTCGTCGACCGTGGGCAGGTCGGGATAGACCGGGGAGCGTTTGGCGCCGGTGGTCGCGATCGCGCGCACGCGGTTGTCGGTCGTGAAAGGAAGCGCGCCCGCGATGCTCGAGAATGCGAACTGCACCTTGTTCGCCATCATGTCCGGATAGGACTGGCCGATGCTGCGATAGGGCACGTGCGCGGCGTCAATGCCGGTGCGCTGCTTGTACAGCTCGCCGGCGAGGTGCGGCGTCGTGCCGATGCCGGCGGATGCAAAATTGAGCTTGCCGGGATTGGCCTTGGCATGGGCGGTCAGCTCGGCGATGGTCTTCACCGGCAGCTGCGGCGCGACCACGACCACCTCCGGCGAGGAGCTCACGATCGAGATGGTCTGCATCTGCTTGAACAGGTCGTAGGGCATGCTCGGCTGCAGCGTCGGATTGATCACGATCGCCGGATCCATGATCACGATGGTGTAGCCGTCGGGCGCGGAGCGCGCGACCGTGTCGGTGCCGGCGATGCCGCCGGCGCCGGGGCGGTTCTCGGCGATCACCTGCTGGCCGAGCGGGCCGCTCATGTGGGTCGCGAGCGTGCGGCCGACATAGTCGACGATGCCGCCCGGTGCGTAGGGGAGGACGAGGCGCACGGTCTTGTTGGGAAAGGACTGCGCCTGCGCGGCCGTGATGCCGAGCGCGGCGGCAAAGCTCGCAGCCATCCAGTGTATTGGTCGTCTCAAGGCAGCCTCCATCCGTTTTTGTCTGTTGCGAGCTGTCGGCCCGGGCGCACTCACCGGCCGGGCGGCGGAATCTGGATCAGCGTAGCGAGCTCGCCGGCGGTCAGCGGCGCGGTCAGGACCTTGTAGGTGATCGCGTCCGCGGTGATCGCATCGATGCCCGACACGCGATCGGGCTGCAGCGCTGGCCTGGGCAGAAACTCGTCGCGGATGCGAGCGGCGAGCGTTTCGCTCACCTTGCCATATTGCGCGTAGTGCTTGATGCCGTCGGGATTGGAATAGAGAAAGTCGTAGCTCTCCCGATAGGCGCGCATGAAACGCTCGAACACATCCTTGCGCTGCGCGAGCGCGGCGGCATTGGCGATGTGGACGCGCACGGTCTGGTCACGCGTCGAGGGCGCGTCGCTGCCGCGCGCGATGATCCGGATCTGGCCCTGGTCGAGTTGCGCGATGCCGAACGGTGGCGAGGCCCAGCCGACATCGATCTGGCCGGACATCGCTTGCGTCAGCGTCACCGCCGCGGCGCCGGTTGCGACTGGTTTCGCGCTGACGCCGAAATGCTTGATCAGCGCGAGCGCGGTCGTGTGGGTCGAGGCGCCGGTGGTCGAATAAGCGATACTCTTGCCATTCGTGTCCTTGAAGCTCTGGATCGGCGAAGGCTTCGGCACATACCAGTAGAGATCGCCGGTGCCGGTCGTGCCGGCGGCGAGGATGCGCACCGGCGCGCCCTTCGCAAAGGCGCCCATCACGGCGGCGGTGCCGGCCGCGATGCCGATCTGCACGCTCCCTGAGATGACGGCCTGCATGGTCTCGCCGCCGCCCTGGGTATAGAGGAGCTCGAGCGTGAGGCCGTGCTTCTTGAAGATGCCGGCGCGTTGGCCGACCTCCGGAATGCAGGTGTCCCAGTTGCCCGGGGCGCCGACCGCGAGCTTCAGATGGTCTTGGGCAAGGGCAAGCGCGGGCAGAAATACGAGCGCCGCCAGCGCGACGATTGAAACAACCCCGAGGCGCCGCGCTGTGCGCGAAAGCCCGTGCTGATCCATCAGGTAACGGATAATCTCGGCCGTGCGCGGTGGCCGGCGCGCCCATTTGCTCTCTTCATAAGCGGCAAT
>DAIUEP010000281.1:0-3322 GCA_036845065.1 Xanthobacteraceae bacterium | reverse complement strand
ATAAGCGGCAATCAGTCGCGCCTGCGCTGCGAGCCTGGCGATGTCGGCCGGATCGTCCGACCTTATCAGCCGGTCGACGAGTGCGCGCGCGCGGGCCAGCTCGGCATCGCTGTCGATCACGATCAGGGTTGCGTCCATCGCACGGTCTCCGTAGGAATCCCATTGTACGCGCCGACTGCAGGGTGGGCAAAGCGAAGCGTGCCCACCAACTTTCCATCGGCATCGTCGTGATGCAAGACGGTGGGCACGGCGCGAAGACGCGCCTTTGCCCACCCTACGATCGCCTCCCGAGCAACGCCCGCAGCCGCGCCGGCGTCACCGGCAGCCGGGTGATCGCGCCCGGTTGCCCGATGGCGTCGTCGATCGCGGCTGCGATGGCGGCGCCGACCGCGTTGACGCCGCCTTCGCCGGCGCCCTTGAGGCCGAGCGGATTGCCCGGCGCGGGCGCGTCCTCGGTGATCAGCACATCGACCGCCGGCACCTCGTGGGCGGTCAGCACCAGATAGTCGGCGAACGTGGTCGAGAGCGGCTCGCCGCGGTCGTCGTAGACGAATTCTTCCGACAGCGCGCCGCCCAGGCCCTGCGCCAGGCCGCCGACCAGCTGGCCCTCGACCAGCGCGGGGTTGACGGCGCGGCCGACATCGTACGCGATGGCATAGCGCTCGACCTTGATGCCGCCGGTGTCGCGGTCGACGGCGACGATCGCGATGTGCACGCCATAGGGGTAGGTCATGTGCGCGGTGGTGAAGGCGCCTTCGGTCGTGAGGCCACCATCGCGCCGGCGCGCCAATTCGCCGAGCGCGAGCGAGGGCCCCTCAGGCTCGCCCTTGCGCCGCACATAACCGTTGACGATCGTCAGCGCATCGGCCGGCGTCTGCAGGAGCGGCGCAGCCTCCTCCAGCGCCAGCGCGCGCAGCGCGCAGGCTGCGTTGTGCGTGGCCGAGCCGGTCATCACGGTCGCCCGCGTGGCGTGCGCGCCGATGCCCTGCGCGATGCGATTGGTCTGCCCGTGCACCACGCGCACGCGGCGATAGTCGACGCCGAGCGCGTCGGCGCAGATCTGCGCCATCACGGTCTCGAAGCCCTGGCCGAGCGCGGAACCCCCGGTGACAAGCTCGATGTCGCCCGACGGCTCGACCGCGACGCGCACCGCGTCGCGCGGGCCGAGCCCGCTCTTTTCGACGAACATCGCAAGCCCGGCGCCGACCGCCTCGCCGGCGCGGCGGCGCGCGGCAAGGCGTGCGGTGAGCGTCGGCCAGTCCAGACGGGCCAGCAACTTGGCGAGCAGCCCGGCATAGTCGCCGGAATCGAGCACGACCTCGTCGCCGAGCGTGTGCAGCGGCCGCTCGAACGGCATCTCCGATGTGTCGATCAGGTTGCGGCGGCGCAGCTCGATGGGGTCGATGCCGAGCCGCTGTGCGATCGCATCCATCAGGCGCTCGCGCACGAAGGTGCTTTCATAGCGGCCGGGCGAGCGATAGGTCGCAGCCGGGGTCTTGTTGGTGAGCCGATAATGGCCTGCCGCGCGATAGTTCGGCACGCGATAGGGCCCCGGCAGCATGCCGGCGGTGAGGTCGACCACGCGCGCGCCGTGGGTGCGCACATAGGCGCCCTGGTCGTGGAAGAACTCGTCCTCGATGCCGAGGATGCGGCCATCGGCGTCGACCGCGGCGCGCACCTTGTGGCGCTGCTGGCGGGAATGATTGGTGGCGATGAAATGCTCGTGGCGGTCCTCGATCCACTTGACGGGACGGCGCAGCCGCAGCGCGCCGAGGCAGGTCAGCACGTCCTCGGGATAGAGCTCGCCGCGCACGCCGAAGCCGCCGCCGACGTGGCCCTCGAACAGATGCACGGAGGCAAGCGGCCGCGACAGGATCTTGGCGATCTGCTCGCGGTTGCGGTGCGGCACCTTGGCGGCGCCGTGCAGCTCCAGCACGTCATGCTCGGCGTCGTAGCGCGCGATCGCGCCGCGGGTCTCCAGCGGCACGCCGGAATGGCGTCCGATCGAGAGATCGAGCGCGACCACCGCGTGTGCGGCGCGCATCGCGCCAGCGATGTCGCCATAGGCCTTCTCGATCACCATCGGCTCGGTCAAGAGGCCGGTATCGAACTCGCCGGGCGCTTCGTCGGTCGAGAGCACGGGCGCGAGCGCCTCGATCTCGAGCGCGACCATCTCGGCGGCGTCCTCCGCTTGATAAGGATCCTCCGCGAACACGACCGCGACCGGCTCGCCGACATAGCGCACGCGCGCGCGTGCGAGCAGCGGCTGCCGATAGGGAATGAGCGGCTCGACCCGATCGTCGCGGAAGTCGATCGGCGGCAGCTCGGCGATGTCGGCGATGGTCCAGACCGCCACCACGCGCGGCGCGGACAGCGCCGCCGCGGTGTCGATGCCCACGATCCGTCCATGCGCGACCGGCGAGCGCACGACGCGCATGTGCAGTTGCGCGGGAAACGAGACATCGGCCGCGAACAGGCCGCCGCCGGTCACCAGGGGGGCGTCCTCCAGGCGGAGAACCGGGGCGCCGACGACCGGCGATTGCTGCGAGTCGTCGAACGCCATCGTTCCCTTTCGGTCGCGTGATCGTCCTTACTGGACGGCCGCGTGTGCGCGCTCTTGCACGTTCATGTTGACCAGCTGCAGGGCCGACTCGGTCTCGTCCAGCATGCCCCAGCTCTTCACCCAGTCGTAGGTGCGTTGCAGCTCGTCGGCCGGGATCGGCGCCGGGTCGACCAGCACGATCCGGCTCGCCCGGATGTCTTCGGGCTTGAGCGTGCCGATCTCGGGGTCCTTGGCCTTATGGTAGTCGATGAAATAGCGCATGTAGGCGCTCTTGTTGGCGTTGATGCGGCGTACCGCCTCGCGCACCGCGCGATTGAAGGCCGCGTAGGTGTCGGCATCGACCTTGTCGGAGGCGACCTCGGTGCCGTGATAGAAGGCCGAGCAGATCAACCGGCAGCCCTTTTTCTCGGCGAGCGTGAGATAGGGCTCGGTCAGCGTCGTCGCCTCAAGCTCGCCCTTCATCATCAGGTTGAAGCGGTTGCGCGATCCCGACGGCGCACGGCACACCTTGATGTCCTCGCGCGGCAGGAAGCCCTCCAGCATGTGGAGCGCGAGATAGTGCGTACCGGCGTAGAACGGCACGCCGACCGTGCGGCCCGCGAGCTGCTGCGGCGTGTAGACCGGCGAATCCGGCCGCACCACGATCGCGGCGTAGGTCACGATCGCGCGCCGCCCGACCTGCCGGCTGCCCACGCCGGTCGCGCCGGCGCGGCAGTAGTTGCCCCACTCGCAGGCGTTGTACATGTCGGCCTTGCCCTG
>DAIUEP010000280.1:0-5469 GCA_036845065.1 Xanthobacteraceae bacterium | reverse complement strand
CTAACTGGGGAGCTGCTGTCGCCGTAGCCGATACTACTGCGCTCAACACTTGACGGTCTCAACGCGGATAGCGTGAGCTTGCGGGCGACCATGCCGTTGCTTGTGGTGGCTGGTGACACGCGTGTTGGGTCTAGGGCAACCTGGGTTGCAAGCATCACGCCGGTTACCGGTCCGCTGAACCTGCCTGCTCCAGCCAATGATCGAGGAACGCCGCGAGCCAGGTGCGGCCACTCGGATCGTAGACCGCACGATCGGCAAAATGCGCGGCGCGCCGCTTGGCGCCCGGCAGTAAAGTGCGCTCGTGGCCGCGCACCGTCCAACGGCAGATGGTGGCATGCGTCACCTCCGGATGGAACTGCAGCGCATAGGCCATACCGGCGCGAAACGCCTGCACCGGGAACGCGTCGCCCTCCGCCAGGAGCTCGGCGCCTGACGGCAGCTCGAAGCCTTCACGATGCCATTGGTAGACCTGCTCGGGCCACGGCTCGCAGACCGCGCGCCCGATCTCGGTCGGACGGATCGGGTAGTAGCCGACCTCGGCATGGCCGTCGGCATGCGGATAGACTTGAGCCCCGAGATGGCGCGCCAGCATCTGGGCGCCGAGGCAGATGCCGAGAAACGGCTTTCTCTCTTTGAGCGGCACCGCGATCCAGTCGGTCTCGCGGCGCACGAAGTCGTGCGTATCGTTGACGCTCATCGGGCCGCCGAAGATGATCGCGCCGGCGTGCTCCGCCATGGTGTCGGGCAGCGGATCGCCGAGGCATGGCCGGCGGATATCGAACCGATAGCCGCGCTCCGCCAACGCATGGCCGACGCGCCCGGGCGTGGAGTCTTCGCGGTGCAGGACGATCAGGATCGGCAGGCCGGACATGATTCAACTCTGCCGGTGTCGCTGCCGGGCCTCGACGCCGGCAAGCGCCAGCGGCCGCGGCGTGATGCGCAGCAACTGCGTGACGAGCCTGTTGCCGAACCCCGGCACCACCAGGCGGCGGCCCGCCATCAAGCCGCGATAGCCGTCCTGCGCCACCCGCTCGGCCGACTGCGTGATGAGGGGCGGATAGCGTTCGGTGCTCACGCCTGCGCGCAGCTGGAATTCGGTCGGCACCGGCCCCGGGCAGAGCGCCGTCACCCGCACGCCGCGCGGCTTGAGCTCGCGATGCAGCGCCTCGCTGAAGGAGACCACGTAGGCCTTGCTGGCGTAGTAGACCGCCATGCCGGGCCCGGGCAGGAAGCCGGCGACCGAGGCCACATTGAGAATGCCGCCACGGCGGCGCTGCAGCGGCTCGACGAAGGCGAGCGACAGGTCGGTGAGCGAGCGCACGTTGAGGTCGATCATCGCGAGCTGCTCGGCAAGGTCGAGCGCGGCAGCAGAGCCGACCAGACCAAAGCCGGCGTTGTTGACGACGATCTCCGGCTCCGCGCCGAGCTTGGCGAGCGCATCGCCGATGCGGTCGACTGCGTCGCGCCCGCCAAGATCGATCGGCAGCGTCAACGGCCGCTTGTAGCCCTGCGCCGCGATCGCATCCGAAAGCTCGGCCAGCCGGCGCTCACGCCGCGCGATCAACATCAGCTCGTGACCGTGACGAGCAAAGACATGGGCAAGCGCAGTGCCGATCCCCGCCGATGCGCCGGTGATCAGCGTAACCGGGCGCATCAGACGTCCTCACCGCCCTCGCGACCGCCCGCCACCCGCTGCCGCAGCTCGATCCGCTCGCGTGCGGAGACGCCGAGCAGATCGGCCGCGCGCCAGATGAGATTGTCCTCGAATTCGGTCACCTGGTGATCGGCATAGACGACCTGCCACATCATCTCGACCATGTGGCGGCGGCCTGCTTCGTCGAGCGACCGGTTGAGCTGGCTGGTGAAATGATAGAGATCGATCGCCTCCTGGTCGGCCGCGGTCGCCTGCACGATGAGCTCTTCGGCTGCCGCATCGTCAAGGATGAAGCAGCGCTTGACCACCGTATGCAGCTTGGCGCGCTCGATATCCGACATAGTGCCGTCGATCAGGCCGACATGCACGAGTAGCGCGGCGGCTGCCAGTCGATAGTCGTCCTCCCCGAAGCGGCTCGGATGCTTCTGGCCGCCAGTGAGCTCCGACACGAACTGCTTGAATGCCTGGAACATCGAGCGACCCCATGATAGCCCGCCAATCCTGACATATAGGGGGCGAATAGCGAATAGCGAATAGGGAATAGGGAATAGGGAAGCAGCGAAACGTCGCCCATTCCTATTCGCTATTCGCTATTCGCTATTCGCTATTTCTGCTGCACACCCTTGCGGTCGCGCCTGCTCTTGTCGAGCAGCTCCAGATTGTTCTGGATAAACGGATTCTCCGGATCCTTGGCCTTGGCCTGCAGGAGCGTCGTGCGCGCACGCGAATAGTCGCCGCGCAGGATGTAAGAATAGCCCTGATTGTTGAGCACCTCGGGCGTCTTGCCGACGATACCGATGGCCTGGTTGTAGGCGCGATCGGCAAGCTCGAAGCGGCGCAACTGGTCGTAGGACGCGGCCAGGCCCACCCAGGCTTCGGCGTCCTTCGGGCGCGCCTCGACGGCGCGGCGGAAATGACGCTCGGCAAGCCCGTAGTTGGCGGCGCGATAGAGCTTCTTGCCGGTGCTGAGATCATCGTACGGATCGCTGCCAAGAAGACCCGAAGCATTGGGCGCGTCAGGGGTTGTACCGTCCGACAGCGATGCGGTGGTTTGCGGTTCGTCGCCCCCCTTCGAGCCGAACAGGTCGCCAAGCTTGGTCGACGTCTCGCAGCCGCCCAAGAGGAGCGAGCCAGCGAGCGTCGCCGCGAGTACACGACTCCTACACATACGCATCGACACACACGCCCCGGGCGGTCCAGCAGCTGATTTCGGCCTCCGCGGAGCGAACGCCGACGCAGCCTCCGAGCGGCCTTCCGAAAGCCGCCGGATACTGCAACCCTAGGCCACGTTGGTTAAGATTTCCTCGCCAGGGGCAGCCGCGACCGACCAAAACATCGCGAGTTTTCAGGATGATAGCATTATATTACCATCACCCGGCCACAATCGGCGGTTCAGTAATGTCCGGTGGTGAGGCGCACGATGACCGGCAGCAGGATGACCACGAACAGCACCGGAAAGATGCACACCATCATCGGGATGGTGAGCTTGGCGGGCAGGCTGTAGGCCTTCTCCTCGGCGCGCGAGAGCCGCTTGTGACGCATGTCGTCGGAGTAGACGCGCAGCGCGTCGGTGATGCTCGAGCCGAGCTCGGCGGACTGCTGGATCAGGGTCGCAAACGACCGCGCCTCATCAAGACCGAGCCGATCGCCCAGATGATCGAGCGCTTCTGTCATGGTGCGGCCGGCGCGGATCTCGAGATTGGCCATGTGGAGGTTGGCGCACAGCGACGGATAGGTGTCGCCAAGCTCGCGCCCGACCCGCTCCAGCGCCGCCTCCATGCTGAGGCCCGAATCGGCGCACACCACCAGAAGGTCCATGAAATCCGGGAAGCCAGCGCGGTGCTCATTGCGGCGCGATGCGATCCGTCGGTCGAGATAGACGCTCGGCGCCACATAGCCGAACAGGCCTGCCGCCATCACGGCCAGCCAGCGGATCGACGAGGATGGTTGCGCCACGAGGGGCAGCGCGACGAACATGGCCGTCGCAAGCCCAACCGCGAGCACGGTCCGCGCAGCGAAGAACATTGCGACCGCGCGCGAATTGTAGATACCGGCCTGCAACATGCGGCGGCGCAGGATCTTGCCGTCACCCTTGTCGCCGGTCTCGTAATGCTTGCTGGTGTAGTCGAGCACACGCTGAACAGCCTTCAGGCTGGACCGGCGCAGCGAATGCTTGCCCGCGCCAAGCTCGCCGGAATTGCGGTTGATACCAGCCGCCCGCCGCTTCACCGCGCCGCGCGAGTGCACCAGCGCCATCACCCCGAACGCCGCAGCCGTCGTCCCGACAAACACGATCAGCGCCAGCATCTTCACCGAGCCGTCGCCGAAGGCGTTGAACATGATGTCGTAGAGACTGTCCATGCTCATATCCGGAAATTGACCATGCGGTACATGACGAAATTGCCGATCGCCATCCAGCTACCCGCGGCCATCAGGACTTTCTTGGTCAGATCCTCATCCCAGACGCCGCCGTAGAAATTCGGTGCCACGAAATGGATGACCATCATCAGCAGGATCGGCAGCGACGAGAGAATCAATGCCGAGGCACGGCCTTCCGACGCCAGCGCCCTGACCTTGCGTCGCATCTTGAACCGCTCGCGGATGACCTTGGATAGGTTTTCCAGGATCTCGCCGAGGTTGCCGCCAGTCGACGCCTGAATCCCAACCGCCGTGACAAACAACGGCAGATCGTCCTGGCCGACTCGGAAATAGAGGTTGCGCAAGGCCGATTCGAGATCGGCACCATAGGTGATCTCGTCGCCCACGATGCCGAACTCGGAACCGATCGGGTCCTTCATCTCGCGCGACACCATGCTGATCGCGATCGGCACCGGATGGCCGGCGCGCAAGCTGCGCACGATCATATCGAGAGCGTCCGGGAACTGGGCGCCGAATGCCTTGCGTCGCCGCCCCCGCAGAAACCGAAGCACCAGGTAGGGCAGGATCGCGCCGCAAAACAGGCCGATCATCAGCGCCTGGACGATGTCATTGCGGACCACGTAGACCATCCCGCACGCGACCACCGCGCCCACCGCAACGATCAGCAAGAGCTTGCTCACGCCGATCGTCAGGCCCGACTGCAGCAGCAGCTTGTTGAAGGATTCGAAACCGATGCTGTAGTCGCCGGTGCTGGTCAGACCGCGTTCCCGCCGCAACTGCAGCAGGATGTTCTCGCGATTGGGCTCATCCTTGAGCAGCTTGAGGCGGCGGTTGACGTTGTGGCGATAGGAGTCCCCCGAGAAGCACAACAGGTAGATGCCTTCGACGAACAGCACGGCCGAGGCCGCCACGAAGGCATAGACCAGGTAGATGGGATCGAACTCGAACGACATGACGGATCAGAGCGGCTGCGAGGGGTCGAAGTAGCTGCCCGGAATCTTGATACCCATGGCGACGAGATCGTTGAGGAAGCGCGGGCGTACGCCGGTCGCCGTGAAATGTCCGATCACGCTGTTGTCCGTCCCGGTCCCGGTCCGCACGAACTTGAAGATCTCCTGCATCTGGATGATGTCGCCCTCGAGTCCCGTGATCTCAGCGATCGACGTCACCTTGCGCTTGCCGTCGGAGAGCCGCGACAGCTGCACGATGAGCCTGACCGCGGAGGCGATCTGGCCGCGGATCGACGCGATCGTCATCGGCATGCCGGCCATGCCGATCAGCTGCTCGAGACGGGAGATCGCTTCGCGCGGGTTGTTGGCGTGAATGGTCGCCATCGAGCCTTCGTGACCGGTGTTCATGGCCTGCAGCATGTCGAAGGCTTCTTCGCCGCGGCACTCGCCGAGGATGATGCGCTCGGGCCGCATGCGCAGCGCGTT
>DAIUEP010000279.1:0-5476 GCA_036845065.1 Xanthobacteraceae bacterium | reverse complement strand
TGAGGGGTTGAGCGCTAGTGCCGCCGATTTGAAGTTCGTACACCACCTGCAGCAAACTCGGTTAGGAACTTCAAATCGAAAAGCGGCACTAGAATCATGGAGTTGCTAGTGCCCCTTTGTTTCCGAAGTTCGTGTGAGAGTGTGCCGCGATGTATCACGAACTTCGGAAACGGGGCATTAGTGCGGGTCGCAGGGTGAGGCGCGGCCGCTTATATCTAAGCGGTAGCAGCCTGGGAACGTCGTCCCGCGCGGCGGTTCCTGGACAGGGAAGGGGGCCGCCGGTAAAAGCGGCGGGTCAAAGAAAGCGTGTATAGCGGCCCACGAGGCGGGCATTTCCAGGCACGATGGACAGGCGATGAGCGGCGTCAACGAGATCAGGTCGACCTTTCTCGACTACTTCGCCAGGAACGGCCACACCGTGGTGCCGTCCTCGCCGCTCGTGCCGCGCAACGACCCGACCCTGATGTTCACCAATGCCGGCATGGTGCAGTTCAAGAACGTGTTCACCGGCCTCGAAAAGCGCCCCTACACGCGGGCGGCGACCGCGCAGAAATGCGTGCGCGCCGGCGGCAAGCACAACGACCTCGACAACGTCGGCTACACGGCGCGCCACCATACCTTCTTCGAGATGCTCGGCAATTTCTCGTTCGGCGACTATTTCAAGGATCGCGCGATCGAGCTCGCCTGGAACCTCATCACCAAGGAGTTCGGCCTGCCGGTCGATCGCCTGATGGTGACCGTCTACGTCGACGACGACGAGGCGTTCCGGCTCTGGAAGACGATCGCGGGCCTGCCCGACAGCAAGATCGTGCGCATCGCCGGCAGCGATAACTTCTGGCAGATGGGCGACACCGGTCCCTGCGGACCCTGCTCGGAGATCTTCTACGATCACGGCGCCCAAATCTCGGGCGGACCGCCCGGATCGCCCGACGCCGACGGCGACCGCTTCATCGAGATCTGGAATCTCGTGTTCATGCAGTTCGAGCAGCAGGTGGGCGGCCAGCGTGTCGGCCTGCCGAAGCCCTCGATCGACACCGGCATGGGGCTCGAGCGCATCGCCGCGGTGATGCAGGGCACCCACGACAACTACAAGATCGACCTGTTCGGCGCCATCATCCTGCACGTCGCCGATCTCACCGGCGTCGAGCCGGAAGGGCCGCGCGCGGTCTCACACCGCGTCATCGCCGACCATCTGCGCGCCAGCGCGTTCCTGATCGCCGACGGCGTGCTGCCCTCGAACGAGGGCCGCGGCTATGTGCTGCGCCGGATCATGCGCCGCGCCATGCGGCATGCCGAGCTGCTCGGCGCCAAGGACCCGCTGTTGTGGCGGCTCGTGCCCACGCTCACGCGCGAGATGGGGCTCGCTTATCCGGAGCTGCTGCGCGCCGAGGCGCTGATTGCCGAGACGCTCAAGCTCGAGGAGACGCGCTTCCGCCGCACGCTCGAGCGCGGCCTCGCCATCCTCGACGAGGCCTCGGGCGGGCTCAAAAAGGGCGACCGGCTCAAGGGCGAGACCGCCTTCACGCTGTACGACACCTATGGCTTCCCGCTCGATCTGACGCAGGACGCGCTCAAGCCGCGCGGCATCACGGTCGATACCGATGCCTTCAGCGCCGCGATGGAGCGCCAGCGCGAGATGGCGCGCGAGTCCTGGAAGGGCTCCGGCGACGCCGCGACCGAAGCGGTGTGGTTCTCGTTGCGCGAGAAGGTCGGCGCGACCGAGTTTTTAGGCTACGACACCGAGGCGGCCGAGGGCGTCGTGGCCGCGCTGGTGAAGGATGGCAAGGAAGTCCCTGCGCTCAAGGCGGGCGAGAGCGGCGCGGTTGTTCTCAATCAGACGCCGTTCTATGGCGAATCCGGCGGCCAGGTCGGCGACACCGGCACGATGAGCGCGGACGGCGTGCGCTTCCGGGTGACCGACACCCAGAAGAAGGGCGACGTGTTCGTGCATTCCGGCACGGTCGAGGAGGGGGCGCTCAAGGTCGGCGCCGCCCTCGCGCTCGCGGTCGATCATGGCCGCCGCGGCGCCATCCGGCAGAACCATTCGGCGACGCATCTCCTGCACGAGGCGCTGCGCCAGGTGCTGGGCGATCACGTCGCCCAGAAGGGCTCGCTGGTCGCGCCCGAGCGGCTGCGCTTCGATTTCGCCCATCCCAAGCCGATCAGCGCGGCCGAGCTCGAGCGGGTCGAGGATATCGCCAACGACATCGTGCTGCAGAATGCGCCCGTCACCACCCGGCTAATGGCCGTCGATGACGCGATTGCGTCGGGGGCGCGCGCGCTGTTCGGCGAGAAATACGGCGACGAGGTGCGCGTCGTCGCCATGGGCGAGAGCGGCAACACCTTGGGCTGGTCGGTGGAGCTGTGCGGCGGCACCCATGTGCGGCGCACCGGCGACATCGGGCTCATCTCGGTGGTGGGCGAGGCCGGCGTCGCCGCCGGCGTGCGGCGCATCGAGGCGCTCACCGGCACCGCCGCCCGCAAGGCCGCACGTCACGTCGGCGAGCTCGCCAAGACGGCTGCCGCGGAGCTTAAAGCATCAGTTGAGGACCTACCCAGCCGCCTCGCTCAAGTGGTCGATGAACGGCGCAAGCTTGAGCGCGAGCTTTCCGAGGCCAAGAAGAAGCTCGCCATGGGGGGCGGTGCCCGGAGCGAAGGCGCCGACGGCGTCCGCATGGTGGGCGACATCAAGCTGATGGCGCGGGCGGTGTCCGGCATCGACATCAAGGACCTGAAAAGCCTCGCCGACGAAGGCAAGAAGCAGCTTGGGTCCGGCGTCGTGGCGCTGGTCGCCACCAGCGAGGACGGCAAGGCCAGCATCGTGGTCGGCGTGACACTCGATCTCACGGCGCGCATCTCGGCTGTCGACCTGGTGCGCAAGGCGTCTGCGGTGCTCGGCGGCAAGGGCGGCGGCGGCAAGCCCGACATGGCGCAGGCCGGCGGCCCCGACGGCGCCAAGGCCGACGCCGCGCTCGCCGCGATCGCAGCGGCGCTCGGCGGATAGCTCAGTCGAAGATATCGGCGATGTCGATCGACAGTCCCGGTGGATCGAGCCGGACCGGCCCGGACGTCACCTTGTTGGCAGAAATGGTCCCATCAACTGCGCGCGCGTGATGCACGATCATGCAGGCGTCCGGATCGATGATCAAATAGTGTTGGACGCTCGGCAACTTGAAATACCCGATCAGCTTCGCGCTGGTGTCGGTGTGCATGGTTGTCGGCGACAGGACTTCAACAATGATCAGTGGGTTGGGCACCACCAGCGCATCACCGGGTAGCTCTTGACCGCAGTAGACGAGAGCATCCGGCTCGTAAGCCGTGTGGTCGTCGATCCGGACGGTTGGCCCATCCGCGAGCACGTGGCATGGAAATCCGCTCCGCACGACCGCGGCTTTCAGCGCCATTGCCACCGCAAGCTTGGCCTTAGCATGCTTAATTCGCTCCGGTGCCATGGCGACGATTTGGCCGTTGATCAGCTCCGAGCGTTGCCGCTCGGTCTGAGTGTTTGACCAGGCGAGGTATTCCTCAACAGTGAACGGTCGGCGGAGCGCAATGTTCATATGAGCAATATAGCTTGCACAGCCGCCGACCACCACCAGCTTGGGCTCGTTCGGTACTTACGACCCCTTGCGCAGGAACACGTAATCCGTCGCGTAAGGCGCGCTGTGGAACGCACCGGCCTTGTCGCAGGCCCCGCTCACGACGCCGCCCGCGGTGTTGACGCGCTGGATGGTGGTCGCGCCCGAGAGCACGCCGCTGCCGCGCCGGGTGGTCACTTCGAGCTTTAGCCAGGGAATGTCGTTGGCGGTCTTGCCCGGCGCGTTGGCGAGCACCTTGCCGGTCACGCCGCTGCCGTCGACGTGATCCCAGTTGGGGCCGGCGTAGTGGCGCCCGACCGTCTTGCCGTCGAGCAGCAGCGTCGCGATCGGCTCGCGGAACGCCCAGGCGAGTTTGCCGTCTGGGCTGGCCTTGCAGTCATAGATCTGGGCGCCCTCGGCGTGCAACGTTGCGAGCACGGCTTCGCCCGGCGCGGCGATCGGTTCGGGGACCTGCGCGGAGGCCTGGCTTGCCGCAAGGGCAGCAACGAGCGTCAAGGCAAACGTCGACTGATGGATCATGGGCTTTCCTTATCCGAGTTGCGCGTTGGCCTTTGCCGTCTTGATGAGCCCCAAAGGCAAGGGTCCTCGCGCGGTGACCCTTCGTAGTTCTGCGGGCCATTTTGGTTCAAGCCAGCATGGATTTTTTAAGTTCCCGTCGACCTTGCCGAGGGAGTCCTTTCGACGGATGGCCAGCTATTAGCCTACTGCGGCGGTCGCGACCGCATCAGCGCGCCGATCCGATCGATGCGATTGGTCCAGATCCCACCAGCAAAGCCAGTAGGCAGCCGCCGAAAGTTGTCCTCGCTGTCGATTCCCCGCGAGAACTCGCCGCGACTGTAAGGGCCGACCACCATGATGATGCTGTCGACACGGGTCATCCGATTGAGCAAGCCGTTGGGCCAGTTCCACAACCAGGGTGCGGCATTGATGGGCACCAGCACCAGGCTGTGGCGGCACGCGGCCGGAATGTAGCCGGTCCAGCCGATGGCGATGTAGCGCAGCAGGCATTGCATCAGGCTCGCGCGCGATGTCGCGCGCATGTCCGGCTGACGCTGGCGAAACACTGCGACCGGCAAGTCGCCGCCATAGACGATCAGCAATGCGCGCTGCGCGGGCGACAGCGCTTCGAGACGCGTCGCCAGCTGCTCGCCCTCGTGCGAGTCGTTGCTCTTGATGTGGATGAGGAAGCGACGATCCGGAAATGCCCTGAGCACGTCGTCGAGCGACGGCATCAGGCCGGTGCCTTTGCCGCGAAACGGAAACGTCCTGCCCCCATCGGCGGTGTAGCCGTGGCCGATGTCGAGCGCCTTGAGCTGCGCCAGCGAATGCTCGCGCGTGACGCCCTTTCCGTCGGTGCGGCAGTCGAGCGTCCAATCATGGAACACGGCGAAGTGGCCATCGCTGGTCGGATGGATGTCGAATTCTACGATGTCGGCACCCGCGCGAAACGCCGCCTCCATCGAAGCGAGCGTGTTCTCGAGATAGGGATGCGCGGGGGTGTGGATGCGGGTCGCGGTGCAGGTGTCGTTCGTCACGCCATCGAGGTCGAAGGTCTGCGCCAGCCCGCGATGGGCCAGCACGACCGGGCGGCCGGCAGGCGTGCCGGTCAGCCAGTCGGCATTGTTGAGGTAAATGAATCCGGCAAGCAGTGCCGTCAGCGCGCCGCCGATGCGGATGACCCGTCGCATGGCTTTCCCTCGCGCGGGAATGCGGCGTCAGCGAGGAGCGGCATCGTGTGGCCTGCTGATGGCAACAAAAAGCCGGGCCCGAATGCGGGCCCGGCGCCTCCTAGGTTGACGAAGAGAAGCCTCAGGCCGCCATCGCCTTCTTGAGGTTCTCGTCGATCTTGTCGAGGAAGCCGGTGGTCGAGAGCCACT
>DAIUEP010000278.1:0-5512 GCA_036845065.1 Xanthobacteraceae bacterium | reverse complement strand
TCGAGATCGATCTGCGAGCACAGGCCGAGCGTCACCGGGTCCATCGGCTGCAGGTTGGCGGCGTTCCAGTGGGTGCGTTCGCGGATCGACTCGATCGTCGACTTGGTGGTGCCGACGAGCCGCATGATCTGGGCGTCCTTGAGCTCGGGGTGGTTGCGCACCAGCCACAGGATCGCGTTCGGACGATCCTGCCGGCGCGACACCGGCGTGTAGCGCGGCCCCTTCTTGCTCTTGGGCTGCGGCAGCCGGACCTTGGGCTCCGATACCTTGAGCTTGAGCTCGGGGTCGGCCTCGCCCTGCGCGATCTGCTCGCGGGTCAATTGCCCGGTCACGACCGGATCAAGTCCTTTGATCCCCTGCGCGGCGTCGCCATCGGCGATCGCCTTCACCTCCAGCGGGTGCAGGTTGCAGAACTGGGCGATCTGATCGAACGACAGCGCGGTGTTCTCGACCAGCCAGACGGCGGTCGCCTTCGGCATCAGCGGTGCGGTGTTCATGGCCAAGTCTCCTCTGCAGCTCCGCCCGCCGTCCCGGCGAAGCCTGTCGTCGTCATCCACGAATAACTGGGGATCACCTTGTAATATAGGCAAGGCGGCGAGCCTATTCAATGACTTGTTTCCCTATAATATTCAGTCTCTTGACGGGATGGGCCAAAGCGCGTTAGCGGCGCCGGCGCCCCGCTACTCATTTTCGCCGCAAGAGGCCCGGAGCAGCTAATGGCCGTCTATACCGACGTCGCGGCGGAAGAGCTCGCCCAGTTTCTCGCCGGATACGATATCGGCGAGCTGTTGTCCTACAAGGGCATCGCGGAAGGCGTCGAGAACTCGAACTTCCTGGTTCATACCAGCCAGGGCAATTTCATCCTGACACTCTACGAGAAGCGGGTGGCCGCGACCGACCTGCCGTTTTTCCTGGGCTTGATGGAGCACCTCGCGAGCCGCGGCATCACCTGCCCGCAGCCGGTCAAGAGCCGCAACGGCGACATGCTTGGCACCGTCGCAGGCCGGCCGGCCGCGATCATCACCTTTCTCGAGGGCATGTGGATCCGGCGGCCGTCGCCCAATCATTGCGCGGCGCTCGGGACCGCGCTCGCCGGGCTGCACCTTGTCGGCCTCGACTTTCCGCTTCGGCGTGCCAACGCGCTGTCGGTCGCCGGCTGGCGGCAGCTCTATGAGCACTGCGGCGCGCGCGCCAACGAGGTGCAGCCCGATCTGGAGCCGTTTCTGGCCAAGGAGCTCGGCGAGCACGAGCGCAACTGGCCGCGCGGTCTGCCGAATGGCGTGATCCATGCCGACCTGTTTCCCGACAATGTCTTCTTCCTGGGCGAGAGGCTGTCGGGCCTGATCGACTTCTACTTCGCCTGCACCGACGCGCTCGCCTACGACGTTGCGATCTGCCTCAACGCCTGGTGCTTCGAGGCCGACCATTCCTATAACGTCACCAAGGGCCGCAGCCTGCTGACGGCCTATTCGGCAGTGCGTCCGCTGTCCGCGCCGGAGCGCGAGGTGCTGCCGATGCTGGCGCGCGGGGCGGCGCTACGCTTCCTGCTGACCAGGCTCACCGACTGGTTCAACGTGCCGCCGGGCGCGCTGGTGCGGCGGAAGGACCCCGTGGAGTATTTTCGCAAGCTGCGTTTCCATCAGCAGGTCAAGTCCGCGCGCGACTACGGGATCGACGCATGAGCGAGCCGCACGTCGTCATCCACACCGACGGCGCCTGCTCGGGCAATCCGGGGCCTGGCGGCTGGGGTGCGATTCTCGCCTTCGGCGACCATCGCAAGGAGCTCAAGGGCGGCGAGGCGCACACCACCAACAACCGCATGGAGCTCATGGCCGCGATCTCGGCGCTGGCGGCGCTCACGCGGCCCTGCCTGGTCGACCTCCATACCGACAGCCAGTACCTGCGCGACGGCATCATGAAGTGGATCCACGGCTGGAAGCGCAACGGCTGGCGCACCGCCGACAAGAAGCCGGTCAAGAACGTCGATCTCTGGAAAGAGCTCGATGCCGCCATGGCGCCGCACCAGGTGCGCTGGCATTGGGTGCGTGGCCATGCCGGGGACCCTTTGAACGAGCGCGCCGATGAGCTGGCGCGCGCGGGCATCGCGGCGATACGTTCGGGCGCCATCGGCGCCCTGGCGCCACCTGAGTCGAAGCCCAGCTCGATGCCCAAGGTCACGCCCAAGGTGGCGTCCAAGTTCCCGTCCAAGTCGGTTTCGCCCAAGAAGAAGAGCCACCCCTGACGGCCATGCCGCCCGCGCCCGCTGCGCGCCGACACAATACGGCCTTGGCGGCGCTGGAGTTTCTGGCGAATGGGGGCGGCCGGACGAGTCGGACGACGAATTGCTTGCGGGTCATACTTTCGCCCGCCGCGCCTGTGCCATAATGTGAGGCGATTGACACAGAGCGGCGCACGCCATGGCGAAAGACATCGATCCCCACAAGCTTTCGACGCCCCGGATCTTTCTGGTCCGGATGAGCGTATTTTTGATCCTGTGCTCGCTCGTCCTGGTCGTGCTGTACAAGCAGATCGTGGTCGCGTTCATGGCCAATCCGGGCCTCAACGCGCTGATTATCGGGGTCATGGTCATCGGCGTCGCGCTGGCCTTCCGGCAGGTGTTTCGGCTCTACCGCGAGATCAACTGGGTCAACAGCTTCCGCCTCGCCGATCCCGGTCTCGCGGTCGAGCGCCCGCCGATCCTGTTGGCGCCGATGGCCGCGCTCCTGGGCGACCGCGTCGGGCGGATGGCGATCTCCTCGCAGGTCATGCGGGGCATCCTCGATTCGATCGCGGCGAGGCTCGATGAGGCGCGCGACCTGTCGCGCTACATGACCGGGCTCCTGATCTTCCTCGGGCTTTTGGGCACGTTCTGGGGCCTGATCGATACCGTCTCCTCGGTCGGCAAGGTGCTGGAGGGGCTCAAGGTCGGCGGCGACGCCGGCGCGATTTTCGACGCCCTCAAGGAGGGGCTCGCCGCTCCGCTCGCCGGCATGGGGGTTTCGTTCTCGTCCTCGCTGTTTGGTCTCGCCGGGTCGCTGATGCTCGGCTTTCTCGATCTGCAGAGCAGCCAGGCGCAGAACCGGTTCTACACCGATCTCGAAGACTGGCTGTCGACCACGGTGCACGACCTCGGCGTCGCCGGCGACGGCGGAGCCGTCGGGGCTGCCGCGGCCGGGCTTCCCACCGAGCTGCGGGGCGCGATCGAGCGCCTCAAGGAGGCGGTCAGTGAGGGCGGAGGAAGCCGGGCGGCCACCGCCGCCATGGCCAATCTTGCCGAAGCAATTCAGGGGCTGGTCCACCACATGCGCACCGAGCAGCAGATGATTCGCGACTGGGTCGACTCCCAGGCCGAGCAGCATCGCGACATCCGCCGCTTGCTTGAAATTCTGGTGCGCGAAAACGCCAAGTAGCATGCGAGCTAAGGACCCCCCATGGCCATTGCACGTGCGCGCCGCGACAGCGGCTTGAACTACTGGCCGGGCTTCGTCGACGCGCTGTCGACGCTGGTGCTCGGCATTATTTTTATGCTCACCGTGTTCATGGTGGTGCAGTTCTACCTGACGCAGGAAGTTGCCGGCAAAGACACGGTGCTGGCGCGCCTCAACGCGCAGCTGGCGCAGCTGACCGACCTGTTGTCCCTGGAAAAGAGCGGCAAGCTCAGTGTCGAGGAAGAGCTTGCCCAGTTGCGCTCGAGCCTGATGTCGGCCGAGACCGAGCGCGATCGTTTCCGCAGTCTCTATGAGGGCGTGGGCGCCGGCGCGGCCGATGCGCAGGGCAAGGCCGCCGAGCTCGGCGGCCAGCTCGAAGCCGAACGGCGGCTGACCACACGCGCGCTGGCGCAGGTCGAGGTGCTCAACCAGCAGATCGCGGCGCTGCGTCGCCAGCTTGCCGCGCTCGAGCAGGCGCTGGAGGCGAGCGAGAGCAAGGACAAGGAAGCGCAATCCCGCATTGCCGACCTTGGGCAGCGGCTGAATGTCGCGCTGGCGCAACGGGTGCAGGAGCTTTCGCGCTATCGCTCCGACTTCTTCGGCCGGCTGCGCACCATCCTGGGCAACCGCCCCGACATCCGCATCGTGGGCGACCGTTTCGTGTTCCAGTCGGAAGTGTTCTTCGACACCGGGCAGGCGATCCTGCGTCCGGAGGGCCGCGCCGAACTCGACAAGCTCGCCACCGCCCTCACGGAGCTCGAGCGGCAGATCCCGAGCGAGATCGCCTGGGTGCTGCGCGTCGACGGCCACACCGACATCCGCCCCACTACTGGCGCCACCTTCCGCACCAACTGGGACCTCTCCGCCGCCCGCGCCATCTCGGTCGTGCAGCACCTGATCGGGCGTGGCGTGTCGCCGCAGCGCCTGGTCGCCGCCGGCTTCGGCGAATTCCAGCCGATCGATCCAGAGCGCACCGACGAAGCTTTCAGCCGCAACCGCCGCATCGAGCTGAAGCTGACGGAGCGGTGAGCGACACACGTCTAAGCCTCCGACCCTATCTTGCGACCGATGAGGACGCCGTCATCGAGCTGTGGCGGCGGACCTGGCAGCAGCACTATCCGCAACTCGACTTCGCCGCGCGCGTGGCGTGGTGGCGCGAGCGCTGGCGCAACGAGCTTGTTGCGGCCGCGACCATCATGGTGGCCGAGCGCGACAATGTCCTCGTCGGCTTCGTCACCGTTGATCCCAAGACGCGCTATCTCGATCAGATCGTGGTGGCGCCGGAGGCCTGGGGCTCGGATGCCGCCGCCATGTTGATCGCCGAGGCGCGCCGGCTCTCGCCCGCGGGCCTCGATCTCAAGGTCAACGCTGACAATGCCCGCGCCATCCGCTTCTACGAGAAGCATGGCTTCGCGATCACCGGCCACGACGTGAACCCGCGATCCGGCGCGCCGGTCCATGTGATGAGCTGGCGGCCGTGAGGCAAGGCGCAGACGGGAAGCATCAGCGCGTCGCGTTTCGTGAGATGTGCTGATGACATGCAATGCGTTTGTGTCCTGGCGGGTTCGTCCAGCTTCCTTCCGTTCGTCCTCGCGAAAGCGGGAACCCAGGGGCCCAACATCGCAGTCATTAAGATTGGGTCCCCACTTTCGTGGGGACGAACGGAGAATGTTGCTCGCTGTTGTTCACCTATTCATTTGTCAAATAGCCTGTTGAGTTGAACGAGTTCGCTTGAGGCAAAGGAGACCGTCCCCTGTTCGGTCGCTGGGCCAGGGGGGCGCCCTTCGTGTTGTCTCTTTGCTTTCCCCGAAATCGAGGGGGATGGCGCGCCGACAAGGCGCAGTGATCCAGGTTCGCCTGGATCGGCCCGGAGGTGCGTCGCCTCCGAGCGGGCCCGGATCGCCGGGCCCTGGGCGTGAAGCGTCACGCCCCGCGGCTCGTGCCGCCGATTTGAAGTTCCTACAGCACTTGCGGCAAGCTCGGTTAGGAACTTCAAATCGAAAAGCGGCACGAGAATCATAGAGTTGCCAGTGCCCCTTTGCTTCCGAAGTTCGTGTCAGAGGATGCCGCAACGACTGACGAAC
>DAIUEP010000277.1:0-5588 GCA_036845065.1 Xanthobacteraceae bacterium | reverse complement strand
CTCATCGGCAAGCCGTCGCAGATCGTCGATACGCTCAAGAGCAAGGTCGAGGCGGCCGGCTTCGACGAGGTGATCCTCTACGTCAATCTCGGCCTCAAGCCGCACGCGCAGGTCAAGGACGAGATGGACCGCTTCATGCGGGAGGTGGCGCCTGCCTTCGCGGGCACGCATAGGCTGCGAGCTACCTGATCTCGTCCACCAGGGCGTGCACGGGGGTTGCTTTGAGCTGGAGAATTGTTCCATTGTTCCATGGTCATCAGCCTGTAAGCCATCATCCTACCGTCAGCATCCTACCGTCATCAGGCTCATCCTGCTTTTCGTCTCGAGGCCAACGATCAAGGAGTGAACCACCATGAGCAATCTGCTGCATCGATCATTGGGGATTGGCGCCGCCGCCATTGTGTTTGCGGCGCTCGCCTATGGCGGGGTGTCCGCCGAGGAAAAGAAGAAGGCCCCTGAGCCCAAGGCGGCGGCCTGCAACTCGCTGAAAGTCGAAGCCGACTGCACCGCGCGCACCGACTGCAGCTGGGTGCATGCCTCGATCGACAAGAAGACCGGCAAGGAGAAGCGCAAGGCCTACTGCCGCTCCAAGCCGAAGTCGAAGAAGACCTGAGCCCAACACAGCGGCCGCGCGTGGCGTGACGAAACGTTATGCGCGCCGCCCAAACGGGGACGTCATGCGTGACAAGCCGTGCCTGACCGAGGCCGACATTATCAAAGCCATGGCGGCCTGCCGGGCGGAAGCCGACAAGAACAACTGGAAGGTCGCGATCGCCATCGTCGACGACGGCGGCTATCTCCTGCATTTCAATCGCATGGAGGGCGTCGCGCCGATCTCCGCCGAGGTCGCGGTCGGCAAGGCGCGCACCGCCGCGATGACGCGGCGGCCGAGCAAGTTCTTCGAAGACCGCGTCAAGGAGCGGCCGGCCTTCGCCAACTTCCCGGCCGGGCTGCTCATCCAGGGCGCGGTGCCGATCATGGCGCGCAACGAATGCGTGGGCGCGATCGGCGTCTCCGGCGTCGCCTCCCACGAGG
Organism: Xanthobacteraceae bacterium; assembly: GCA_036845065.1. Lineage (GTDB taxonomy): Bacteria > Pseudomonadota > Alphaproteobacteria > Rhizobiales > Xanthobacteraceae > VAZQ01. The sequence continues at coordinate 4,553 of DAIUEP010000277.1, read as the reverse complement.
ACGAGCAGATCGCCAAGGCCGGCGCCGCCGTGCTGGGGTGACGGGCGGGCACCTAACAACAGGCTAACGCCCCAATGTCTCTTCCACCAGGCGCGGGTTGCGCGCCAGCATCGCAAGCAGTACGCGAGCCGGCCCGTCAGGCGTGCGCCGGCCCTGCTCCCAGTTGCGCAGCGTTCCCGTCGAAACGCCAATGCGAGCAGAGAACGCCAGCTGCGACAGGCCGGTCTTGCGTCGGATCGCGGTGACGTCGATCTTCTCTGGCACATGGAGCCGCAGGCCGGGCACCTTCTTGCCCTTCGCATGGGCCGCCGCCTCACGCAGCCCCTGCATGATCCGTGCCGCCGCTTTGCTCATGTCATTCTCCTCCGCCAAGACTGCGCAATCTGCGCCGTCATCTTCTTGAAGGCCGCGATTTCCGCCGCCGAGAAATTCGAGCGTTCGCCCTTGCTCAAGATCGCAACCAAATAGACCGGCACGTTCGGACCAAAATAGGCCGTCAACACGCGATAGCCACCGCTCTTACCTTTCCCGCGGCCGGCGAAGCGGACCTTCCGGAGCCCTCCGGAACCGCGGATCTCGTCCCCTCTTAGGGGCTGAGCCGCAATTTCATTGACGATCGCCTGCTGCTCCTGAGCCGACAGCCCCACCCGCTCCGCATCCCGAACGAACTGCGGCAACTCGGCGACAGCGTGGAGATCACGCGGCATTCCTCCTATATACGCCATTAGCGTAGTATGTCAATGGCGTATACTATGCCCCGGTCGCGAGCTTCATCATCTCGAACGCGGCCCGGCCCATGACGCCATACGGGTTGCCGAGCGACTCGCCCAACTCGAAGTGATTGTGGCCCTTGGCGACGATGAGCGTGGCCGGCTTGCCTGCGGCGCGCAACGCGGCGTGGAAGTCGCGGGTCTGGCGCTGGAACTCGGGCGTCTCGAGCGTGCCGTGCACCAGCACGAGCGGAGTGTGGAGCTTGTCGATGTGGCGCTGAGCCGAGAGCGCCTGTTCCACCGCGTCGGTGAACTTGACGTAGCTCGAGCGCGCCGACAGCCGCGCCGGCTTCAAGTCGTACATGCCGCTGCCAAGGAGCGCGCCTTTGAGGATGTCGCGCGGCAGGCTGAGCTTCTCCCACTCGGTGATGACCACGCAGCCGGCGAGATGGCCGCCGGAGGAGTGACCGCTGAGGTAAAGCGCGTTGGAGTCGCCGCCAAAACCCGCCGCGTTGCGATGGACCCACGCCACCGCGCGCCGGCACTGGTCGACCATCGGGGCGATGTCGCCGTTGGTCTCGCCCACATTGTTGAACTCGACATTGATGAAATGCGCACCCGCCTTGACGAACGGTTCGGCCAGATAGGCGTTCAGCGCCGAGCGGCCATTGCGCCAGGCGCCGCCGTGCAGATAGATCATCACCGGCGCGTTGGCCCGGCTCGTCTTATAGATGTCGACCCTCTCGATCTCGGCCGCCCCATAGGCGACGCGGTCGGGCTTGCCGATCACCTTGAGCGCGACCTCGTTGCGCTCGTTGCGCCGGTCGGTGATGTGCTGCTGGTTGAAGGCATAGACCGACTGGTCATAGGCCTCGTCGAGCTCGTGCTGGTCGAGGTCGAGCCAGACCAGCGGGCCCTTGGTGCGCGGCGGCGGCACCGCCGGGCAGCGCTGCGCGGACGCGGGCGCGCTGGCGAGCGCCACGGCGCCTAAGGCCGTGCCCGCGATCAGCGTGCGCCGGTTGAAGTGTTCGGATGGACGCTCCGTCATGACGGTCTCCCCACGTTTGCAACGCGTCTACGCAAGCTTCATCATCTCGAAGGCGGCGCGGCCGAGCACCGCATAAGGGTGCCCGATGGTCTCGCCGACCTCGTAGTGGTTGTAGCCGCGCGCGACCACGAGCTTGACCGGCTTGCCGGCCGCTTCGAGCGCCTTGGCGAAGTCGCGCGCCTGGCGCTGGAACTCGGGCGTCTCGAGCGTGCCGTGGGCGACCACCAGCGGCGCGTTGATCCGGCCTATGTGCCGCATCGCCGAAAGCTCTTGCTCCATGGCGTCGGTGAACTTGACGAAGCTCGAGCGCTTCGAGAGCCGTACCGGCTTCAAGTCATACATGCCGCTGCCCAGCACCGCGCCCTTGACGAGGTCGCGCGGCAGGCCCTGCTTCTCCCATTCGGTGATGAGCACGCAGCTCGAGAGATGGCTGCCGGACGAGCGGCTGATCAGGTAGATCTCGTTCGGATTGGCGCCGAAGCTCGCCGCGTTGCGATAGACCCAGGCGACCGCGCGCCGGCACTGCTCGACCATGGGGAAGATGTCGCCATTGGTCTCGCCCACATTGTTGAAATCGAGCACCACGAAATGGGCGCCGGCCTTCACATAGGGCTCGGCATAGACCGTGAACTGGTCGGCGCGCCCGCCGCGCCAACTGCCGCCATGGATGAATACGAGCACCGGTGCGTTCGCACGCCTGGTCTTGTAGATGTCGAGCTTCTCGATCTCGGTCGGCCCATAGGCGACGCGCTGCGGCTTCTCGAGAAGATCGCGCGCGATCTGGTTGTTGTAGACGCGCCGGTCGTTGATCGACTTGGCATTGAAGGCATAGACGTCGTTGTCATAGGCCTCGTCGATGTCCTGCTGGTCCATGTCGAGCCAGACCGCCGGCCCCTTGACGCGCGTCGGCGGCTCGGCCGGGCAGCGCTGCGCGGAGGCGGGCTCCGCGGCAAGCGCGACGCTGCCGGCGGCAGCGCCCGCGACCAGCGCGCGGCGGGTGAGTTTGTGTTGATGTTCGGCCGTCATGATGTCCTCCCGTGTCCTCTCCCCGTGTCCTCCGCCTGTCTCCGGCGGGGATGGCTGAGAGCAACTCTAGCATGCCGACGATCCGACCCAAATTCCTCAGCCACCCTCCCCAGGTCGACAAGCTGCTCAATCCGAAGGACGGCAACGTCACCATCAAGACGCTGCACAAGGCTGCCGCGGTCGTGGGCAAGCGGTTCGAATACAAGCTCGTCTGACCGGTCGCCTCACGCGCTGGCGTGCTCGATCCCAAATTCAATCGCCGCGCGCCGCGATGCCGCTCACTCGCCGATCACCCAGACCTCGGCCTCATAGGGCGACATCTGGGGCGCCGCCTCGCTCGCCGGATCGACGCGCCACTCGTGATAGCCGCGCTCGCGCAGACGGGCGGGAACTCGCAGGCCGAGCTCGCGGCTGAGGCTGCGCTGCGCCGGCAACGGCGTCCAGCGCTCCTGCGCGCTGTCGCGGATCTCGAAGCTCTGGAAATAATCGAGATCGAAGAACGCGCAGACCTGCGACCACTCGGTATTTGGCCAGCACAGGACGGCCGCAACCTTGGCGAGCGATTGACGCGGACGCGCCGCGATGAAGTTCGCCGCGACATCGATATGCGCCTGCGCGATCGCCTTGCGCAACGCATTGAGCTGAAGCTCGCTTCCTTGGGGATGAAGCTCGACCGGCGCCTGCTCCTTGTGGAACGGGCGAGCGTCGACCTGCTGCGGAAACGCCCCGCGGCTGTCCTTCACCCAGCGGTCGATCCGGCGCAGACGCGCCTGGAACGTCACCTTCAACGGGGGTGTCAACTTCAAAGACGTGGCCATACCAACGTTGGTCGGGCCGCCATGGGCCGAGGTTCAAGCCGCTGAGACGATCGAAGACGTGAGCCATAACGTGTTACCCCCGGGATGAGTTCCCTGGGGGTATGGTTGGCTCTGATCGACCGCCGACCGAACCGTTTTCGTCACCAACCAAATTGATTGAGGCCTCTTTCGATGCCGCTCACCCCAGATTCAGCTCCTTGAAGAAGTCGTTGCCCTTGTCGTCGATCACGATGAAGGCCGGAAAATTCTCGACCTCGATCCGCCAGATCGCCTCCATGCCGAGCTCGGGATATTCCAGCACCTCGACCTTCTTGATGCAGTGCTCGGCGAGGTTGGCGGCCGCGCCGCCGATCGAGGCGAGGTAGAAGCCGCCATAGGCCTTGCAGGCCTCGCGCACCGCCGGCGAGCGGTTGCCCTTGGCGAGCATCACCATCGAGCCGCCGGCTTTCTGGAAATCGGCCACGAAGGAATCCATCCGCCCCGCGGTGGTCGGCCCGAACGCGCCCGAGGCATAGCCCTTCGGGGTCTTGGCGGGGCCGGCATAATAGACCGGATGATTCTTGAAATAGTCAGGCAGCCCCTGCCCGCGCTCCAGTCGCTCGCGCAGCTTGGCATGCGCAAGGTCGCGCGCCACGATCATCGGGCCACAGAGCGAGAGCCGCGTCTTGATCGGGTGCTTGGAGAGCTGCGCCAAAATCTCCGGCATCGGCCGGCGCAGGTCGATCTCGACCACCTCGCCGCCGAGCGTCGCCTCGTCGACCTCCGGCAGGTACTTCGCCGGATTGTGCTCGAGCTCCTCCAGGAACACGCCGTCCGGGGTGATCTTGCCGATCGCCTGCCGATCGGCCGAGCACGACACGCCCAAGCCAATGGGCAGCGAGGCGCCGTGGCGCGGCAGCCGGATCACGCGCACGTCGTGGCAGAAATACTTGCCGCCGAACTGCGCGCCGA
>DAIUEP010000276.1:0-5649 GCA_036845065.1 Xanthobacteraceae bacterium | reverse complement strand
GCTACAGCGCCTCGCCCTTGAGCAGCTTCGGCACATCGCCCACGAGCCCCGCCGCTTCACGGATGAACAGGCGCTTGAGCACCGGCAGGCGATCGACCACGCCGAGGCCAAGATCGCGCACCGCGCGCAGCACGTCGGAATGGTTGGAGAACAGCCGGTTGAGCCCGTCGGTCGCGACTCCCATCGCCATGGTGTCGAAGCGCCGCCAGCGCTGGTAGCGCTCGAGCACGGTTGCGGGATCGATCCCGAGCCGCGCGGCGTCGACGATGACTTCCGCGAGCGCCGCGACATCCTTGAGGCCCATGTTGAGCCCCTGCCCGGCGATCGGATGGATCACATGGGCGGCGTCGCCGACGAGCGCGATCCGCTCGGCCATGAACGTGCGCGCGACCGCTAGCCCAAGCGGAAAGGCCCGCCGGGGTCCGACCGCCTCGATCTCGCCGAGCTGCAGCCCGAAGCGGCGCTCAAGCTCGGAGTGGAATTCGGCGTCGGGCAGCGCCACGATGCGCTCGGCCTCGGCGGTCGTTTCGGTCCACACAATCGATGAGCGCCGTCCCTTCAGCGGCAGGATCGCGAACGGACCAGCGGGCAGGAAATGCTCCTCGGCGCGGCCGCCGTGATCGCGCTCGTGCGCGACCGTCGTCACGATGCCGGATTGGCCATAGTCCCAGCCATGCGTGGCGATGCCGGCGCGTTGCCGGATGCCCGAACGCGCGCCGTCGGCGGCGACCAGCAGCCGTGCCGAGATCTTGGTCTCATCCGCCAGCTCGACATGGATGTGCGACCCCGCGTTCGTGTGCCCGGTGACGCCCTGCGCGACCAGCTCGACGCCCTCGCGCTTGGCGCGCTCGATCAGCGCCGCGAGCAACGGTCGATTTTCCACCATGTGGGCAAACGGCTCACACGCAGGCAAGTCTACGCAGCCTGCGTAAACTTGGCTGCGCTGTTCCACGTCGCCATCGAAGGTGAGAAACACCGGCCGGACCGCATCGCCGAGCCGGCTGTCGGTGACGCGCATGTCGAGGATCGGCTGCGCTTCGCCCGCGACCGCGTCCCACACGCCGATGGTCTCGAACAGCCGGCGCGCCGCCGCCACGATCGCAGAGGCACGCGCGTCGTTGGCGGCCCGACCGAGGGCCGGGTCCGCCACCGTCACCCGGTACGCGGGGCCGAGCGCCTGCTTGAGCGCGATCGCCAGCGCCAGACCTGCAAATCCGGCGCCCCCGATCAGCACGTCGCAACGATTGGAACTCTCGGGCATGCCTCGCTCGGGCGCCGGATCCGGGACCGCTCGCTATGGCGCTCCATGAATATAGCTATTGTCAGGCGGCTCGAAAGCAGGGCATCCAATCGCTGCCCACGCCGGGAGATGCCATGCCCTCCGCGATCGAAGACCTGCTCGCGATTCTAGACCTCGAGCAACTCGAGGTGAACCTGTTTCGCGGTCGCAGCCCCCAGGTTGGCTGGCAACGCGTGTTCGGCGGCCAGGTGATCGGTCAGGCGCTGGTCGCGGCCTGCCGCACCGTCGACGTGGCCGGTCGGCCACCCCATTCCATGCACGCCTATTTTCTGCTGGCCGGCGACCCCAAGGTGCCGATCGTCTACGACGTCGAGCGTGTGCGCGACGGCAAGAGCTTCACCACCCGGCGAGTCAAGGCGCTCCAGCACGGCCAGGCGATCTTCATCATGTCGGTGTCGTTCCACCACGACGAGCCAGGCTGGGCTCATCAGGCCAAGATGCCGGACGTTCCCAAGCCGGAAGCGCTGCCCAACGAGGCTGAGATCAGGGAGCGCGTCCTGCCGCTGATGCCCGATCCGGTGCGGCGCTACTATGAGCGCGAGCGGCCGATCGAGCTGCGACCGGTCGAGTACGATCGCTATCTGGGCAAGGCCCACGAGGACGGCCGCTTCCATGTGTGGATCCGCACGACCGGCCGATTGCCCGATGAGCCCGCGATCCATCAATGCGTGCTGGCCTATGCGTCCGACCTGACGCTGCTCGACGCCGCGCTGATCCCGCACGGCCGCACCGTGTTCGAGCGCGACATCATGGCGGCAAGCCTCGACCATGCGCTGTGGCTGCACCGGCCGTTCCGCGCCGACGACTGGCTCCTCTACGCCCAGGACAGTCCCAGCATGGCCGGTGCCCGCGGCTTCTCACGCGGGCTGATCTTCGCGCGCGACGGTACCCTGGTCGCTTCGGTGGCGCAGGAAGGGCTGGTGCGCGAGCGGCGTTCCACAGCCGATATCCGCGGTTAGGTCAGTGGCGCTGCCATAATCTGCCCACAGCCCGATCAGTGGGCTCATTTGCGCGCCAATGAATCTGCTTAATTTTTGATTGTCCCGCCGATATCGTAGGGCTACCTGCCGCTCACATGGCCCTGCCGGGTTGCGTCGACGGCCTTACCCGCGGCTCGATCGGGGCCGCATACCGCGGGACGATCCATGAAAATGATCATCGCCATCATCAAACCGTTCAAGCTCGAGGATGTGCGCGACGCGCTCACGTCTGCGGGCGTGCAAGGCATGACCGTCGCTGAGGTCAAAGGCTACGGCCGCCAGAAGGGCCACAAGGAAATCTATCGCGGCGCCGAATACGCGGTGAACTTCCTGCCCAAGATCAGGCTCGACGTCGCGGTCGACGACAATCAGGTCGACAAGGTGGTGGAGGTGATCGCCAACGCGGCCAAGACCGGACAGATCGGCGACGGCAAGATCTTTGTCACCGGCATCGACAGCGCGGTCCGCATCCGCACCGGCGAGACCGATGCCGACGCGCTGTAAGCGTCAGCCGCAACATGCCGGCATACACTGAGGGCAAACGGACGCCGCGCACAGGCGTCGCTTGAGGGGGACTATCCATGACGACCACGAGAGCAATCCGCGCCGCAGCACGCGGCATCGCGGTGCTGGCGCTCGGCGCCACGCCGGCGCTCGCCGAGACGGCGCCGCCCACGATTGATGCGGGCGACACCGCCTGGATGATCGCGGCGACCGGCCTGGTGCTGATGATGACAATCCCGGGGCTGGCGCTGTTCTACTGCGGCATGGTGCGCAAGAAGAACGTGCTCGCCACCATGGCGCAGAGTCTCTTGTGCACGGCGCTGTGCTCCGTCCTTTGGGTCGTAGCTGGCTATTCGCTCGCCTTCAACGGCGACGGCCTGCTGATCGGCAATCTCGACAAGCTGATGCTTAGAGGCATCGGCATGGACTCGATCGCGCCTTCGACCAGGATCCCCGAGATGCTGTTCATGGCCTACCAGATGACGTTCGCGATCATCACGGTCGCGTTGGTGGCTGGCTCGGTGGCTGACCGGATGCGCTTCTCCGCCTTCGTGTGGTTCGCGGCGCTCTGGATGATCTTCGTCTACGTGCCGGTCGCGCACTGGGTGTGGGGCGGCGGCTGGCTCACACCCGATGCAGCCACCATGAAGCCGGGCATTCTCGATTTCGCGGGCGGCACCGTCGTCCATCTCAATGCCGGCGTCGCCGGGCTTGTGGCTGCTTATGTGATCGGCAAGCGCCAGGGTTACGGCCACGATAACTTCTCGCCCTATGATCTGTCGCTCGCGGTGATCGGCACCGGCCTTCTGTGGGTGGGCTGGTTCGGCTTCAACGGCGGCTCGGCGCTCGGCGCCAATTCGCGCGCCGTCTTCGCCATTGTGGCAACCCATCTCGCGGCGTGCGCGGGAGCGCTCACCTGGATGGTCCTCGAATGGTGGACGCGCGGCAAGCCTTCGGTGCTCGGCATGATCTCGGGCGCGGTCGCCGGCCTTGGCACGATCACGCCCGCGTCAGGCTTCGTGCTGCCGTGGCACGGCATCGTGATCGGGCTCCTCGCCGGCGCGATCTGCTTCTGGGCCTGCACCAAGCTCAAGCAGAAGATCGGTTACGACGACTCGCTCGACGTCTTCGGCGTCCATGGCATCGGTGGCATCACCGGCACGCTGCTGTGTGGAGTCTTCGCGGTTGCAGCCATCGGCGAAACCGCCGGGCTGCTGGAGGGCAATCCGAGCCAGTTGCTCTACCAAGTCTACGGCATTGCGGCGATTGCGGTCTGGTCCGGCGTCGTCACCGTCATCCTGCTTAAGGTGATCGAGTTCATGGTGCCGCTGCGCGTCTCGCAGCAGAACGAGATCGAAGGCCTGGATGTCACCCAGCACGGCGAGGCGCTGCAGTAGTTCTGCAAGTGCTTGGCAAAACAGGACGGCTCCCCGCCTCAGCCTGGGAGCCGTTTTGCGTTGCTCCAATCAAACGATGAAGTCGCTCGTCTGGAGCTGGACGTTGTTTCCGAATGTCGCCAGCAGGGTTGCTTCGACCGGTTGCTGGTGGTTCCACGGCTGGCTCAGCTGATAGAGTTGGTGATCGTCGGTGTCGTAAAAGAGCATGTCCCGGCCGAACCTCACGCCAGCCGGGATCTCCGTCCCGCTGGCCAGCATCCCATCGCGCCCGAACGGGCCAGTGTGCCAACCGAACCCATCGCCCAGGATGATCTTGTCGACGCCCGGCTGAAAGTCGGTGATGAGGTCAGGCCCGTCGCCCCAACTCAGAACGAAGTGATCGGCGCCATCACCGCCGGTCAGCACATCGAGCCCGAGGCCGCCTTCGAGCGTATCGTCGCCGAAGCCACCGATGAGGACATCGAGGCCCGCGCCGCCGAGCAGAAGATCGTGGCCCATGCCGCCGTCGAGCACGACACCGCTGTCGTTGGCGACCAGCCCGTCGTCGTAGCGCGAGCCGATCACCTTGTTGATGCTGCTGTAGGTGTCGCCCTCGGCGTCGCCATACACACCCATGTTTGTTGCCAGGTTGACGTAGACCGAGGTTGTCGACGAAGCGTAGCTCGCGGTGTCGAAGCCCTCGCCGCCGAGCAGGCGGTCGGCACCCGCGCCACCCGCCAGCAGGTCGTTGCCGACGCCGCCATCGAGGGTATCGTTGCCCTGGCCGCCATAAAGGGTGTCGTTGCCGGCCTCGCCAAAGACGAGGTCGTCGCCGCCGCCGCCAAAGATGACATCAGCGCCGGCCCGGCCGTGGATCTCGTCCGCATTGGACGAGCCGTAGAGAGTGTCGTTGAAGTCGGTTCCCTCGATATAGAGACCAAGCGCCGGCAGGGGGCTTGCGCTCAGTTTTGCGATTATTGCCATAGCGGCTCTCCTGTTTCGCACCCGCTCCCAGTCTCCGCGACACCCCTACCGCGACACCACAAAAGGGGCTGTGACCGCCAACACAGATTTGCGCTTTCAAAGAGTGACAATTGGGGGGTGAGCGAGCCTGGAATCACCAGCGCCGCCAATTTCGACACTGATCAAAAACTGAGCAGACCTGGCGCCCATTTGTGCGCGCGCGCGCCGTAGCCGCGACCGCCGGTCGCAGACTTGGCTGATCCTTATTCAATTTCAATCACTTACCTGCCATCGGTAGAACTGGCACGCGGCTTGATTCGCAGGGTTGCGCGGTGCCTCGCGCGGGCAAAGTGCCCTCGCGCCGGCGACCGTAACCGCCTGAACCTGCCACCCGCAGGACCGGGCCCAAGCGGGGATTGAAAACCATGAAAATCGTCATGGCCATTATCAAGCCATTCAAGCTCGATGAGGTCCGCGACGCTCTGACTGCGATCGGCGTGCACGGGATGACCGTCACGGAGGTCAA
>DAIUEP010000275.1:0-5669 GCA_036845065.1 Xanthobacteraceae bacterium | reverse complement strand
AGGTGCTGCAGGACGTTCCGGAGGAGCTCAAGGCGCGCACCGACACGCGCGGCGAATCCTCGCTGCGCGGGCACCTCAAGGGTGATGGCCAGGAGGAGACCGGCTCGCAGTCCTACATTCCGCCGGACCCGAAGAACGACAAGGCGCTCAATACCGCTCTTGACCTCGTTCGCGGCATTCAGAAGAACTCCGCTTTCCCGCCCAGCTCGCGGTCGGCTATACCGAACTGATAACAAGCGGGTTGGTGATTTAACGCGGGGCGGCCTTCGGGCCGCCCCGTTCGTTTTTGGGCCTGCTCGGTCCCCCGGTAAACGCAGAGTTAACGACTCAGGCTGTTAGCTTGGCGCCTGATTCGCGAGGGACCTCCTGTGGCTGCGGATGACCTGACCGCCCCGCTCGGAAAGAACAGGCCGAGCAAACGCCGTTTCGCCCTGCCGATCGGGATCCCCCATCTCCTGGCCGGGGGCCTGAGCCTGTCGATCGTCGGATTTATCGGCTGGGCGATCGTGGCGGACGACCCGTTCGGGGGCGAGCCGATGGCGATGGTCCCGGCCAGTCCGCGCGCCGAGGCTGCTGCCGCCACCACCAATCCTGCCCGCCCGGGCGGCGACTCCCCAGCCGTGGCCGACAAGACCCGGCCGAACCGTTACGACGGTCCCACCGCGGGGGAACAGCCGGCTGAGCCGGAGCCGCCGCCCGGCAGCAAGACCGTCAACATCATCGACGGCAGCAGCGGCAAGCGCCAGCAGGTCGTGATCCCGAACGCCCCGAACGAGAAGTCCGCAACGCCCGACGTGCGCCTCACCGAGCAGTCGCGCCATGGCCCGTTGCCCAAGATCGCCCAGGATGGTGTTCGCCCGGCCGACGCCTTTGCCCGGCCGGTGAAAGCCATAGCCGACAACCCCGACGCCCCGCGGATCGCCATTGTGGTCGGCGGGCTCGGGATCAGCGCCACCAACACCGGCGACGCGCTCAAGCGGCTGCCCGGGCCAGTGACCTTGGCATTCATGCCTTACGGCAGCGACGTCGAGCGGCAGATATCGCTCGCCCGCGGCGGCGGCCACGAGGTGCTGCTGCAGATTCCCATGGAACCGTTCGACTATCCCGATAACGACCCTGGGCCGCAGACGCTGCTCACGTCGCTCGACGCCGGCCAAAATGTCGATCGGCTGCATTCGCTGATGGCGCGCGCGCGGGGCTATGTGGGCGTCGGGAATTTCATGGGCTCGCGCTTCAGCGCCTCCGAGCAGTCGCTCGGGCCGGTGCTGAAGGAAGCCGCCAAGCGCGGCCTGATCTATTTCGATGACGGCTCGGCGCCGCGCAGCCTTGCCAGCCAGATCGCAGGCGCCAGCAGCCTCTCCTTCGCCAAATCCGACGTGGCGATCGACGCCGTGCCGAGCGCGGCCGAGATCGATCGGGCGCTCGGGCGCCTTGAGGCGATGGCGCGCGAGCGCGGCAGCGCGGTCGGCATGGCAAGCGCGCTGCCGATATCGATTGACCGCATCGTCCGGTGGGCGAAAGCAGCGGAAGCTCGCGGCGTGCTGCTGGTGCCGATCACGGCGGTCGTGGCCAAGGCCCGCTCAAGCTGAGCAAAAAACCCTTGTCGTACCGGTGGCACGATGCCAAGCATCGCGCCACCATGCCCGCCTACAAATCGCTCCCCTATCGACCCTGCGTCGGTGTCGTGGTGTTCAACCGCTCCGGCCGCGTCTTCATCGGCAAGCGCCGCGAGGGCCCCGAGCACGTCGACGCCACGCATTCCTGGCAGATGCCGCAGGGCGGCGTCGACCCGGGCGAGGATCCTTGGCCCGCCGCGCTCCGCGAGCTTTACGAGGAGACCAACATCCGCTCGGTCGAGAAGCTTGCTGAGGTGGCAGACTGGCTCAGCTACGACATCCCGCGCGCGATCGTGGGGGAGGCCTGGAAGGGCCGATATCGCGGTCAGAGGCAGAAATGGTTCGCGGTGCGCTTTACCGGCGACGAGAGCGAGATCGACATCAACTGCCCCGGCGGCCACAAGCCGGAATTCGTGGACTGGCGCTGGGAGCGTCTCGAGCGCCTGCCGGCCCTCATCATTCCGTTCAAGCGCCCCGTCTATGAGCGAGTGGTGGAGGAATTCGCGCAGTTTGCAGGCGACTGACGCCAGGCGCTCTCGATGCCTCGCTTCGTCGTGCCCGCGCGCGCAGCAGGCTATCCCAATGCCGCCTGCAGAGCCTTGAGCTGCTCAAGCCGGTGGGTGAGCTTGTCGCGTTGCCAATCCGCCTTGGCGTCGGCGACGTCTTCCTCGGCGTCCTTGATCTGGCCGACCAGCACGGAGCGGTCGAAATCGTCGACCGGCACCGCCATGTCGGCGAGCACGGTCAATCCCTGCGGATTGACCTCGGCAAACCCGCCGTTGACCACCACCTTGAGCGCCCCGCCCTCGCGGTAAAGCGTCAGGATGCCCGGCCGCACCGTGGTGACGAACGGCGCATGCCCGGCAAGCACGCCGAAATCGCCCTCGGCGCCGGGCACGTCGACCTGTTCGACGTCGCCTGAGAATAGAAGCTTCTCCGGCGACACGAGATCGAAGCGGAAACTGGCCATCGGTTACGCCGCCTCCGCCGCCAGCCGCTTGCCCTTCTCGACCGCCTCTTCGATGGTGCCGACCATGTAGAACGCCGCCTCCGGCAGATGGTCGTACTTGCCCTCGACGAGGCCCTTGAAGCCGCGGATGGTGTCGGCGAGGTCGACGAACTTGCCCTCCGTTCCCGTGAACACTTGGGCGACAAAGAACGGCTGCGACAGGAAGCGCTCGATCTTGCGCGCGCGCGCCACCGTCGTCTTGTCCTCTTCCGAGAGCTCGTCCATGCCCAGAATTGCGATAATGTCCTGCAGCGCCTTGTAGCGCTGGAGCACCTGCTGCACCTGGCGAGCAACCGCGTAGTGCTCCTCGCCGACGATCATCGGCGAGAGCATGCGCGAGGTGGAGTCGAGCGGGTCGACCGCCGGATAGATGCCCTTTTCCGCGATCGAGCGCGACAGCACCGTGGTGGCGTCAAGATGCGCGAACGAGGTCGCCGGCGCCGGATCGGTGAGGTCGTCGGCCGGCACATAGATCGCCTGCACGGACGTGATCGAGCCCTTGGTCGTGGTGGTGATACGCTCCTGCAGCGCGCCCATGTCGGTGGCCAGCGTCGGCTGATAGCCCACCGCCGACGGGATGCGCCCGAGCAGCGCGGACACTTCCGAGCCGGCCTGCGTGAAGCGGAAGATATTGTCGACGAAGAACAGCACGTCCTGACCCTGATCGCGGAAATGCTCGGCGACGGTCAGGCCGGACAGCCCGACGCGCGCCCGCGCGCCCGGCGGCTCGTTCATCTGGCCGTAGACCAGCGCACACTTGGAGCCGGCGGTCGAGCCGTTGTTCTTCTTCGGATCCTTGTTCACGTTCGATTCGATGAACTCGTGGTAGAGGTCATTACCCTCGCGCGTACGCTCGCCCACGCCGGCGAACACCGAATAGCCGCCGTGCGCCTTGGCGATATTGTTGATCAGCTCCTGGATGATGACGGTCTTGCCGACGCCAGCGCCACCAAACAGTCCGACCTTGCCGCCCTTGGCGTAGGGTGCCAAGAGATCGACGACCTTGATGCCGGTCGACAGGATTTCCGATTCGGTCGCCTGCTCGGTATAGAGCGGCGCATCGGCATGGATCGGACGCCGCTCGGTGTGCGGCACCGGACCCGCCTCATCCACCGGATCGCCCACCACGTTGATGATGCGCCCGAGCGTGCCGTCGCCGACCGGCACCGAAATCGGCTGCCCGGTGTCGGTGACCTCCTGGCCGCGGACGAGGCCTTCGCTGGTGTCCATCGCGATGGTGCGCACCGTCGATTCGCCGAGGTGCTGCGCCACTTCAAGCACCAGGCGATTGCCGCCGTTCGTGGTCTCGAGCGCGTTCAAGATCGCGGGCAGTTCACCTTCGAACTGCACGTCGACGACAGCGCCGATGACCTGGGTGATCTTTCCGACTGCGTTGGTGGGGGTGGTCATTGGTCTTCCTCTCGCGAAAGTGTCACAGCGCCTCGGCGCCGGAGATGATCTCGATCAGCTCCTTGGTAATCATGGCTTGGCGCGTGCGGTTGTAGGTCAGCGTCTGCTTGCGGATCATTTCGCCGGCATTGCGGGTGGCGTTGTCCATGGCGCTCATCTGCGCGCCGTAGAAGGAGGCGGAGTTTTCCAGCAGCGCGCGGAAAATCTGCACCGCGATGTTGCGCGGCAGGAGCTCGGCGAGGATCTCCTCCTCGTCCGGTTCATACTCGTAAGCAGCAGCGGGTCCCCGGCTGGCCGCGGCCTCGAACACCGGCGGGATGATCTGCTGCGCGGTCGGGATCTGCGCGATCACCGACTTGAAGCGCGAGAAGAACAGCGTGCAGACATCGAACGCACCCTTGGCGTAAAGGTCGGTGATCTGCTGGGCGATCGCTTCCGCGTTGGTGAAACCGATGGTCCGCACCGATCGCAGCTCGACGTGCTCGATGATGTTCCGCTCGTACTGGCGGCGAAGCTGCTCGTAGCCCTTCTTGCCGACGCAGAAGATCTTGACCTCCTTGCCGTCGGCCAGGAGCCGGTTGGCATGCTCGCGCACGAGCCGCACGATCGCCGAATTGAACGGGCCGCAGAGCCCGCGCTCGGCCGTGCAGACGAGCAGGAGATGCACCCGGTCGTTGCCGGTGCCGCGGAGCAGCGCCGGCGCGGCATCGAGCCCCGCCACCGAGGTCGCGATGTTGCGGAGCACGGCGTCCATGCGCTCCGCATAGGGACGCGCCGCCTCGGCCGCCGCCTGCGCGCGCCGCAGCTTGGAGGCCGCGACCATCTGCATGGCCTTGGTGATCTTCTGCGTCGCCTTGGTGGCGGCGATGCGGACCCGCATGTCCTTGAGGGAGGCCATTGTCGGCGTGCGATCCTGTTAAGTCTCGTAAGGCGAACGTCTTGTCAGACTAACATCTCG
The DNA here is from genome assembly GCA_036845065.1 of Xanthobacteraceae bacterium. Taxonomy (GTDB): domain Bacteria; phylum Pseudomonadota; class Alphaproteobacteria; order Rhizobiales; family Xanthobacteraceae; genus VAZQ01. Next base: position 676 of record DAIUEP010000275.1, on the reverse strand, counting down.
TTAGGCGAATGCTTTGGCGTGGCCGTCGACCACACCCTTGAGCTTGGCCGCGGTTGCCTCCGTGAGGTCGCTGGTCTTGCGGATGTCGTCCAGAATGTCGGCGTTCTTGCTGCGCAGCAGCGTCAAGAGCCCCTCCTCGAACGCGCGCACCCGGTTGACCGGCAGCGGATCGAGATAGCCGTTGACGCCCGCATAGATGACGACGACCTGCTCTTCCATCTTGAGCGGCGAGAACTGCGGCTGCTTGAGGAGCTCGGTCAGCCGCGCGCCGCGATTGAGCAGGCGCTGGGTCGTGGCGTCGAGGTCGGAGCCGAACTGCGCGAACGCCGCCATCTCGCGATATTGCGCAAGCTCGCCCTTGATGCGGCCGGCGACCTTCTTCATCGCCTTGGTCTGCGCCGACGAGCCCACCCGCGACACCGACAGGCCGACGTTCACCGCCGGGCGGATGCCCTGGTAGAACAGGTCGGTCTCCAGGAAGATCTGGCCGTCGGTGATCGAAATCACGTTGGTCGGGATGTAGGCCGACACGTCGTTCGCCTGCGTCTCGATGATCGGCAGCGCGGTGAGCGAGCCTGCTTTGTTGGCATCGTTCATCTTGGCGGCGCGCTCGAGCAGACGGGAGTGCAGGTAGAACACGTCGCCCGGATAGGCTTCGCGGCCCGGCGGGCGGCGC
>DAIUEP010000274.1:0-5797 GCA_036845065.1 Xanthobacteraceae bacterium | reverse complement strand
TTACCCTGCGCGATCATCTGCTGCACCTTGTCGGCGACCGCGACGACCATGTCGCGATACGGGATGATGTCGTCGCGCTTGATGATGGTGCCGTGGCCGGGGATCAGCTTGGTGTTGGCATCGGCCGACTTCATGGTGGCGTCGAGCCCTTCCAGCATGCCCTTGAGCGTGCCGCCATTGTTGAGGTCGATGAAGGGATAGCCATAGTTGCGATAGAAGTCGCCGATGAACAGCACGTTCGCGTTCTCGAATTTGATATTGGTGTCGCCGCTGGTATGCGCCGCCCGGATCGGGATGAAGTGGACGACCTCGTTGTTCATGCGGATCTTTACCGGGTCGCCCATCCCGTAGGTGACGACCGGGAAGCCGGCCGGATTGGCGACCGGATTGCTGCTCGCGTTCGGCGCCTGTGAGAGCTTCACCATGCTCTCGCGTAGCTCCTCGCGCGCAAAGATCACGGCGCCTTGCTTGGCGAAGAACGCGTTGCCGGCGGTGTGGTCGCGATGGATGTGGGTGTTGACCAGGTAGCGGATGGGCCCGCGGTCGATACGCCGGACCGCCGCCAGCACTTTTTCGGCAAGCTGCACGTATTGCGAATCGATCATCAGCACGCCGTCCGGGCCCGCCAGCACCCCGATGCGGCCGCCGGCCGCGTCCTCGTGCGAGGGATCAAGCCCGCTCGAGCCCGACAGCATGTAGACGTTCGGCCCGAGCTGCTCGGTGAGGATCTCGACCTTGTTGAAGTCCATGGTCTGGGCCAAGGCCAAGCCGGACAACGGCGCCACAGCCGCCAACAACAGCCACGCGCGTCTCATGATCGTCCTCCCCCTGATGATGTCGTTGTTCAATTCGGCCGACATGGCGGCCGGATCGGCAGGAAAGGTAACGCCCTGAGCGCGCGGAAGCCAGCCCACGACGTCAGGCCTGCCGATCAGGCAAGTCTGCCCGGAGCGGCGCCTACAAGCGGCTGAAACAAGCCCGGTCGGGAACCTTTAGTGCGACAACCCAGCAATGCACCGGATCACGAAGCGGTGGCGCTGGTAGTCGTGAATGCCGAAGTCTTGCGCATCGGCCTGCTTGTTGCACTCTGCTTCTTTCACCGCCGTCACCGGCCCGCCCGTCCCCTGCGCCGCCGCGCCCAGCGCGACGACACCGACAAGACCGACCAATCCAAGAAGCGCAATCGTCTTCATCACTGAATTCCTGTTGTTGGGCCGCGCCGCCGCGCGACCAGCCTCTAACTCTTTGAACGAGTCATATGGCAATCCTATTGCTGCAATGCAACATCAATATTGCATTGCACAATTACGTGAACGGCTCTTGCAGAAATGACAGCTTTGCCAATGGCGTAAGCTTGGCCACCCCTCGGATGCGGCGCCCCGATCGTCGGCCTTCCGCGTAACCTCGGACCTCGCGCGCACGAAGCCCTCACCGGATGGCGCGGTCTGGCGACCGGCCCCGACGACAATGAACGACAATGAAAATGAAGGAGACGGCCGTGCTGCCCATTGCGCTCGCTCTATGCGCCCTCGTGATCACGGCGCAATCCGCCGATGCGCAGCCCACGGCCGCGGAGGTCTATGCCAAATACCCCGCGCCCGTCGGTCACCGGCAGCCGTCGGCGCAGGACATCGAGCGCGCGCGATCAACCGCCACCACGGGACCGGATCTCAATGAGCTTGCTCGGCAGATCGAAGGCGGCCTGCGCAGCCGCTTGACCATCTGTCGCTGCTAGATCCTCTTCGCTCAATATGGGCTTAGGCGACGCGATCGGCGATCGCCTTCGGATTGACCAGCTTGGTGGCGTCGTCGAACGGCATCGGACGGCCCAGGAAATACCCTTGCGCCTTCTCGATCCCGATGCTGCGCAGCGCCTCCAGCTCGGACGCGGTTTCAACGCCCTCCGCGACAATGCGACTGCTGGTATTGCGCGCGAACGCGACCAGCGCGGACGCGAGCGCCTTGCGGGCCGGATCGAGATTGATATGCCGCGTCAGCGCCATGTCGAGTTTGATCACGTCGGGCCGCAATTGCAGAATGTGCTGCAGGCTGGAGAACCCCGCCCCGGCATCGTCGACCGCGAGCCGAACGCCGCGGCTGCGCAACGGCTCGAGCGCGCGCAACAGGCCCTCGTAGTCCTCAACATGCGCGTGCTCGGTGATTTCCAGCACGATCCGCTCGGCCGGCATGCCGATGAGCGTGTCGGACAGCTCGCCGCTCAGGATGGTCTTGGGCGAGGCATTCACCGCGAGATAGATATGGTCGGGGAATGACGGCAGCGCTGATTGCGCGAGCCTGATGGCGGCAAGCTCAAGCAACGTACCAAGCCCGATCTCGGCCGCTTCCATGAACCACTTGTCCGGTGAACGGGCCGGTCCGCCTGAAAAGCGCGCCAGGCATTCGAATCCGACAGGACGATGGTCGGCGAGCTCCCAAATGGGCTGGTAGACCATCGCGATCTGATTCTTCTCGATCACGGTCCTGATGCGGTCTTCCTTTTCCTTGCCCAGCTTGGCGGCTTCGCGCTCACGGCTGATCTCGAATGCGGCGAGCTCGGCGAACACCTTCATCATCTGCAGGTCGCGCTCATGCAGCGAATGGTCGGGCTTGAAGCCAAGGCAGCAGAACATTCCGTACACCCTGCCATCCGACATCCGGATCGGAACGCTCATGTGCTTGCCGATCGGGACCGCCTGCGTGATCGGCATGGCCATGGCGACCGGCTCGGCGGCGGTGTCCGCGATGAGCTCGGGCAGGCGCCCTTCCAGGATGTGCCGGCAATAGACCTCCTCGAGCGAGCGCTGGTCACCGACCTTGATGGCGTCTTCGAGCCCCGGCGCATCGACTTCCCGGAACACGATGTGGTCGTCGACGAACTCCGAGACGTAGGCCACCTCCATGTCGAGATGGGTGCGGATGGCCTGCAACGAGCGCTTGACCATGCCATCTTGCGGCGCGGCATGGCTCATCGAGGCGATCAAGCCATACAGCGGATCGTGGTCGGTATCCCTGGCCATCCTGGGCTCTCCAATAAGGCTCCAGGTCTGCACAGGACCGTCTTAGATATGATTAATCGGATGCTGCGAACCCACCCGACCCGATCCCGACCATCGAGCTTGGCTAAGAATTTCTTAAGCCTCGTAGACCGGAACCGATGGGACGCCTGCGATCTCCCCATGAGCGCCGTCCGCGCAGCTCTTCCCTCTTCCCGCTCCCTCCCAAGGGCAGCGAACGGCTCGACGATCGGCCGCCTGAGCGTGCACAATGACCGGGATTGCCGAGGAGGAAACCATGACCGTGACGCGCCGAGCCATCGTGACCGGGCTGGCCGCATCGCTGTGTCCGGCGCTCGCGGCCGCGCAGGCGCGCCCGGTGCGGATCGTGGTGCCGTTCGCCCCCGGCGGCGGCGCCGACCTGATTGCGCGGCTGGTGCAGCCGCACCTGCAACCAGTCCTCGGGCAATCGTTCTTCATCGAGAACCGCGCCGGCGCGGCCGGCCGGATCGGCACCGATGCGGTCGCCAAGGCTGAGCCGGATGGCCACACGCTGCTGATGACGACGGAGTCCTCGCTGGTGATCGCGCCGCATATCGGCGTGCCGATGAGCTACGATCCGCTCAGGGACTTCGCGCCGGTCTCGCTGCTCACCCGCAACGCGGTGGTCCTGGTGGTGCATCCTTCAGTGCCGGCCAGCACATTGCAGGAGTACATCGCGCTTGCGCGGGCACGGCCCGGGCAGATGTTCTATGCGTCGTCGGGTGTCGGCGGCCCCAACCACCTCGCCGGCGAGATCTTCAAGCAGATGGCCGGGCTCGACATCGTGCACGTCCCGTTCCAGGGCACCGGCGCTGCCATTCCGGCCGTCATCTCCAACCAGGTCGGCGCCATGTGGGGATTCCTCGCCGGGCTCATCCCGCATATCCGCGGCGGATCGCTGAAGGCGCTGGCGGTCGGCAGTCGCGAGCGCTCGAGCGTGCTGCCGGATACGCCGACCGTCGCCGAGGCGGGCGTGCCGGGCTACGAGGCCGCGTCCTGGATCGGGCTGCTGGCACCGGCTGCAACGCCGCAGCCGCTCATCGACCGGCTGTGGGGCGCGCTGGCGACCGCCATGCAGGTTCCCGCCGTCAAGGATGTCCTCATACGCGACGGCTCCGAGATCGTGATAAGCACGCCCGACGCCTTCCGGCAGGTGATCGAGAGCGACTACGCCAAATACGGCAAGCTGCGCGATCTGCTCAAAGGTGCGCCATGAGCGAAGCGCGAAATGGATTCGAAGAATTTCCGCCGTCATGGCCGGGCTTGTCCCGGCCATCCACGTCTTACTTGCCTTCAAGACGTGGATGCCCGGCACAAGGCCGGGCATGACGAACTGAGAGTTCCCGCAATGAACCAAAGCAAATGAAGAACGAAGAGCATCAGCCGACCAGGGCGCTGGCTGAGTTTGCCGCCACGCTCGATCCCAAGGCACTGCCGCAGGAGGTCCGCCGCAAGCTCGGCTTCCTGCTGCTCGATTTCCTGCGTGTCGCCTCGCTCGGCGCGCGCCTGCCGTGGAGCGAGTGGGCGCGCCGCTATATCGGCATCGTCGGGCGCGCCGGCGCCTCCCACGTCCTGTTCTCAACGGAAACGCTCAACCCGCAGCATGCGACCTTTCTCAACGTGAGCTACGGCTCGAGCTTCGACGCCGACGACACCCATGTGGGCGCGATGCTGCATCCGGGCGTGGCGGTGTGGTCGGCCGCGCTCGCGACCGCCGAGCACGTCGGCGCGTCGGGCTCCGAGATGTTGGCTGCGGTCGTTGCCGGCTACGAGATCATCATCCGGATCGGGCTCTCGATGCAGCCGGGCCATTTCCAGCGCGGCTTCCAGAGCACCGGCACCTGCGACGTGTTCGGCACGGCGGCGGCTGCGGGGCGGTTGCTGTTCCGCGGCCCTGATGCGGAACGCAAGATCACCGAGGGGATCGGGCTCGCCGGCAGCTATCCATCGGGTGTCGCGCAGTTCTACTATTCGGGCTCGTCCGGCAAGCGCATCCAGGCGGCGCATTCGGCGCAGTGCGGCGTCGCGGCAGCGCTGCTCACACAACAGGGCTTCTCCGGGCCATCCGACATCATCGAAGGCACCGGCGGCTTCGCCCGCGCCTATGGCGATGGCTGGGACGCGTCCGTGATCGAGGACGGACTCGGCCAGCGCTTCCATCTCATGGACGTGCTCACGAAGTCGCACGCCGCCGCCGCGCGGGTGGCGGCCGGCATCGACGGCATGCTGGCTCTGCGTCTGCAGCACGGGTTTTCATTAGGCGACATCGCGTCGATCTCGCTCGGCATTCCGCGCATCATCGAGGGGCGCCTCACCAACAAGCATCCGGTCGACCTGCAGGCCGCGCAGATGTGCCTGCCGTTCTGCGTCGCGCTCGCCGCCCAGGTGCCGATGGCGGACGGGCTGCCCGACCTCACCGTCGCCGATGTCGAGTCCGGGCTTGGCGACCGCGCCCTGTACGACCTCGAGGAACGCACGACCATCGCGCGCGACGACGAGGTCGAGGCGGCGAGCAACGCACTTTCCACCGCGGCGCGGGTGAGCGTACGGCTCCGCGATGGCCGCGCGCTCTCGATCCTGGTGCCGGCGCCGAAGGGCAGCCCGGCGCAACCGTTCACCGCCGAGGAGCACGAAGAGCGCTTTACGCGCGAGCTTATGACCCGCATCCCGGCGAGGAGCTGCGCCGACATCATCGCGACGGCGCACGACCTCGATCGCCTCGATCCGCGTGCGCTGTGTCGTTTGCTTGGCGAAGGATAAGC
>DAIUEP010000273.1:0-5800 GCA_036845065.1 Xanthobacteraceae bacterium | reverse complement strand
GCCGCGATCAGCACCGCCTTGGTGCGGGCGGCGCGGTCCTGGTGGCGCTCGCGCTCGAAGCTCGACGTCTTGAGATGGCGAATGGCGGCGGCCGCGGCCGCGCAGATCGCGGGCGGCAGCGCGGTGGTGAAGATGAAGCCCGGCGCGTAGCTGCGCACCGCATCGACCAGCGCAGAGCTGCCTGCGATATAGCCGCCGAGGCAGCCGAACGCCTTGGCGAGCGTGCCTTCCAGAACATCGACGCGGTGCATGACGCCCTGCTGCTCCGCCTGGCCGCCGCCGCGCGGCCCGTACATGCCGACCGCATGCACCTCGTCCGCGTAGGTCATGGCGCCATAGCGCTCGGCGAGGTCGCAGATCTGAGCGACCGGCGCCACGTCGCCGTCCATGGAATAGAGGGTCTCGAACACGATCAGCTTGGGGCGCGCCGGATCGGCGGCCTTGAGCAGCTCCTCGAGGTGGGCGGCGTCGTTGTGGCGGAAGATCTTCTTCTCGGCGCCTGACTGCCGCACGCCTTCGATCATGGAATTGTGGTTCCAGGCATCCGACAGGATCAGGCAGTTCGGCATCAGCTTGACCAGCGTGGCGATGCCGGTCTCGTTCGACACATAACCCGAGGTGAAGACGAGCGCGGCCTCCTTGCGATGCAGGTCCGCCAGCTCGCGCTCGAGCTCCACCAGCGGGTGGTTGGTACCTGCGATATTGCGCGTGCCGCCGGCACCGGTGCCCATGCGGGTCGCGGTCTCGACCATGGCGCCGATGACTTTGGGGTGTTGCCCCATGCCGAGGTAGTCGTTGGAGCACCACACCACCACGTCCCGCGGCCCTTGCGGGGAGTGCCAGATCGCGCGTGGGAAGCGCCCGGCCAGCCGCTCAAGGTCGGCAAACACCCGATACCGCCGCTCCTCCCGCAACCGGGCGAGCGCGTCAGTGAAAAATGTGTTGTAGTTCATGGGATCCCTACCCGGCAGCGGTTACTCTTTTGGTTGGTACCTGGATTTGATCGGTACCTTGGAATGCCCCCAGCATGGTTTTAGAGGGGTTCCAGGTCTCTTGTCGAGGCGGAATGTGGCCATGGCACGGCGCTGACGACCGGGATGGCGCTCGCGAAATCGAGTGCATTTGCTGGCCAAATCCGTTTTATTCCCGCAGCGCTCTGGGCCATAAGCGCCATGGGCCATATACGGTCGGCCCAAGCGCTTGGATGCGCAGTCAGCGCCTTGGGGGGCGGCTCGATGACGGACGGGATTGTCGGCCTTGAGCATGGCCTGACCAACTACGGCGACCGCGATTTCTCGCTCTATCTGCGGCGCTCGTTCGCCCAGTCCATGGGCTACTCGCGTGCCATGCTGGGCAAGCCGGTGGTGGGCATCGCCAATACGGCCTCTGGCTTCAACAATTGCCACCGCCACTTCCCCGAGCTCCTTGAGGCGGTCAAGCGCGGCGTGCTCGCCGCCGGCGCTCTCCCGGTCGAGTTTCCGACCGTCTCGCTCGGCGAGGTGTTCCTGAGCCCGACCAGCCTCAAGTACCGCAACCTGATGTCGATCGACACCGAGGAGATGATCGCGGCACAGCCCATGGACGCGGTGGTGCTGATGGGTGGCTGCGACAAGACCGTGCCGGCGCAGCTGATGGGCGCGGTCTCGGCCGGCAGGCCTGCGGTCATGCTGGTGGCGGGCCCGATGATGACTGGCCGCCATCGCGGCGAGCGGCTCGGCGCCTGCACCGACTGCCGCCGGTTCTGGGCGCGGTATCGCGCCGGCGAGGTCGACAGGGACGAGATCTCCACGGTCGAGGGGCGGCTGGCGGTCACCGCCGGCACCTGCGCGGTCATGGGCACCGCCTCGACCATGGCCTGCATCGCGGAGGCGCTGGGGCTGATCCTGCCCGGCACGGCGGCGATCCCGGCGGTGCATGCCGACCGCCTGCGCGCCGCGGAAGCGACCGGCGCCGCCGCCGTCCGCCTGATCGGCTCGACGACGCTCACCCCCGACCGGATCGTCAACGCCAAGTCGGTCGAGAACGCGCTGCGGGTGCTGCTCGCGCTCGGCGGCTCGACCAATGCGGTGATCCACCTGACCGCGATCGCGGGCCGCGCCGGCGTCAAGGTGACGCTCGAACAGCTCAACCGCCTCTCCGACGAGACACCGGTGCTGGTGAACCTCAAGCCGGTCGGCAACGGCTACATGGAGGATTTCTTCGCCGCCGGCGGGATGGGGGCGCTCTTACGCGAGCTCAAGCCGCTCCTCCATCTCGACTGCATGACGGTGACTGGCGAAACGCTCGCAGAGCGCCTTGCCGCCACGGCCGATCCTTATGTGGACCGCACCATCGTCGCGGCGCGCGAGCAGCCGTTCGAGCCGCAGGGGGGTCTCGTCGCGCTGTTCGGCAATCTCGCGCCCAAGGGCGCGATCCTCAAGCGCTCGGCTGCCGACGCCAAGCTGTTCGAGCACGAGGGCAGAGCGGTGGTGTTCTCGTCGCTGGCCGATCTCGCCGCCCGCATCGACGATCCGGCGCTCGATGTCGAGCCGCAGGACATTCTGGTGCTGCAGAACGCCGGGCCGAATGCGCCCGAGGCGATGCCGGAAGCGGGCTATCTGCCGATCCCGAAGAAGCTCGCGCAAAAAGGCGTCAAGGACATGGTCCGTGTCTCCGACGCGCGCATGAGCGGCACCGCCTTCGGCACCATCGTGCTGCACGTGACGCCTGACGCGGCCTCGGGCGGGCCGCTCGGCCTGGTGCGCAACGGCGATCGCATCCGGCTGTCGGTGACGGGGCGGCGCATCGAGCTTCTGGTCGATGAGGCCGAGCTCAAGCGGCGGGCTGCCGGGACGACAATTGCGCAGGAGAAGCCCAAGCGCGGCTATGCCAAGCTCTACGCGAAGGAAATCCTGGGCGCCGACGAGGGCTGCGATTTCGCGTTCCTGCGGCCGCAATGAGTGAAAGATAATCAAGAGCGGAGAAGTAATGTGAAGGTTGAAGCGATCCAGTATTCCGTGTCCGGCCTCGGCTGCCGCGGCGAGCTGGTCTATGACGACAGCATCAAGACGCAGCGCCCGCTGCTGCTGGTCGCGCCCAACTGGCTCGGCGTCACCAAGGACGCGGTCGAGCGCGCCAAAACGCTGGCCGGCACGCGTTATGTGGCGTTCGTGGCCGACATGTTCGGCGAAGGCAAGGGCCCGGAGGGCAACGAAAACCCGATGGAGTTTCTCAAGCCTTTGATCGAGGACGCGGCCGAGACGCGAAGGCGCATCGTGGCGGCGTTCGAGACCATGACCAAGGAAGCCGTCGCGCGCGGCGTCGGCGATGCCAAGCGGCGCGCCGGGCTCGGCTACTGCTTCGGCGGCAGCAACGTGATCGATCTCGCGCGCGCCGGCGCCGACGTGCAGGCGGTCGTATCCGTGCACGGTGTGCTGGCGACGCCTGCGCCCGCCAAGAAGGGCGACATCAAGGCCGCCATCCTGGTGCTGCACGGCGCGGCCGACCCGATCTCGCCCAAGGCGCACCGCGATATGTTCGAGGCCGAGATGGATGCCACCGGCGCACGCTGGTATGCGCTCACGTTCGGAAACGTGGTGCACGCCTACACCGACGTCGGCGTCAACATGCCGCCGGTCGCGGTCTACGACGAGCCGGCGACGCGTCACGGCTATGCGCTCGCGCACGCGTTCATCGAGGACGCGTTCGCGGGGAAGCTGTAGAGGTGCCGCGCAGATGAAGCCTGAGTGGTGTGAATGCGGTGCCGCGAGTCCACCTCTCCCCTGCGGGGAGAGGGAGCGCGCCGAGTATGTGGCACGCGCAATGTTCAAATCGGGACATCCAAATTGATCAGAACCGTCACCGGCGACGTCGAGACGATCCGCGGACGCATCCTCGCCCACGAGCATCTGCAGATCGACCTCTCGGCGCAGAAGGGCCCGGCCAACAAGGTCGGCGAGGCGGAGATCCCGGCGGTGGTCGAGGATCTGCGCACCGCCAAGGAGTTCGGCCTTGCCGCCATCACCGACCTGAGCGCGCCGCTGTGGGGCCGCGATCCGGCGGCGTTGCGCCGGATCAGCGAGCTCTCGGGCGTCAAGGTCGTGTGTGCGGCCGGCTACTATTGGGACCCGTTTCCGGAGGTCGCCGAGAAGGCCTCGGTCGAGGCCATCCGCGACGCCATGATCGCCGAGATCGAGATCGGCGCCGATGGCACCGACGTCCGTTGCGGTCTTATCAAAGTCGGCACCGCGCGCGAGCCGAGCGAGCCGGCCGAGCGACTGTTCCGCGCCGCGGCCGCCGCCGCGATGGCGACCGGCGCGCCGATCATCACCCACACCTCGAACCCGGGGCAGGCGGCCTGGCACATCCGCGTGCTCGAGAGTGCCGGCATGGACATGACGCACGTCGTCATCAGCCACATGGGGGCGGCCAAGGACGTGTCGGAGCTGGTCGAGGTTGCCCGCGCCGGCGTGCTCATGGGTATCGACAAGGTGAGCTTCCCGAAAGGGCCCACCAATGTGGAGCTGGCCGATCTGGTGCGCGCCGCCTGCGACAAGGGCCTCGAACGCCAGCTCATCCTGTCGTCGGACGTGGCGCGCAAGACCATGCTCTCGCGCTTCGGCGGGAGAGGCTACGCCACGGTGCTGCGCGACTTCGTGCCGATGCTCAACGAGCGCGGCATACCGGCGGCGACGATCGAGACGATGCTATGCGACAATCCGGCCCGGATGCTGACATTCGCCCGGGTGAGGGCCGCCGCCCATGCATGAGCATGTGGGTTGCGCGTTGACCGCGGCAACCGCTAGGCTCGCGTCCATGGGCTGGCTCGGCAAATACAAGAATCCCGAAGAGCTGCGGTGGATCGTCTTCATTCTGGCGGCGATCACCGGGCTTGTCGCCATCATCCTGTCGGCGGGCGTTTTTTGAAGCGAGCGGAGCCATCGATGCACAAGATCGCCATCCCGAAATCGATCGTCGAGCGCGTGATCGCGCGGCGCGGCCGCGAGCTCGTCTACGACAATCTCGATCCGCGCAAGACCGCGCTCCTCGTGGTCGACATGCAGAACGCCTTCATGCTGCCGGGCGTCGCGCATTCGCTCTGCGCGATGGCGCGCGAGATCGTCCCCAACATCAACCGGCTCGCACAGGCTGTGCGCGAGACCGGCGGCGCGGTGGTGTGGATCAAGACCACGTATACGCCGCAGACGCTCAAGGATTGGTCGACCTATTACGACTTGAGGGGCCCCGAGCAGAACGCCAAGCGCGCGGAAGCGCTTGCGGCTGGCAGCAAAGGCCATGAGCTGTGGGCCGAGCTTGATGCGCGGCCAGGCGATCTCACGGTCGAGAAGCAGCGCTTCAGCGCCTTCATCCAGGGCTCCTCGAACCTCGCCGACATCCTGCGCGAGCGCGGCATCGACACCGTCGTGGTCACGGGCACCATCACCGGCGTGTGCTGCGAGTCGACCGCGCGCGACGCCATGATGTGCAATTTCAAGACCATCATGGTGACGGACGGCAACGCCGCCATGACGGATGAGGACCACAACGCCGCGCTCGGCAACTTCTATCTGACCTTCGGCGACGTGATGTCGACCGACAAGGTGATCGAGTGCCTGCGACGCAACACGGGCAAAGGGCTCGCGGCAGCGGAGTGATTGGTTCGCGGATTTGTAGGGTGGGCAAAGGCGCATGCACGTGTATGGCCACACGAGAACGCCCATCGTGCGCCGTGCCCACCTCCGGCTGTTCTGTTCGCGTAGATTCGGCTGGTGGGCACGGCGTACGATGGGCTTCAGCAGCATGAACAAGCTTTGCCATCGCC
>DAIUEP010000272.1:0-5827 GCA_036845065.1 Xanthobacteraceae bacterium | reverse complement strand
CCGCGCTCCGCGTCCATCACCTGCCCGAACAGCTTGGCCGGCAGATCGAGATAGACGCCACCCGGCCGGCCGGACACCGCCGCGCGGATCGCACGCGCCAGCCCGATGCCGATGTCGGCGGCATGCAGCACGCGGAAGGCCGCCTTGCAGAGCGGCTTGGCGATCGCCAACTGGTCCATCTCCTCGTAGTCGCCCTGCTGCAGATCCACGATCTCGCGCTCGGAGGAGCCCGAGATCAGGATCATCGGGAAGCAGTTGGTGGTGGCATTGGCGAGCGCGGTGAGACCGTTGAGAAAGCCGGGAGCCGACACGGTGAGACAGATGCCGGGCTTCTTGGTCAGGAAGCCGGCGATCGCCGCGGCATTGCCGGCGTTCTGCTCGTGCCGGAACGAAATGACGCGAATGCCTGCCGCCTGCGCCATGCGGCCAAAGTCGGTGATCGGGATGCCGGGCACCCCGTAGATGGTGTTGATGCCGTTGAGCTTGAGCGCATCGATGACAAGGTGAAAGCCATCCGTCATCTCCCGCTCGGCGTCGCCTGAGGGCTTCAGCTGCGCTGCTGCATCAGACATCGTTCTCTCCCTAAGCTTTTGCGTCGCAAGCTTTACTTGCGCGATGACGGTCAATCCCGGAATTCAGTCCAAGTAGTCGGCGTATTTCGCCACGTGCTCAGCGAGGCCGAGCGCGTGCGTGCGCACCAGCTCCTCGGCGCGGGCGGTGTCACGTGCCTCCAGCGCCTTGATGATGTGCATGTGATCGCGGATCGAGCGGTCGGCGCGATCCTTCTCGCCGATCGTCTTCATGCGGATCATCCGCATATGGATGAACAGATTCTCCGCGAGCGCGATCAGCACGCTGTTGCCGCTCATGCGGATGATGGTCTGGTGAAACTCGATGTTCACCTCGGAATACTCGTCGAGACGGGCGTGCAGCTCGCCGTTCTCGAAGGTCGAGAACATGGTGCGCAGCGGCGCGATCTCGTCGTCGCTGGCGTTCTCAGTGATCAGCCGCGCTGCCATGCTTTCAAGCGCCGCCCAGGCGGTGATCATCTCGATCACCTCGCGCTTGGTCTTGCGCACGACGTAGATGCCGCGCCGCGGCACCGAGCGCACGAAACCCTCGCGCTCGAGCTGCGCCATGGCCTCGCGTACCGGCGTGCGGCTGATGCCGAAGTCCAGGGCGAGGCGGCGCTCATCGAGGCGCACGTCGGCACGCTGCCGATAGACGTCGAGCGAGACGATGACATTCTTGAGCGCCGTATAGGCGCGGCTCTTGAAGCTCGCCGGACTGGCGATCGGCTCGACGGCCACGCGCGGCGACGCAAGCGGTTCGGCCAGGTGCTCACGGCCGATACGCAAATTGACGGGACTGGAACTGTCGTTCGCGGTCATAGTTGGTATACAGTATTCCAGATTGGCGGGCGCGGTGCAACCGCAGGCGATGATACCGCCATCCGGGTCAGTGACACCCGCCGGCGGCCGTTTGCAGGAGCCGTCAGGCTCGGGCAATCACCTTGGCCCGCCAGGGCTTTAGAACCGCAATGGCGAGCAAGGCGGCCAGGATGTTGGCGGCGGCGGCAATGATGAACACCATGTCCCAACTGCCGGTCATTTTCTGGATTTGATTGCTATACGGCACCAGCAGCGCGGCGGTTCCTTTCGCGGTATAGAGCAGACCGGCGTTCGTTGTGGCGAATTTGGCCCCGAAGGTGTCGGTACAGGTCGATGGGAAGAGGCTGTAGATCTCACCCCACGCGAAGAACACCAGACCGCTCAGGATCACGAACAAGACCGGGTTCGAACCAAACTTGTAGAGCGCGAAGATGCCGAGGCCTTCGATGAAGAAGGCAATGAACATCGTGTTCTCGCGGCCGATATTGTCGGACACCCAGCCGAAGAACGGGCGCGTGAGACCGTTCAAGATGCGGTCAATGGTGGCGGCGAAAGTGAGCGCCGTCATCGTCAACCCGAACAGCGTCACCGGCTCGTTGGCGATTTTCAGGTCGAGCGCGATCGGCGCAAGATTGGCCGTCACCATCAGACCGCCCGCGCCGACGATCACAAACATGAAATACATCAGGGTGAAGACCGGCTGGCCGCGGGTCCACACGATGAAGCCGCCGTAACCGAAGATGAGCCCGGCGAGCGCAAGCGGGATGTAGAACTGCATCCCGAGCGCCCACATGCTCAATCCGCCGACCAACGCAATGATGGAGCCAATAATCCAGAAATTTGTCGGTCCGATGATCTCGCTCGGAGCGAACTGGCGCAGGTTCTGGATGACCTTGGTGTTACGCGTGGTCTCGGGCACCTGGCCGGGCTTGGGAACATTCAGGAAGAAAGCCAGGACGCAGACGATAATGCCCTGGCCGATGCCGAAGTTGAAGAAAGTGGCCTGGAATCCGCTCGACTGAATCATCGCCTGGATCGGCACGACGGTCAGCGCGGAGCCTGCGCCAAATCCGGCCGCCGTGATGCCCGCGGCCAAGCCGCGTTTATCCGGAAACCATTTGAGCGCGGTGCCGATGCATGTGCCGTATACGCCGCCCGCGCCGATGCCGGCGATGATCTGGGCTGCGTAATATTCGGCGAGGCTGGTTGCATAGGAGTTCATCACCCAACCGATGCCGCACAATACGCCGCCGATGAAAATGACGATGCGCGGGCCATACTTATCGACGAACCAGCCCTCGATCGGGACCAGCCAGGTTTCGAACAGGACGAAAAGCGTGAAGGCGATCTGAATGGAAGCGCGGTCCCATCCGAACGTCTTCTGAATGTCGGGGACGAAGAACGTCCAGCCGTATTGCAGATTGGCGATCATCACCATGCAGACGACGCCGATGATCAGCTGCCCCCAACGGGTCGCTTCCGAGGCACGCACATGCGCGTCGACTGGTTCAGATGCTGCCGTCATGATCCTTCCCCCATTGATCAAGGCTCCCCCATCGAACAGAGGCTCCCTCGTTGATCAGGGCTACCCCCGTCGCACCCGCGCATCTCAGCAACCACGGGCAGCGACGTCGTAACAAGCTACAACCTGATCTAATCTAAATCAGTCGCAATACAAACTCATCCCTTTGTCGATAGCGGCGCGAATCTCGCGCCCGAGCTCGGACACAATGCCGCACCGTCTCATGCTGCAACGCAGCAACACGGCAGCTTCCAACTCGTCAGTGAATTGAAGAGTTCGCAATGCGCGCAAATGGCTACGAGCCTCAAGCTTTACCTTGTGCGCTGCACGTTCGCGCTGGGAGCAAAGCAAAAGCTGACCGCGCAATCCCGCATGGCAGCATCGCAGGCCGCGGTATTGCTGGCCTGAATGATGCTTGCGCGCGCCCGCGCGTTAACGACGGGCGATGCCGGTCCCTTTAACGATGACGATCTGGGTGCGGCCGCCGGTAATCCCGAAGTCGTCGTCATTGATGAGGGCGAGCGAGCCGTCGCCCAGGAGCGCCATGCCTTCGGTCTTGCCGACCATCTCCGGAAAATCGGCGCTGTCGAACCGGAGCGTCTTCGACACCGGCTTGATGCCGACCGCCGCCGTCTCCGACTGTTCGAGCGTCGGTTGCGTCGCGACGTCATCCCACTTGCTGCCCGCGATGCTGGTCGCGCCCGCCAGATTGATCTCGTGCAGCTTGGTGGTCTGCTCGGTGCGCTCGAGCACGATCAGCCGGTCGAGCCCAATCGCCATCATCTCGCTGATGCGCGGATCGTTCTGCTTCTCGGACGGGTCGCGGCGGAAGGTTTTCGGATCGTCGAGCGTGTAGACGTACTCGCCCACGATCCGCATCGTCGCGCGCTCGAGCTTGAACAGGCGGGAGTTCTTCGCCTTCTGGTAGGCGGCGGTATCCGGATTGGCGAGCGGGTTCTGCATGACGAAATAGAGGAAGCGCTCGTCCGGCGAGATCGCGAGCGATTCGATGCCGCGGTTGATCGCGCGCTTGGTCAAGATCGCCGGCAGCGTACCCTTGACGTCGTACTTCGCGCCCGCGAACTCTGCCTCCGTCCCCTTCGGCACGTGGCGCACGATCATGCGCCCGTCAGCGCGGAAATGGGACAGCGAGGGGCCGTTCTCTTCGCCGATCCAGAACGTGCCGTCGGCAAGCCGAACGATCGCCTCGGCGTCGATGCCGTTGAGGTCATATGGCAGCGGCTTGCCGGTGCCATCGAGCCCGGTATCGGTGGCCGCGGTCTTGAGCGGATTGAGCAGACCGCTCATCGGCCGCCCGTCGCGATCCTTCAAGGTGATGACGTCGGTGACCCGAAAGCCGTTCTCCGTCACCATCACGCGGTAGATCGACGGCGAATAGGAGGGCGTCGGATAGACGCGGCCGTTGCGCACGCCCTTGCAGGCCGCAAGCTCGACGCCGGCAATCTCCTTCATCTCCGAGCAGGCGATGTTGGCGCCGCGATCACCCAACGTCCAGATCACATTGGGCGGGTCATTCGGATGCCGGAAGGCGGCGCTGCCGATGCCGACCGTGAGGTTCAGGGTCTTGCCGCCTTCGAACGCATAGGGGCCGGTGCGGAGAAGCGTGTCGTCGCTGTAGAGGAAGCGTGCCTGGATATCGGCCGCGGCGAGCGGGCCATTGGCCATGAGGGTGGCGGCAAAGCAGGCGGCAAGCGTGCGCATCGGTTTCCTCGTGAAAAAACGCAACGTGACGATAGGCCCGCACACGTGACAGTCGCATGACGAGCTGGTCGTCGGTGGACAAGCTATGCAGCGGCCTCTAGTTTTCTACTTTCGTATCACAAAGAAAAGGTCCCGCCAGTGACGCTTCCCGAGAAAATGTACGGCTACCGCGCGCGCATCGGCTACACCTCGCCGCCGCTCACGACCGAGGTCTTCCCTTACGAGTTCTACCAAATCGTGCCCGCGGGCGTGACGCTGGTCGTCACCTCGCTCGCCATTGTGGTGCGCAGCAAGGACGAGGTCGACCAGTCCTACGACATCAGCATGCGGGCGGCGCGCGAGATGGCGGCTGCTGGCTGCGACATCGTGGTGCTCGGCGGTGTGCCGATCAACCTGTCGCGCGGCACCAAGAACGCCGAGCAGATGATCAGCGATCTCGAGGCGGAGCTGAAGGTCAAGGTCTCCTCCAGCGCGGCCGCGCAGGCGCGCGCCGCCAAGGCGCTTGGCTGCAAGAAGGTGGTGGTGGCGCAGCCCTATGCCCATGCCGACACCGACCGGATCGCGAGCTATGCGCTGCATTTCGGCTGCGAGGTCCTTGGCGCGACCGCCTGGGGCAGCCCGTTCAACCAGATCGGCCGCATCCCGCAGCACGCCGCGCTCGAGCTCGGCCGCAAGCTGATGCGCGAGCACCCCGAGGCCGACACGATCCTGCTGCCGTCGCCGCACTGGCCCACTGCATTTGCGATCGATCCGCTCGAGCAGGAGTTCGGCGTCAACGTGATGACGGCGCACCAGGCGATCGTATGGGACGCGCTGCGCCGCTGCGGCGTCGACGACAGGATCGAAGGCTTCGGCCGGCTGTTCCGGGAGTTTTGAACGCACTACGCCGGCGCAAGCCGCGGCGGCGCCGGCCGCAGCAGCAGCCAGATCACGATTGTGCCGTTGAGCACATTCCAGGCGAGCCCGTTGAGGAAGGCCGCGCGATAGGAGCCGGTGAGATCGAAGATCGCACCCGACATCCAGCCGCCGAGCGCCATGCCGATCAGCGTCGCCATCAGCACGATGCCGAGCCGGATGCCGGTCTCCGCCGGCGAGAAATGCTCGCGCACGATGATCGCGTACATCGGCACGATGCCACCCTGGAACAGGCCGAACAGCGCCGAGATCACATAGAGCGACACGAGGCCGTCGA
>DAIUEP010000271.1:0-5845 GCA_036845065.1 Xanthobacteraceae bacterium | reverse complement strand
GACGGTGATCTCGTCATAGAGGATGTCCTTGTCGGCCTTGTCGACATAGATGCGCTCCTTGACGACGGTCTTGCCGTCGCTGTGGAACGGCAGGCCGCTCGCATCATAGACCCGCGGATTGAGCAGGTGGCGGGTCTCGACCTCAAGCACGTCGAACTTGCCGTCGCCGTCCTCGTCGACCCATTTGCCGATGGAGTAGCCCGCATAGGTCGGCACGAACTCGTCCTCCGACGGCCAGCCGCGCCCGTCGGTGTAGATGCGGCGATAGGAATCGTTGACGTGGCTGATCAGGATATAGGTGACATCGAGCGTGACCACGATCTCCATCGGATCGTAGATGTTCATCATCATCGGCATGCCTTGCGGGTAACAATACTGCGACGGCACACCACCGGCGCCGCCATTTTTCATGTCGGCGCGGTTGGCCTCGTAGACCGCCTGGTACTCGGGCGTGAACGGCGGCGTGCCCGCCGGCGTCCAGTTCGGCACGCCGACGCGGTCCCACTGTCCCTTCAGGTCGGGATATTTCGATTCATCGAATGTGCGAGCGCCGGCGGTCGCCATCAGCGCCGCCGTCAGCGCAACCGCAGCCAACACGCGAAGGCCATGCATCGGCGTTTCTCCCTTGATGCGCAGCGTTGCCTGCCGACAGGCCGCACGCTCGTTGTTCTCATCGTTCTGGTCATTATCGTTGATTCACCTCGCACCGCCCGCCGGTGGCGATCCTGCTGCACGTTGTCGAGCGAGAAGACCGGTACCTCCCCGCGGGCAGCCGCAATAACCATACACCGACCTGCACAGGGACGCGAACGGGGCGGCCGCGGGGATGACCCGTTGAAGCCAGCCACGCGGAGGACTAGCCTTGTGCAACGGCCACGTCGCCGGGGCCGGCTCAAAAGAGATCAAGTGGAGGCATATCATGAAAATTCTCAGCGTCGCCGCGTTCGCGTCATTGCTGGCCGCAACCATGCTGACGCCGGCACGCTCAGCCGACATGACGCCCGAGCGCGCGCTCAGCGCCGCCAAGGAGCCGCAGAACTGGATCCTCCACCACGGCAACTACGAGGGCCACCGGTTCTCCGCGCTCAAGACCATCAACACCGACAACGTCAAGAATCTCAAAGTCGCCTTCACGGTCGCGCTGTCGGGATTCGAGGGCGGCGGCCGCTACCAGTCCGGCACGCTCGAAGCCACCCCGATCGTCGAGGACGGCATCATGTACGTGCCGGACGGCTGGGGGCGGGTCTATGCCATCGACCTCACCCAAGGCAGCAAGGGCACGATCCGCTGGCGCTTCGATCCGCAGATCGACCGCGCCTGGGCGGCCGACGTCGCCTGCTGCGGCGTGAACAACCGCGGCGTCGCGCTCTGGAAGGACAAGATCATCTCGATCGCGCTCGACGGGCGGATGTTCGCGCTCAACAAGGCGACCGGCGAGAAGGTCTGGGAGCGCAAGATCGCCGATCCTAGCGTCGCCGAGACCATCACGCTCGCCCCGCTGGTGATCCGCGACATCGCGATCGTGGGCGCAGCCGGCGGCGAGTTCGGCATCCGCGGCTATATCGACGCCACCGACCTCAACACCGGCCAGCAACTCTGGCGCACCTTCACCATCCCGGGCGCCGGCGAGCCCGGCAACGAGACCTGGAAGGACGGCCAGGAGCGCTGGCGTCACGGCGGCGGCTCGATCTGGGAGACCGCGACCTATGACCCCGAGACCGACACGATCTACCAAGGGATCGGCAATGCCGGCCCCGACTACGACGTCGAGTATCGCCCGGGCGACAACAAATGGGCCGCGAGCGTGCTCGCGCTCTCGCCCACGGACGGCAAGATCAAGTGGGGCTTCCAGTACACGCCCAACGACCCCTACGACTTCGACGAGATCTCGGAGCACCCGATCATCAACGGCAAGGTGAACGGCGAGGACCGCAAGCTGGTCGTGCACGCGGCGCGCAACGGCTTCTACTACGCGCTCGACCGCACCAACGGCTCGTTCGTGTTCGGCAAGCAGTATGTCGACCAGCAGACCTGGACCACCGGGCTCGATCCGAAGACCGGCAAGCCGCTCAACTACGATCCCACCAAGGACGTGCAGGTCTACACGCCCGGCAGCCATGGGCTGCGTGGCCAGGGCCCGTCGAAGACCTGCACCTCGCACTCAGGCGGCAAGAACTGGCCGCCGTCGTCGTACAATCCGGAGCTCAACCTGCTCTACCTGCCGACGATCGAAGGCTGCGACTCGATCACGACCGTCGAGCAGAAGAGCTTCGCGGACCAGGGCGGCACGGTGAAGTGGCGCGAGCGCTTTACCGGCGGCACCACCAGGGCGCTATCCGAGAAGCGCTATGGCGCCGTGAAGGCGGTCGATCCCCTGACCGGCGAGACCAAGGCGCAGTTCAAGATGCAGTATCCCAATTATGGCGGCATGCTCGCGACCGCCGGCAATCTCGTGTTCAACGGCACCAGCGACGGCACGTTCTACGCCTTCGACGCCAAGACCCTGCAGGAGCTCTGGAGCTTCAACACCGGCACCGGCATCAACGCGCCGCCGATCACCTATACGGTGAACGGCAAGCAATACATCGCGGTGCTGGTCGGATCGAAGCAGTCACAGCAGATGCTGGCGGAGTTCCCCGAGCTCAAGCTCACGTCGACCGCGTCGATGCTGTACGTGTTCGGGCTGTGATCGGCGCGCCGGTCAACTGAGGCATCGTTGGTCGAAGCCGGGCTTAGCCCGGCTTCGATCACCCGAACCCGCGAACCCCTACTCCGCCGGCGTCGGCGCTGACCGAGCGCGCCGCGCTTCGAACCGCGTCGCCAGCCAGCGGCAGACCACATAGAACGCCGGCGTGAAGATGAGGCCGAAGACGGTAACCCCGATCATGCCGGAGAACACCGCGGTGCCAAGCGTCTGACGCAGCTCGGCGCCAGCGCCCACCGCCCAAACGAGCGGCAGCACGCCGAAGATGAAGGCGAGCGAGGTCATCAGGATCGGGCGCAGCCGCAAGCGCGCCGCCTCGACCGCGGCCGCGAACCGATCCATGCCGCCATCCTCGAGCTGCTTGGCGAACTCGACGATCAGGATCGCGTTCTTGGCGGCGAGCGCGATCAGCACCACGAAGCCCACTTGGGTCAGAATGTTGTTGTCCTGTCCGCGCAGCACCACACCCACGATCGAGGCGACCAGACACATCGGCACGATCAGAATGACCGCGAGCGGCAGCGTCAGGCTCTCATACTGCGCGGCCAGCACCAGGAACACGAACACGACAGCCAGCCCGAAGGCGAACGCCGCGGTATTGCCGGCCTTGATCTGCTGGTAGGCGAGCGTCGTCCATTCGAACGCGAAGCCGTCCGGCAGCGTCTCGGCGGCGAGCTTTTCCATCGCGGTGATGGCCTGCCCGAGCGAGTAGCCGGGCGCCGCCGCGCCGTCGAGCTCGGCCGCCGGATAGAGATTGTAGCGTGGCACCCGGTAGGGGCCGGAGACGTCCTGCACCGTCGTGAACGAGCCGAGCGGCACGGTGTCGCCGTTCGCGTTGCGCACCCTGATGTTGAGCACGTCCTTGCTGTCGATCCGGAAGCCGCTCTCGGCCTGCGCGGTGACCCGGAAGGTGCGGCCGAACAGGTTGAAGTCATTGACGTAGGAGGAGCCGATATAGATCTGCAGCGCGCTGAAGACGTCCTGCACGTTGACGCCGAGGAGCTGCGCCTTGGTGCGGTCGATGTCGAGATAGAGCTGCGGCGTCGAGGTCTCGAAAAACGAGAACACCTGGGTGAGACCGGGCGTCTGGGCGGCGCGGCCCATCATGGCAAAGACCGCGCCTTGCAGCGCCTCCGTGCCGCGGCCGGCGCGGTCCTCGACCATCATGCGGAAGCCGCCGGCATTGCCGATGCCCTGCACCGGCGGCGGGGCCACCACGAAGATCTGCGCCTCCTGGATCCCGCCAAGCCGGCGATAGAGCTCGCCAATGATGGCGTTTGAATCCTTGCGCTTGTCCTTCGCCCGCTCCTCGAACGGCTCGAGCACGACGAAGATCGCGCCGGAATTGGGAGCAACCGTGAAGGTCGCGCCGGAGAAGCCGACGATATTGACCGCGCTGGAAATGCCCGGCGTTTTGAGCGCGATGTCGACAGCGCGCAGATTGACGTCGTCGGTGCGCGAGAGCGCGGCACCTGGCGGCAATTGCGTGACAATGATGAGGAAGCCGCGGTCGACCGCCGGAATGAAGCCAACGGGTGTCTTGCGAAACTCGTTGAGACCGAACGCCAGGATGCCGGCATAGACGACGAGCATCAGCACCGCAAAGCGCACGACCCGCGCCGAAAGCCATTGATAGCCGCTCGCCAGCCGCTCGAAGCCAACGTTGAACAGGCGAAAGAATTCCTTGATCGGCCGTTCCCAGAAGCGTGGCGGCCGCTCCGTATGCGGCCGCAGCAGCAGGGCGCAGAGCGCCGGCGACAAGGTGAGCGACACGATCAGCGAGATCACGGTCGCGCCCGCGATGGTGAGCGCGAACTGCCGATAGAACTGGCCTGAGATTCCGGTGATGAAGCCCGACGGCACGAACACGGCGCACAGAACGAGCGCGATCGCAATCAGCGCCGAGCCGACCTCATCCATGCTCCTGATCGCGGCTTCGCGCGGCGCTAGTCCCGCCGCGATGTTGCGCTCGACATTCTCCACCACGACAATCGCGTCATCGACCACGATGCCGACGGCAAGCACCAGGCCGAACAGCGACAGATTGTTGAGCGAAAAGCCGAACAGCGCCATGAAGAAGAAGGTGCCAATGAGCGACACCGGTATGGCGACCAGCGGAATGATGGCGGCGCGCCAAGTCTGCAGGAACAGCACGATCACCACGACGACCAGCAGGATCGCCTCGATGATGGTCTGCTGCACCGCATCGACCGATTGCTGGATGAACTGCGTGGGATCGTAGACGATCGTGTGCTTCACGCCGGGGGGAAAGCGCGGCGCAAGTCCATTCATTGTGGAGCGAATGGCCTTGGCGGTCGCGAGCGCATTCGATCCGGGTCGCTGAAACACCGCGATGGCGACCGCCGGATCGCGATCGAGATAGGAGTTCGACGAGTAATCGAGCGCGGCAAGCTCGACCGTGGCGACGTCCTTGAGCCGCACCACCGCGGTGGTGGTGCGCTTGACGGTGATGCTGCCGAACTCGACAGGGTCGGCGAGCCGCCCCAGCGTCTTGACCGCGACCTGAAAGGCGCCAGGCCGCTCGACCGGAGGCTGGTTGAGAACGCCGGAGGCGACCTGCACGTTCTGCGCCTGCAGCGCCTGCGTCACGTCGCTCGCCGTCAGGCCGAGCGACTGCAACCGCTCGGGATCGAGCCAGATCCGCATGGCGTAGTCGCGGCTGCCGAACACCGTGATCGAGCCGACGCCATCGATGCGCGTGAGCTGGTCCTTGATCTCGAGCGTCGCGAAATTCGAGATGAAGAGAGTGTCGCGCGACTTGTCGGGCGAGAACAGGTGCACGACCATCATCAGGTCGGGCGAGCTCTTGTTGACGGTCACGCCGATGTTGCGCACGTCGGCCGGCAGCCGCGGCTGGGCGACGCTAAGCCGGTTCTGCACCTGGACCTGCGCGATATCGAGGTTGGTGCCGAGATCGAAGGTGACCGCGATGGTGAAGCGCCCGTCGGCGGTGGCGTTCGAGGATAGATACAGCATGTTCTCGACGCCGTTGATCTGCTCCTCGATCGGCGCCACCACGGTCGAGGCGACCACCTCCGCGCTCGCGCCCGGATACTGGCCGGTCACGTTGATGATCGGCGGCGCGATCTCGGGATACTGCGCAATCGGCAGGCGCGCGAA
>DAIUEP010000270.1:0-5846 GCA_036845065.1 Xanthobacteraceae bacterium | reverse complement strand
CGTTTGGCGGCGTAGGCCCAGGGCAGGTTATGCCGATATCGGCATAAGCTGCCTTATGCCGCCTCCCGGATTATGCCGCATTAGCTTGTGGAAGCCGCGGCATCCAAGCATATCGATGTTGTTCCTATCGGCATAATCCGGAGTTGCGCACAGTCCGTCGGACGGCTAATTCGCGCCCCTGCTTGCGTGCCGATAGACGCACCTCTTCGAACAACGAGAGGAGCGACCATGTCGTCACGAAGAAGATCGATCGCGGGGACGGTCCCACCGTCAGATTGGCTGGCGCCGCATCGGGAGCGGTTCCTGAGCAGTCTCGCCGACCAGGGGTACACGCGCGGAACGTTGCGCACCTACGGTGATGCGGCGTCCGTCCTTTGCCGAGATGTCTTGCGTCGCCGCCTCCTTCCAGGCCCGCTCACTGGCCGAGCGCTGGTCGAAGCCCGCGCAGCGGCTCTCGATCAGATGCGCGCCAACAAGCCCGTCTACAAGCACTACTGCCTCGATCGCTTCATCGATGCGCTCGTCGCAGCCGGTGCTGCCGAGCGACCGGAGCCGCCGCGCCGTGCGCCGACCGCGCTCGCTCGTCTGCGTTCCGAGTTCGAGACCTATATGCGCGAGCAACGAGGTCTCGCCGAGAAGACGATCTACGCCGGCTTGAGCTTCTATGATCGCTTCATGGCGTTCCGGTTCGGCGCGAAGCTCGGGCCTCTCGACGACATCACGCCGGCCGACATCGTGGCATTCCTGCGCGAGGTGAGGGGCCGGAAGACGCCGTACCGGGATACAACGCCGCCGACGCATCTGCGCAGCCTGTTCCGCTTTCTGTAACCCTGATCACACTACTTGAGAGCGGTTTGCGGGCGGGCTGATCATGCATTGCAATGGTGGTGTGGTCTGCGCCCTTGAGGAGCATGACCACAGCGGTGCCGCGATCAGGTTGCGGTTGGCGGGTCGAGGCGATCCACGAGCTTGACGAATACGTCCTCGAAGCCGGGCTCGTAGTCGTCGGGGTGCTCCTTGATGAACGCGATCACCTTTCGGTAGCAGTCGGCCGCCTTTTGCTTGTCGCCACGGGCCTCATAGACCATGCCGAGGCGATCGTAGCCATCGTGCACGTCGGGGAACAGCAGCAGGAGATCGCGGGCGGCCTGCTCGGCCTCGTCGAGCTTGCCGGCACGGACGAGTTCGGCAGCGGCGTTGGACGCGATGGTGAGTTCATCCTCGTCAGCGTCCTCGGCGCCGGAGAGGCTCGCCGCGATGGCGGCTTTCACCTCACGAAGGTGCAAGCGATGCGCGGCGGCGGTTTCGGCGGCGCTTTTAGCTCGCCTCGCTTCGGCCTTGGCAAGTTGCTCGCGCGCGACCGCTTCCTCCTTGGCCAGGCAGCATTTCTTGTACTTGTTGCCGCTGCCGCAGGGGCAGGGATCATTGCGTCCGGGCTTGGCCATTGTGGTCAGCACCTACGAGCCGAGAAGGACGCATCCTTTGTACCGAGACCTGTTGACCGACGCCACATTCCACCAGCTGCTGCTCGCCTGTGATCGCGACCTCGCCGACACCGCTCGGGGTGCGGGGTGCAAGCGCTGCAGCGGCGTTGTTCATTCCGCCCACTATTGGCGCAAGCCGCGTGGCCGGCCCTGCCGCCTCGGGCGGGAGCACGACCGGCGCTTCAGCTTCTGCTGCGCGATCGACGGCTGCCGGTCGCGAGCGACGCCGCCGTCGCTGCGCTTCCTCGGCCCCAAGGTCTACATTGCCGCGATCGTGGTGCTGATCGCGATCCTGCGGCACGGCGCGACGGCGCGGCGCATGCGGGAACTGACCGAGGTGATCGGCGTCGATCGCCGCACCGTCGAGCGCTGGCGCACATGGTGGCGTGAGCGCTTCACCGCGACACCATTCTGGCAGGTCGCGCGCGCCACGTTTATGCCGCCGGTCGATCAGGACCGGCTGCCGGCCGCGCTCATCGAACGCTTCGCCGGTGACGATGCCGATCGACTGGTCGCGCTGCTGCGCTTCATGGGACCCATCACTGGAGGCCGCATGCACGCTCGATAACGGCTTTGCCCGATCCGCAGAGGACGCTCGTTGCGAGCCATCCGGTGCGGCTTTTACGGTTACGGCTCTCTCAGCAAGAGGAGCGCCGGCATGACCCAACAGACACGAGGTCCGCGCGTTCACGAGCGTTGGGCGCACCTGCGCTTCTCCGTCATCGGACAGTTGTTGGCGGCGCCGCCCGCCAAAGGCGAGCTGAAGGCCGCGATCGAGGCGCTCGCCGAGCGCACATGGCAGCATCCCACCACCGGCGAGCCAGTCCGCTTCGGCTTCTCCACTATCGAGCACTGGTATTACCGCGCGTGCAAGGAGCGGGCCGATCCGGTCGGGGTGCTCCGCCGCAAGGTCCGCGCCAATGCCGGACGGCAGCACGCGATCAGTGACGCCGTGCGGCAAGCCGTGCTCGCGCAGTACGCCGCGCACAAAAGCTGGAGCGTAAAGCTCCATCACGACAACCTCGTCGCACTCGCCGAGACCAAGCCCGAGCTCAAGCCGGTGCCATCCTATCCGACGCTGCGCCGGTTCATGAAGGCCAATGGCCTCGACAAGCGGCGGCGCGTCACATCACGCCAGACCGCCGGCGCCGAGCGCGCCGAGGACAAGCTCGCCGATCGCGAGATCCGCGGCTACGAGGCCGAGTACGTTGGCGGCTTGTGGCATTGGGACTGTCATCATGGATCGAAGAAGGTGCTCACCGCGCGCGGCGAGTGGGTGACGCCGATCCTGTTCGGCGTGCTCGATGATCGCTCACGCCTGGCCTGTCATCTGCAGTGGTATCTGGCCGAGACCGCCGAGATCATCGCCCACGGCCTGAGCCAAGCCTTCCAGAAGCGTGGGCTGCCGCGCTCGGCGCTCAGCGACAATGGCGCCGCCATGACCGCCGCCGAGATCACGCAAGGACTGACCCGTCTCGGCATCCTTCATCAGACCACGCTGCCGTACAGCCCGTATCAGAACGCCAAGCAGGAGGCCTTCTGGGGCCCGGTCGAGGGCCGACTGATCGCCATGCTGGAGGACGTGCCCGATCTGACATTGTCGGTTCTCAACGAGGCGACGCAAGCCTGGGTCGAACTCGACTACAACCGCAAGCTCCACTCCGAGATCGGCGCGGCCCCCATCACGCGCTTCCTGGCCGGACCCGACGTGACGCGGCCGTGCCCCGACAGCGATGCGCTGCGCCTCGCCTTCACCCGCACTGACCACCGCATGCAGAGGAAGAGCGACGGCACCGTCGTGATCGAGGGCCGCCGCTTCGAGATCCCCAACCGCTACCGCCATCTGACGCGGCTCGAAGTGCGCTACGCCGGCTGGGATCTCGGTCTCGTCCATCTCGTCGACGAGCGCACCGGCACGGTGCTCAGGAGGCTCTATCCCCAGGACAAGACCCAGAACGCCAGCGGACTTCGCCGCACGCTCGATCCGATCGCTAACGGATCGGCTCCGCCCAGTGCGGTCGAGCCCGCGACCGGCCTCCCGCCACTGCTTGCCAGGATGCTTGACCAGCAGGCCGCCACCGGCCTGCCCCCGCCCTACCTGCCCAAGGACGAAGGAGACGACACATGAACAAGAAGCTGCTCGCGCTCTACGGTCTCAAGTGGAACCCGTTCGCGCCGGACGTGCCGGTCGAGGCGCTGCACGTGACGCGCCGTATCGAGTCGTTCTGCTGGCGCGTTCAGCAGCTGGTCAGCGAAGGCGGCTTCGCCCTCGTCACCGGCGCCCCCGGCACCGGCAAATCGGTCACCTTGCGCATTCTGGCCGAGCGGCTCGGCGCGCAGCGCGACGTCAAGGTCGGCATCGTCAGCCGGCCACAGGCCGGTCTCGCCGACTTCTACCGCGAGATGGGCGATCTGTTCGGCGTCGAGCTGGCACCACACAACCGCTGGGCCGGTGCCAAGGTGCTGCGCGATCGCTGGCAGACCCACATCGACGCCGCGCTGTCGCGACCGGTGCTGATCGTCGACGAGGCCCAGGAGATGCTGCCCGCCGTGCTCGCCGAGCTGCGGCTGTTGTCGTCCGCGCGCCTCGACAGCCATATCCTGCTCACCGTCGTGCTGGGCGGCGACGGCCGGCTGCTGGAGCGTCTGCGGTCAGAGGAACTGCTCCCGCTCGGCAGCCGCATGCGGGTGCGTCTCGCGCTCGAACGTATCGGCCCAGAGGAGCTGCAGGAGTACGTCGCACACGCCTTGCAGAAGGCCGGTGCCGTCAAGCTGATGACGCCGGAGCTGATCGCCACCTTGTGCGATCACGCCCAGGGCAACCCGCGTGCGCTCATGAACATCGCCGGCGAGTTGCTCGCCGTCGCGGCCGAGCGCGAGGCCCGCCAGATCGACGAGAAGCTGTTCCTGGAGACCTGCACCACGCCGCCCGTGGCCGAGCCCAAGACCGCAGGTCGGCGCCGATGAGCCTGCTTCCCGTCGAGCCTGCCTATCGCCTCGCCGAGCGCGCCGAGGAACAGCGATGGCTGGTCACCGGCCTGTGGTCCGAGCAGGCGGTCGGCATCGTCGGCGGCGAGCCAAAGTGCTGCAAGTCGTTCCTGGCGTTGGACCTCGCCGTCGCGGTCGCCGCCGGCGTCCCATGTCTGCGCCGCTTCGCCGTGCCGCGTGCCGGTCGCGTCCTGCTGTTCGCCGCCGAGGACGCCCTGCACATCGTGCGCCGACGCCTCGAAGGCATCGCGGCAGCAGCCAGTGTGGCGTTGGCCAATCTCGACATCCAGGTCATCACCGCCCCCACCGTCCGGCTCGATCTGGAAGCCGACCGCCGCAATCTCGCTGAGACCGTCGCCAGACTGCAGCCGCGCCTGCTCATCCTCGATCCGTTCGTACGTCTCCACCGCATCGACGAGAACGCCAGCGGCGAGGTCGCCCCACTGCTCGCCTACCTGCGCGAGCTGCAGCGCCGGCACGCTGTCGCGGTCCTTGTCGTCCACCATGCCAAGAAGGGTGGCAACGGAGTTCGAGCCGGCCAGGCGCTGCGCGGCTCCTCGGAGTTCCACGCCTGGGGCGACTCCAATCTCTATCTGCGCCGTATCGGCGATGATCTCTCCCTGGCGGTCGAGCATCGCGCTGCGCCATCCGCAAAGCCGATGCGGATCGAACTGGTGCAGCGCGGTGATGCCCTGGCTCTGGAAGTCGTCGAACATCCAGCGACCATGACGCCAGCACCAACATCGCTCGACGAGCGCGTCATGGCCGCGATAGCCGATGCTGAACGAGCGCTCCCGTTCGCCAAGCTGCGCAGCCGCTGTCGCGTCCGCGCCGCTACCCTCTACCAGCGACTTGCGGCGCTCACTGCCGCCGGCCGCATCGTGAAGATGGATGACGGCTATCGCCTCGCCGGCTGATGATGAGAACGGCCCGATCGTCGCAGCGACTTCCCACTTCCGCTTCCCGTGGCCCCTACAGCGTGCCGGAACGGGAATGGGAAGCAGCTGTCGTTAGCGGCCCGCTGGCGCCTCGCCAATGCCTGCATCCGCGAGCATCCCATTGCTTTCCATTCTTTGGTTCGGCCCCTGCGGAGCATTCTTCCGTCCCGGCCGCTTGATCCAAAAGCCGGCGCGCGCAGCGGCCGTCAAGGATGGCCGGCACGCTGACCTCACCCCTTGCTCCACCGCTTCCAGGCCACTCCTTGACGGCCGCGAGCACGACGGCACGCTGGCGCGGCACGGGCACGGCAGATCACACCAGAACTCCCCGTCCCTCAATTGCCGTGCCCGCAAGCCCACCGAAAAACGCGTTCGTGCTTACTGTTCTGGAGCGGCAAGACCAAGCGCGATCTGGCTTCCAGCCTGCCACGCGTGG
>DAIUEP010000269.1:0-5848 GCA_036845065.1 Xanthobacteraceae bacterium | reverse complement strand
TGGCTGGGGGACTAGGATTCGAACCTAGATTCTCGGAGTCAGAGTCCGATGTTCTACCATTGAACTATCCCCCACCACGGGGCCGCTCTTGCTACCCCATCTTGGGCGGCTTTTGCAAATTGCAAGAAGGCCTTGAGGCTCCAGTGGATTTCGCGGGAGCGGCTGGGCCTCGCCGGGAGTTTTCCACTGCTCTCCTGCGCCGCCCGGGGATGCGGCTAGGGTAAATTAATACGGTTCGGGTATAGAGATGGCCGGGGGCCTGGGTTTGGTCGATGCGCGCGGCCGTCGTCATCATCGTTGCCTCAATCGGGGCCTTGGCGTCCGGTTGTTCGACGCTGTGGGACTATTCCCCGCGAACGCCGTCCGAGGATGAAGCCGACTATCAACGCACGCGCTCAGGCTACAAGAGCCTCGCCACCGCGCGCCTGAAGGAGCTCAAGTATCCGGGCGGCCTCGCGGCGCCCACCATCTCGCCCCTGCGCAAGTCGCACTCGGTCGCGTTTGCGGACTGGATGGCGTGCGTGCAGGGGGAGGGCGAGGGGCACCGCCGGACCTTCGCGGTGTTCTACCGTGACCGCAAGATCGCGGATTTCCGCCACGCCGTCGTCATCGATGGCTGCGAGGCCGAGCCCTACGAGCGGCTGGAGCCGGAAACCGGCGGTCCGGCGGCCGGAAAGCATCAGCAGGCCAGCGCCAAGCCGTGAGTGGCTCACGCCGCCCGCTTGCGTGTCGTGCTGACCGCGACGGTGAGGATCGCCAGCAGCGCGCAGATCGCCATGAAGAAGAAGATCTCGCGCACGTAGCCGTGGTCGAGCAGCTGGCCGAAGATGATCGGCGCGACGATCCCGGCGATGTTGAAGCCGGTCGAGACGAAGCCGAACACCCGGCCATAGGCGCCCGCCGGCGTGACCGCCCGCACGATCATGTCGCGCGAGGGCATGGTGAGGCCGGAGAAGAAGCCGGCCGCCGACATTAGAAAAACGAGCGCGAGCGCGTTGAAGTCGATCAGGCCGACCAGCACGCACACGATGGCGGTCACCACCAGCCCGCTCGAAGCGACCAGGCCGTGGCGCGAGGTCCAGCCGGCCAGGATGCCGCCGACCAGCACGCCGACCGCGCTCATGACCAGGAGGGCGGTGAGCGCCGAGTTCGCCACCGCCGCCGGCGTGCCATAGAGCGCGCCGAGGGAAGCCACGAGATAATTGTTGAGCCCGCCGCCGCAGAACGACAAGAGTATAAAGAACACCAGGTTGATGAGGATCGCCGGCGCGGTCAGGAGCCGCCAGCCGTTGAGCGGCGCCTCCGCGGTCTCGCGCTTGTGTGCCTTCGAGGCCAGCGGCTGCGGCTCGCGCGTGAGCATGAGCACGACCGCGGCCACGAGGCCAAGCGCGGCGGCGCCGAAAAAGGCGCCGCGCCATCCCACCAGGCTCTGCATGAACAGAAGCGTCGGCGGTGCGACCGCATTGCCCAGCATGCCGGAAAACGTGTGGAACGAGAAAACCCGTCCGGCTCGCGCCGGCGGGATGTGCTGGGACAGGATGGCGTAGTCCGCCGGGTGATAGACGGTGTTGGCGATGCCGGCGACCGCAAACATCGCGACGAACACCCAGAACGAATTCACCAGGCCCGCAACCGCGAAGGCGGCGGCGCCGAGCAGCAGCCCGCAGATGATCACGATGCGCGCGCTGACGCGGTCGACCAGGAAGCCGGTCGGGGTCTGCAGCGCGGTCGAGAGCACATTGAAGGCGGTGAGAGCGAGGCCGAGCTCGGTATAGGTAACGCCATAGTCCTCGCGCACGAACAGGAACAGGGGCGCAAGCAGCGTGATGTAATAATGGCTGACGAGATGGCCGAAACACACAGCCCCGACAAGCCGCCGCTCGCTGACATGCGGGGTCGAAAGCGGAAGCTCGATGGCCTGGGTCATGCTTGTTCTTGCTTCTTGCTGTTGCGCGCTCAGCTAGCGCCCCGTTTCCGAAGTTCGTAATTCGTCGCAGCAATCTCCGACACGACTCTATGATTCTGGTGCCGCTTTTCGATTTGACGATCCTGACCAGGTTTGGCCCACGTGGTGCAGGAACTTCACATCGGCGGCACCAGCCTTGGCGCTCGCCGCGCGGATCGCCTGCCAGACGCGGTGCGGGGTGGCCGGCATGTCGATGTGGCGGATGCCGTATTCCGACAGCGCGTCGACCACGGCATTCATGATCGAGGTGAGCGAGCCGGCGCAGCCGGCTTCTCCGCAGCCCTTCACGCCCAGCGGATTGGTGGTGGCCGGCACCTCGTGGTTGGCGACCGAGAAGCTCGGCGCGTCGCTCGCGCGCGGCATCGCATAGTCCATGTAGGATCCGGTCAGGAGCTGGCCCTCGGCGTCATAGGCGGTCATCTCCATCAGGGCCTGCCCGATGCCCTGCACCACGCCGCCATGGAGCTGGCCCTCGACGATGATCGGATTGATGATGGTGCCGAAGTCGTTGACGCAGGAATACTTCACCACCTCGATCACGCCGGTGTCGGGATCGACCTCGACTTCGCAGACGTGGCAGCCGTTGGGAAAGGTGGAGGCGCTCGGGCCCTCGCTCACGTGCTGTACGTCGAGCGAGGTCGGAACGCCCTCCGGCAGGTTAACGCCGGAGCGTAGCTTCTCGGCGAGCTGCATGATGCCGATTGCGGTGTCGGTGCCGGCGACCAGGAAACGCCCGTCCTTGAACTCGATGTCGGACGCGGCCGCCTCCAGCACATGCGCGGCGATCTCCTTGCCCCGCTCGATCACCTTGGCGCTGGCCTCGACCAGCGCGGTGCCGGTGTGCATGAGGCTCTTGGAGCCGCCCGAGCCGCCGCCCATGACCAGCCTGTCGCTGTCGCCCTGGACGAGCTTGATCTTGTCGAACGGGACGCCGAGCTTCTCATGCAGGACCTGCGCAAACGGCGAGGCGTGGCCCATGCCGAAGTCGAGTGTGCCGCTGAGGATCGTGACGCTGCCGTCGGCCTCGAACACGATCCCGCCAAGCTCTTTCGAGGGCGGCGCGGTGACCTCGAGGTAGCTGCCGATGCCGAGCCCGCGCAGCAAGCCGCGCTTGCGGCTCTCGCGCTTGCGCTTGCCAAAGCCTTTGACGTCGCCGGCTTCGAGCGCCTGCTTGAGCACGTTGGCGAAATCGCCGCTGTCATAGAGGCTGCCGAGCGCGGCCTTGAACGGCAGCTCGCGCGGCTTGACGAAGTTGCGCCGCCGCAGCTCCAGCCGGTCGATGTCCATCTCGGCGGCGGCGGCGTCGATCAGCCGCTCCATGTAGTAGTTGCCCTCGGGCCTGCCGGCGCCGCGATAGGCGGAGACGTGGCTCGTATTGGTGAACACGCACTTGGTCGAGACCTCGATCAGCGGCGTGCGGTAGGCGCTTTGCACGTTCTTGACGGCATTCTGGGTCGAGGGCATCGGCCCGACATTGGCCAGGAAGCCGCCCATGTTGCCAAAGCTCGTGAGCCGCACCGCCAGGAAGTTGCCGTCGGCGTCGAGCGCGAGCTCCGCGGTCACCCGGTGGTCGCGGCCGTGGCTGTCGGAGACGAAGCTCGACGAGCGCTCATCGGTCCACTTCACCGGGCGGCCGAGCGCGCGCGCCGCATGCAGGATGCAGACATATTCCGGATAGACGGCGGCCTTCATGCCGAACGAGCCGCCGACATTGCCGGTGATGACGCGTACCTGCTTGGGCTCGACGTTGAGGATCTGGGCGATGTTGCTCTTCATGCCGAACACGCCCTGCGAGCAGGTATAGAGCGTGAAGCGCCCGTTTTCGAACGCCGCGAGCGCCGCACGCGGCTCCATCGCGTTGACCACTACGCGGTTATTGATGATCTTGAGCTTGGTGACATGCGCGGCGCGGGCAAAGGCGGCCGTCACCTTCTCGCTGTCGCCATAGTGATAGTCGAGCGCGACATTGTCGGGCGCCTCGTCGTAGAGGACCGGCGCGCCGGGCTTCGCCGCCTCCTCCGGGTCGGTGACCGCGGGGAGAGGCTCGATGTCGAGCTCGACCGCTTCGGCAGCGTCCTTCGCCTGCAGCAAGGTCTCGGCCACCACGATCGCGACCGGGTCGCCGACATAGCGCACCTTGCCGACCGCGAGCGCATGGCGCGGCGGCTTCTTCATCTCGCTGCCGTCCCGGTTCTTGAACGGCACGATGCATTTGAGCGTCCCATAGCCGGCAAGGTCGGCCCCGGTATAGATGCCGAGCACACCCTTCATCTGGCGCGCCGCCTCGGTCGCGATGCCTCGAATGACGCCGTGGGCGTGGCGGCTGCGCACGATCACGGCGTGGGCCTGGCGGGGCAGGCTCACGTCGTCGGTGAAACGGCCTTCGCCCCGCACCAGGACCGGGTCCTCGCTGCGCAGCACCGGCTGGCCGATGCCGAATTTGGTGACGGACCAGCGGTTCGGATCGTTCTGCAAATTCATGGGGTTATCCGGTCGAGCGCGGCTCAACATCAGGCTGCCACAGAGGCCCACACGACACGTATATCGGCTGTGTATGGATGGGCGGTGAAGGTCGGCAGAGCCGCCCTGAAATAACGAAGTAAGCCCGTCTCGACAAGGACTTATGCCGGAGCTATGCGCACAGCGTGCAGCTGTTGCGCGAGCGCGCGACGCTGTTACACTTGGTCCCGATATCGGATCTGAACACGCCGCACGCCGTCGAGCGGGAGGCTCTGGCTGCGGCAGGAAGGCATCAAGATGAATGACGAGGCCCGCGATACGGGGGGCCTCGACCCTGCGCGTGACCGTGCGCCGCGGCGGCGCACGCCGTGGGGTCGGCGATCACCGTATGGTCAGCCGCGCCAGGGCGACGGCGGTCGTCCGCCGGGCGCGACCTATGCGGCGCTCGATCTCGGCACCAACAATTGCCGGCTGCTGGTGGCGCGCCCGACCGGCGACGGCTTTCGGGTCGTCGACGCGTTCTCGCGCATCATCCGGCTGGGCGAGGGCATTTCCGCCTCCGGCCGCATCAGCGATCCGGCGATCGCGCGCGCGGTCGATGCGCTCGCGATCTGCCGCGACAAGATGAAGGCCCGCGGCGTCACCCGCGCGCGGCTGATCGCGACCGAAGCCTGCCGCGCGGCCGAGAACGGCGCCGAGTTCCGCGCCCGCATCGCGGACGAGGTCGGGCTCGATCTCGAGATCATCGACCGCGAGACCGAGGCAGAGCTTGCCGCCACCGGCTGCACGCCGCTGATGGACCACAACGCCGACGGCGTCATCCTGTTCGACATCGGGGGCGGCTCCTCGGAGCTGGTGCGGCTCGGCCGCTCGGTGCACGTTCGCGGCGGGCCGCCGCTGCCGGAGATCGAGGCCTGGATTTCCATCCCGATCGGCGTCGTCACGCTGGCGGAGCGCCACGGCGGCCACGCGGTGACGCGCGAGACCTACGAGGCGATGATCGCGGAGGTGGCGGTGCACGTCGATCGGTTCGTGGCCGAGCACGGCCGTCCGGCGATCGATCGCGTGCATCTGCTCGGGACGTCGGGCACCGTCACCACCATCGCGGGCGTGTTCCTCGATCTCAAGCGCTACGACCGCCGCCGGGTCGACGGCTGCTGGCTGTCCGATGTGCAGGTCACCACCGTGATCGAGCAACTCCTTGGCTGGAGCTATGAGGACCGGGTCGCCAACGCCTGCATCGGCGCCGAGCGCGCCGACCTGGTGCTGGCAGGCTGTGCCATCCTGGACGCCATGCGGCGCGCGTTCCCGTGCCAGCGGCTGCGCGTCGCCGACCGCGGGCTGCGCGAAGGCATGCTGGTGCAGATGATGCGCGAGGACGGCGTCTGGGACCGCGGCGGCGAGGGAGCGGGCGCGCGGTGA
>DAIUEP010000268.1:0-5856 GCA_036845065.1 Xanthobacteraceae bacterium | reverse complement strand
CGCAGAAGCAGTCGACCTATATCGGCGTGCCGACCGAGGGGCCGTTCAAGCCGGATGCGTATCGGTATTGATCGGCGCGCGCCTCGCGCAAGGCGACCTCATTCGCCAAGCCGACAAGATCAAGCAACCCGTCATGCCCGCGCTTGTCGCGGGCATCCACGTCTTGAAACTGCGGGACATCGAAGACGTGGATGGCCGGGACGAGCCCGGCCATGACGATGCCGTGAGTCATTGCCAAGCGCCGCTCGTATCAGCAGCCGAATCAAGGCTTCCCCGTGCGCCGCCTGTCCATCGCAATCAATGACCCTGAGCAACCTGTGTCGCGACCATGCTCGCCGCGACCGCTTCCGCAATCCGGATGCCGTCGACGCCTGCAGACAGGATGCCGCCGGCGTAGCCGGCGCCCTCCCCGGCCGGATAAAGCCCCCGCGTGTTCACGCTCTGATAGCTGTCGTCGCGGCGGATCCGGATCGGCGACGAGGTTCGGGTCTCCACCCCCGTCAGCACCGCGTCGGCGAGCGCAAAGCCTTTGATCTGGCGGTCGAAGGCCGGCAGCGCCTCGCGGATGGCTTCGACCGCGAAGTCCGGCAGGCATAGGGCGAGATCGGTCGGCCGCACGCCGGGCCGATAGGACGGCACGACCTCGCCGAGCGCGGTCGATTCCTTGCGTGCGAGGAAATCGCCGACGCGCTGCGCGGGCGCCGCATAGGCTCCTCCGCCGGCCGCGAACGCGCGCTCTTCCCAATGGCGCTGAAACGCCACGCCGGCGAGCGGATGCCCCGGATAGTCGGCGGGCGTGATGCCGACCACGATGCCCGCATTGGCGTTGCGCTCGTTGCGCGAGTACTGGCTCATGCCATTGGTGACGACGCGGCCGGGCTCGGAGGTCGCCGCCACCACGGTCCCGCCCGGGCACATGCAGAAGCTGTAGACCGAGCGGCCATTGCTGGCGTGATGGACGAGCTTGTAGTCGGCCGCCCCCAGCAACGGATGGCCGGCACGTTCGCCATAGCGGCAGCGATCGATCAGCGATTGCGGATGCTCGATCCGCACGCCGATCGAGAACGGCTTGGCCTCGATCGCGACACCGCGATCGAACAGCATCTGGAACGTGTCGCGGGCGCTGTGGCCGATCGCCAGCACCACGTGGTCGGTGGCAATGTGCGTGCCGTCGGCCAGCACTACGCCGCGCACCTGCCGGCTGCCGTCCGCCCTCACCTCGATGTCGATGTCCTCGACCTTGCTCTGGAAGCGATACTCGCCGCCGAGCGCCTCCACAGTTTCGCGCATCTGCTCGACGATCGTCACCAGCCGGAATGTCCCGATATGCGGCTTGGCGACGGTGAGGATCTCAGGGGGAGCGCCGGCCTTGACGAACTCGGTCAGCACCTTGCGGCCGTAGTGATGCGGGTCCTTGATCTGGCTGTAGAGCTTGCCGTCGGAGAACGTGCCGGCGCCGCCCTCGCCGAACTGCACGTTCGATTCCGGGTTCAGCACGGAGCGGCGCCAGAGGCCCCAGGTGTCCTTGGTGCGCTCGCGCACGACCTTGCCCCGCTCCAGGATCAACGGCCGGAAGCCCATCTGCGCCAGGACGAGGCCCGCAAGCAGCCCGCAGGGGCCGGTGCCGATCACGACCGGCCGCGACGTGAGCTGATCGGGCGCGCGCGCCTTGAAGCGGTAGCCCTCGTCGGGAGCCGGCGCCACGTTGCGATCGCCCGCGAAGCGCTTCAACACCGCGGCTTCGTTGCGCAGCTCGATGTCGAGCGTGTAGGTGAGCGCGATGGCTGAGCGCTTGCGGGCGTCCACCGCGCGGCGATAGACCGAATAGCCAAGGAGATCCTGCGGCTTGAGATTGAGCCGCTTGAGCACGGCGGCCTTGATCTCATCCTCCGCATGATCGAGGCCCAGCTTGAGATCGGTCAGGCGCAGCATTCCTCGGGCAGGCTCCATCTTCGATAACGTGAGCGCGAGCGTCCGTCGGTACACATTTGGGTCGCGCGCGTGCGCCTTGCTATACCCGAGGTCGGATCGCCGGCACCACCGATAACGCTGTTACGTCAGCAATACGAGCAGGCC
Organism: Xanthobacteraceae bacterium; assembly: GCA_036845065.1. Taxonomy (GTDB): domain Bacteria; phylum Pseudomonadota; class Alphaproteobacteria; order Rhizobiales; family Xanthobacteraceae; genus VAZQ01. Next base: position 3,780 of record DAIUEP010000268.1, on the reverse strand, counting down.
GAAGTGGCCGCGCAGTCGGCTGCGGCGACTATCGTTGCGCCCTCTCCCCTTGCGGGAGAGGGCTGCTCTGAGGTTCAACCGAAAAGACTGGGTGAGGGGTCAGGCTGCAACCCCTCACCCAATAGTGCTTGGTGAATGTCCTGAGCTGCCCTCTCCCGCAAGGGGAGAGGGCGCGAGATATAGGCGCCGAATGCTCGGAAGTGGTGATAAGTGACAGGACCAATGACCCAAGCACCCGAGGCGTTCGATGTCATTGTCCTGGGCGCGGGCGCGGCCGGACTGATGTGTGCGCTGACCGCCGGCCAGCGCGGCCGCAGGGTCCTCCTCCTCGACCACGCCAACCGGGTCGGCGCCAAGATTCTGATCTCGGGCGGCGGACGCTGCAACTTCACCAATCTGTATTGCGCGCCCAATCGGTTTCTGTCCGGCAACCCGGATTTCTGCCGGTCGGCGCTGCACCGCTACACCCAGGATGATTTCATCGCGCTGGTCGAGCGCCATCGCATCCCCTACCACGAGAAGACCCTCGGGCAACTGTTCTGCGACGGATCGGCGCGCGCCGTCGTGGCCATGCTGCTCGCCGAATGCGCGCAGGGTGGCGTTGATGTCCGGGTTGGCCACACCGTCACCGACTTGTCTCATGCCGACGGCTTCCGCCTCACGACCGGCAGTGGCGCTTTCACCGCCGCCGCGCTGGTGCTGGCGACCGGCGGCTTGTCGATCCCCAAAATGGGCGCGACCGGCTTCTCCCATGACGTGGCGCGACGCTTTGGCCTCCGCGTCGTCGAGCCGCTGCCAGCGCTGGTGCCGCTCAAGGCCACGCCGGACATGCTCGGCTTGCGAGCGCTGCTTGCCGGCGTTTCGCTGGAGGCGATCGTGTCCTGCGCCGGACAGAGTTTTCGCGAGAGCATCCTGTTCACGCATCGCGGCCTCTCGGGTCCGGCGATCCTGCAAATCTCGTCCTACTGGCGGCCGGGTGAAGCGATCGCGCTCGATCTCGCGCCCGCGCACGACACGAGCGCCTTTCTGCTGGAGCGCAAGCAGTCGCGGCCGCGCGCCGAGCCCAAGACGGTGCTCGCCGAGATCCTGCCGGGGCGCCTCGCGCAGGCGCTGGCCGAGGCCTGCCTGCCGCTCACCGCGATGGCCAATATTCCCGACCGCACGCTCACGTCCTTAGCGGCGCGCCTCAAGCGCTGGGAGGTTCGACCCACGGAGTCGGAGGGCTGGCCCAAAGCCGAAGTGACGCTCGGCGGGATCGACACCCGCGACCTGTCGTCGAAGACCATGGCGGCGCGCAACGTGCCTGGCCTCTATGCCATCGGCGAGGCGGTCGACGTCACCGGCTGGCTCGGCGGCTATAATTTCCAGTGGGCCTGGTCGAGCGGCTGGTGCGCCGGGCAGGCCATCGCGTCGCACCTGCGGTAAGGAGCGCCGCGCTCAAGCGCTATGACGCCGGAGCCGGCGCATGATATTCCTTCCCGCTCAGGGGGAACGCGTCATGTCGGGCGGGTCATTCGATTTCTCAGCGCTGTTGCCGGCCGGGCTGCCGGCGGCGGCGGTCAAGTGGACGGGCGCGGCGCGCTACAACTTCATCGGCGGCAACAACGATCCCGCGCAGATCCCGGTCGACGATCTGGTCGCGGCGGCGCAGGCCGTGCTGCGGCGCGAGGCCCAGACGCTCGCGAGCTACGGCCTCAAGAGCGGGCCGCAGGGCTACCGGCCGCTGCGGGAGTTCGTCGCGGGCAAGCTCAAGCACGACGCCGGCATCGCGTGCGGCGTCGACGACATTTTGGTCGTGTCGGGATCGCTGCAAGCGCTCGATCTCGTCAACGGCGTGCTGCTCGCGCGTGGCGACACCGTCATCATCGAGCAGGACACCTATCAGGGCGCGCTCAATCGGCTCAAGCGGCTCGGCGTCAACGCCGTCGGCATTCCGCTCGACCAGAACGGCATGCGCATGGATGCGCTGGCGAACGAGCTCGCCGCGCTCAAGCAGCGCAACATCAAGCCGAAATACATCTACACCATCCCGACCGTGCAGAACCCGACCGGCACGATCATGCCGGAAGACCGCCGGCGCGAGCTGCTCAGGCTGGCGCAGGATTACGGCGTGCCGATCTTCGAGGACGATTGCTACGCCGATCTCATTTGGGACGGCCGGCGGCCGCCGGCGCTTTATGCCATGAGCGAGACCGGCAATGCGATCCATGTCGGCTCGTTCTCGAAGTCGATCGCACCCGCGTTGCGCGTCGGCTACATCGTCGCGCCCTGGCAGGTCCTCGCGCGCGCGCTCGCGCTCAAGACCGACGGCGGCTCGGGCGCGCTCGAGCAGATGGTGCTGGCCGAATTCTGCGCCCCGCGGTTCGCAACGCATGTGCCAAGCCTGCGCCGCGGCCTACGCGCCAAGCTCGAGGCCCTGATGGCGGCGCTCAACGAGCAGTTCGGCACGGCGGCCGAGTTCGACGATCCCAAGGGCGGCATCTTTCTCTGGGTCAAGCTGCCCGATCAGGTCGACACCATGAAGCTCAATCAGGCGGCGCTCGCGGCCGGCGTCGCCATCAATCCCGGACCGGAATGGTCGACCGACGCGGCGCATGGCCGGAGCCGGCTGCGGATGTGCTTTGCGAGCCTCACGGCCGACGAGATCCGTGACGGCATCGCGGTGCTGGCCGACGTCTGCCGCAAGGAGTTCGGCGTCCCGGCCCGCATTGCCAATGTGGTGCAGCGGTCCTGACGCGGCGCCAGAGCCCTGGAGCAGCGCGCGGCATTATCACCGCAATACCCCTTCGCCATTGACCGAGGTCAAGGCTCGTTGCGACCGATCGCATCAGGCTTTGATCAGAGAAAAAAGGGGAGGCGCCCTGCAATGCTGGCATTCTCCGAGTGGATTTCGGACTCATGGCTGAGTCTCGCCATCCGCAAGAGCGTGTGGCTGATCCCGACGATCCAGATCACCCACATCGTGGCGATCACCATGATCGTCACCGCGGCCGTCATGATCGCCGCGCGCATCGCCGGGCTGTCCGGCCGCTCGCAGACCCTGCGGGAAACGGCGCAACGTTTCCTGCCGTGGGTCTGGACCGCGCTCGCTTTGCTGACGCCGACCGGCATCGTGCTGATCATCGCGGAGCCGCAGCGGACGCTCGGCAATGGGACGTTCTGGTGGAAGATGGCGATGCTGGCGATCGCGGTCGGGCTCACCGCCTGGTTCCAGGCTTCGCTGCGGCGCGACGCTGAAGCCTGGGAAGACCGCGGCCAAAAGGCCGGGGCAAGACGCCTGTTCGCTGCGTCGAGCATCCTGATCTGGCTCGGGATCGTGGCGACCGGGCGGCTGATTGCCTACACGTATTGAGCGTTGCGCGCGCACCTGGGCGCGCACCTGAACAAACAAACGGCCATGACCGAACCAGAGGAGGATACGCCTTGGACACCGTGACAGCGCTGCTCACCTGGGTCGAATCCACGCCGCTTGCGGTCTATATCGCGGAATCGACGGTCGCCTTCCCGGTGATCGAGATCGTGCACGTCATCGCCATCGCGCTCGTGTTCGGCACCATCGCGATCGTGGACCTGCGCCTGCTCGGGCTCGGCTCGAACAATCGCGCGGTCACCGAGCTGTGCCGCGACGTGCTGCCCTGGACCTGGACCGCCTACGGGGTCGCCGCCATCACCGGCACACTGCTGTTCATCCACCACGCCACCGAATACTTCGTGAACACGGCCTTCCGAATGAAGATGCTGCTGATGCTCGCCGCCGCCATCAACATGGTGGTGTTCGAG
>DAIUEP010000267.1:3921-5974 GCA_036845065.1 Xanthobacteraceae bacterium | reverse complement strand
TGCGGAAGCATTCCTGCTCGTCGACGTTCTTGACCGCGCGCGCCTCCATCATCGGGGTCATGCCGTCGACCCAGGTGATGTTGTTCTCCTTGAAGATGTTGATCATGTTGATGTCGACGAAGTCGACGCCGAGCTTCTGGCCAGCGACGCCGTGCCGCTTCATCTCCTCCAGCACGGCCTTGGTGAACTTGTTCACCTGCTGGGTCGAGGCCGGTCCGGCCGCGCCCTTGATCCAGGCGAAGGAGTGGCGGACGTTCTCCTTCGGGATCCAAGGCGAATGCCGCTCGATCTGGAAGCCGATGTCGCCCTGCTCGAACAGCACCGGCGCGCCGTCGCCGCACAGCATCGCATAGCGCAAGCCCGGCTTAAGCCGGTTCCAGCCAGGCGTCAGCGTGCCGGTGATGTAACGCACGTTCTCGTCGTACATGCACAAAACGGCGCCGAGCCCGTGCTTCTTCATCATCTCGCGCGCCCGCTCGGTGCGGTACTTGCGCATGCGGTCCCAGTTGATCCGCTGCTGCCAATCCAAGCCGGCGATGCCGAAATTCGCTCCCATTCCGCTCTCCCCTCGTCCGGCGCACCCGCGCCGCACATCAATACTACGTCACACCTAGCTGGACGGCTGCCGCCCGGTCAATCGATCACGCTGCGTGCCGATGTCACGTCGGCTCCTTGCCGGGATCGGGGGTAAGGCCGGCGGCCTGGACGCCCGCTATAGCGCATATCTCATCGTTATCCGCGGTGTCGCCCGAGATGCCGACCGCGCCGACCACGTCGCCATCCTTGTCCCGGATCAGGACGCCGGCCGGGCCCGGCACCAGTCGGCCCTCGCTCACAGCCGCGAGCGCGGTGAAGAACGCCGGCTGCTTGGGCGCGCGGCCGGCGAGCGTGCGCGAGCCGAGCCCCATGCCGAGCGCGCCCCAAGCTTTCCCGAAGGCGATGTCGAAACGCAGGATGCCGGACTTGTCCTCGCGCTTGAAGGCTATGAGATGCCCGCCGGCGTCAAGCACGGCAACCGACAACGGCTGAAACTTGTGCTCGCGCGCGGTCTTGAGCGCGACATCGACGATGGTTGACGCTTGCGCGAGCGTGAGCGACTGCATGGGGACTCCCCGACTGTTAGCCGAGCCGATGAATAGATGAATACAAGGAGCCGCGGCGCCTGTCACCGCTTCCCGCGCTTCGACCAGTAGGCGGCGACCGCCGAGCCGTCGCGCGCACCCCAGCCGCTGCGGCTCGCCTCCTCAAAGCATTGCGCGGCACGCTCGGTGAGCGGCAGCTCGAGGCCGCGCGCGCGGCCTTCGGCCGCCATGGTGCGCAGGTCCTTGGCGCCGGAATCGATGGTGAAGGTGACACTGCCGCCGCCAGCGCCCTTGAGCTCGGCCGCGATCATCGCGGCGCGCGCCTTGATGGCATTAGTGGCGGCTGAAATGTCGCTGAACAGGCCGAGCAGCCGCTCCGGGTCGATGCCGAGGTCGCGGGTGAGCGCGAACGCCTCGCCGAACGCCTGCCAAGACACCATCAGCGGCAAATTGATCGCAAGCTTCATGGTCGAGCCGGCGCCGACCGGCCCGCAATGCTCGATGCGGCGGCAGAGCTGCCGCAACAGAACCTGGGCACGCTCGGCGTCGGCCGGAGCGGCACCGAGAAGCCCGATGAGCTGGCCCTGCCGCGCTGGACCGGTGGTACCGCCGACCGGGCATTCGACGAAGGCGGCGCCCTTGCCGCGCACCTTGTCGGCGAGCGCCAGCTCGGTCGCCGGCTGTACCGTGCTCATCTCGATAAAGAGCTTGTCGCGCATGGCCGAGGCCAGGAGACCGTCGGGACCGCCATAGACCGCGTCGATCGCCGCCGCATCGGTGAGAATAGTGATGATGACCTCGCAGGCGTCCGCAAGCGCGGCCGGCGTCGCCGCCGCCATTGCGCCCGCCGCAACGACCGGCTTCACCTTGTCGGGCGTGCGGTTCCAGACCGTTACCGTGTGGCCGACCTCGATCAGCCGCTGCGCGATCGCCGCGCCCATCATGCCAAGACCGGCGACCCCGACTTTCAT
>DAIUEP010000267.1:0-3821 GCA_036845065.1 Xanthobacteraceae bacterium | reverse complement strand
ACGGTCGGGGTCATCGGCCTCGGCATCATGGGCGGATCGTTCGCGCAGAACCTCGCGGTCGCCGGCTGGCGCGTGATCGGCTACGATCTCGATCCCAAGCGACGGCGTGCGCTGGCCAAGGCAGGCGTCGAGACCGTGGACGGCGCCGCCGCGGTCGCCGTCGAAGCGCCAGTGATCATCACCAGCCTGCCCAGCCCGCGCGCCTTGCACGACACCGTCAAGGCAATCATCGCCGCCAAGGTATCAGCGCGCGTGGTGATCGAGGCGAGCACCTTCGCGCTCGATGACAAGCTCAAGGCCGAGCGTGCACTCGCCAAGGCCGGCCACGTCATGCTCGACTGTCCGGTAAGCGGCACCGGCGCGCAAGCGCGCGTCAAGGACATCATCATCTACGCCAGCGGCGACCCGAAGGCGATCCGCCGCGTGCGTCCGCTGTTTGCCGATATCTCACGCGCGACCCACGACCTCGGCGTCTTTGGCAACGGCAGCCGCATGAAATACGTCGCCAACCTGCTGGTTGCGATCAACAACGTCGCCTCGGCGGAAGCGATGGTGCTCGGCATGAAGGCCGGGCTCGACCCGCAGGTCGTCCACGACATGGTCACGGCCGGCGCCGGCAATTCGCGCGTGTTTGAGCTGCGCGCGCCCATGATGGTGAAGGGCCGCTATGACGACGCCACCATGAAGCTCAAGATCTGGCAGAAGGACATGGCGGTGATCGGTGACTTTGCAAAGAAGCTCGGCTGCCCGGTGCCGCTGTTTGCAGCGACGAAGCCGGTCTACGCCGCAGCGCTTGCGAGCGGCCACGGCGCACACGACACCGCCGCGGTCTGCGCGGTGCTCGAACGGAAAGCGCGGGTGCGCCGACGCAAGCCACGGCGCGCTTGAGCGCATCGCGGACAAATTCGCGCGCGCCATTCATACAGTGAATTTCACAAGACGCTGCTTAGCGGCTTGATGCGATTGCAAAGAAATTTCCTCAACTACACGAGCCCACATCAATCTACCGTCTTCGGAACTCGCGCACGGTAACCTGTCAGGCATTTTCGCGGCTTGAGCAATGTGAATCGCCTAATTTGTAGCGCACTGCAGCCCCATTCGCAGTCGAAAAACCTTCGTGGATCAATGAGATCGTCAACGGAGTGCAAAAAGATTCAGGCATTCGAGCATTGGCGAAAGGCGTTGAAGGGAGTTGCTCAATGTTGAAGAAGAACGGTTCACCCATCGGCGCAGCGATTGTCTTCCTCGTCGGTTTATTTGCAATCACCACCAACGACAGTGCATTCGCAGCCGGTTGCCTCGCTAGTCCCAATCGGGAATCAGGCCCCGGCACTCATTGGCACTACCGCATTAACCAGGCGACGAAGCAACGCTGCTGGTACCTCAAGCGACTGGGTGGCGCTTCGCGCACCAGGCCATCAGGTATAGCGCGCGCCACGCCGTCGAGTGCAACGCGCACCGCAACCGCATCGCGCACCACGCCGGCCGAGGTCACGCCGCCAGCGGAGAATGAATCATCAATCAAGGCGTGGTTCGCGGCGACGTTCAGCGCCCTGTCGGGCTCGAGCACAACGAGCCCCAGCACCGAAGCGCGCGAGCCGAACGCAAGTGAACCGGCGCCTGCGCGCAGGCGGAGAGGCAATTCCGCAGAGCGCTCGGAGCAGAGCAAGGCGGCCCGGGCGCAAGAGCGACCCTCGTCGGCGCCCGCCGAGGCAGCCGGCGACAAAGAGACCGCCCCTGCGGCCTCCGACGCCCAGCCCGAATGGCAGAAAGCGCTGTTCGAGGAATTCCTGCAGTGGCGGGTCAAGAAGCTCCTGTTCGAATAAGCGGGGAAGCTACCTAAATCCCGCCGTACCACTGATAGCCGCGGTCTTCCCAGAAGCCACCCTTGCCGCGGCCGATGCGGTCGAGCCGCTCGACCGCCTCGATCCGGGTGATGAACTTGGCGTGCTTGTAGCCGACATGGCGCTCGACCCGCAGCCGCAGCGGCGCGCCATGGCGCACCGGCAGCGCGTTGCCGTTCATCTCGTAGGCCAGGATGGTCTGGGCGTGGAAGGCGTCGAACAGATCGATGCTTTCGTAGTAGAATCCGCTGCGATCCGGCGCGCGCACCATCTCGTCGAGGCAATGGAAGACGATGTAGCGCGCCTCTTGTTTGAGCCCGGCCTGGCGCAGCAGCTGCGCGAGCGGCACTCCGGTCCACTGCCCGATCGCGGTCCAGCCCTCGTCGCAATTGTGCTGGGTGACCTGGGTGCGCGCCGGCATCGCCTTGAGCTCATCGAGCGACAGGGATAGCGGGTTGTCGACCAGGCCATCGACCGTAAGGCGCCAGCGCGCGAACTGCGAGATCATCAGCTCGAAATAGGCAAAGCCCGCCGGCATCTCGGTGCCGTTGGGCGGAAAGTCGGGCGAGATCAGCTCGGCCGCATATTCACGCACCAGCGGCTGGCGGGCGAGCAGCAGGCGCTGCAGCCGCATCGACAGCATTTCTCCGAGATCGAGCGCGGCGCGAAATGGCGGGGCGCTAGCGACGTCGTCACAGCCGGTGAGCAGCGCGCTGCCGGCCGTGGCCGCGCCGGCGGTGAGCAGCTTGCGACGGGAGAGACGTTTCATGGCGTACGCTCCGGGCGGATGACATAGCGGCCGGTGATCATCGCGCGCATGCGGTTGAAGGCGCCTGCGAGCAGCACCTGCAGAATGTGCACCAGCACGAACAGCACCAGCAGGTTAGCAGTGACGAAATGAATGGTGCGCGCCGACTGCCGGCCACCGAACAGATCGAACAGAATAGGCGCCGCCGCCGTCACCGCCGGCGACATGGTCAGCCCTGAGAGCACCATCACGGGCAGGAGGCCGAACACGACCAGGAGGTAGGCGAATTTCTGCAGGACATTGTAGCGCCGGTCAGCCTCGCCGCGCGGGAAGCGGAGGCGCATGTGGTTCCAGATCACGCCGGCGATATGGCGCACCCGAAGCTGATCAACACCCGGCAGCAGGTTGCGCCGGACATGGCCACTCAGGAGGCCGAAGCCGAGATAGACCGCGCCATTGAGCACGAACAGCCAGGCGAGGAGGAAGTGCCAGTCGCGCGCCAGCGCAAGCCCGGCATTCGACGGCAGCGTCAGCCAGGGCGGAAACGCCCGCCGCAACGCGCGCCCGTCAGCATCATAGGAGACACCAAGTACACCGGTCGTGTCGAAATCGACGTCGGCGATGCGGGTGATGCCGACCGCACGGCCATTGTCGGTCTTGGAGCCGATGCCGAGCAGGAACGGCATGCCGCGATGGCCGGTATGGCCCCAATAGAGCAGCGGATGCGCGTTGAAGATCGCAAGCCCGCTCATCAAGAGGAGCGCGAGGCACAAGACGTTGATCCAATGCGTGAGCCGCACCGCGAGCGAATGGCGGCGGATGATCTCAGGCTGTGGAGCGCCCTGCTCGTCCATGCGCGCGGACCTGTTGCGGGTCGGAATGTTAGCAAGAAGCCCGCAGGAGCGAAGCGCTATCCGAGCTGGGGCGCGCAGGCGCCCGCTGCCGCCGGTATCCTTCGCGCGTGCAGATTTGCCGCGCACTGTGTTTCCCAGGCCACAATCATAGGCTGCAGCTCGTGCTATAGGTCCTACCTATTGCTGTATCCAGGGGGCTGGCGTGGCGACATTTCTTTTTCAACCGAAACTGGGCTTGGTCGGCCGCATGATGGCAGTGATGCTGGCTGGAGCGGCGCTCACCGGCTGCGCCACTACCCAGAGCGGTCCGCCTATCGCCTCGCTGGCATCGATTGGAGCGCCGCCCGCCGGCAAGGCCCGAATCGTCGTGATGCG
>DAIUEP010000266.1:0-5981 GCA_036845065.1 Xanthobacteraceae bacterium | reverse complement strand
GCGCGCGCGCCTTGGCGCTGTCCGATGCATCAGTGACGACATGCGCGCGACCGGACACCTGCACGCCGCGAATGTCGCCGAAGTCGGTGTAGTCGGGTGCAACCGTGGCGGCGACGCGGCCGTCCTCGGCAAGCTCGAGCGAATGCCGGCTTTTCGGCTCTGACATCCAAACGAGCGCAAAGGCATCGCGCGCGTAGAACACGTTGGCGGCATGGGGGCCGGCGGGCCCCACCGTCGCCAGCGACATGACATGATGGCTGTCGAGGAACGCGGCGATGCGGATGGCGGTGTCGGCGCTCATACTTAAAAGGAGATGAAAAAGCCTCCATGCGCGCCTTGACCTCGGTCAACCTGCAGGGCTCAACCTCGCATGCCGACGATCTGGCCGCCGTCGACCACGACCGTCGTGCCGGTCATGTAGCGACCGGCGTCCGACGCGAGCAGCAGCAGCACGCCGGTGAGATCGCGCTCCTCGCCGAACCGGCCAAGCGGGATGTCGCGCTTGAGAGCCATGCCGCGATCGCTGGCCAGATAATCGCGATTGAGATCGGTGACGATCCAGCCCGGCGCGATGGCGTTGACGCGGATCCCCTTGGCGGCAAGCTCGAGCCCGAGCGCCTTGGTGAGCTGGACGACCCCGGCCTTCGCCACCGCGTAGGCCGCAACACCCTTGCTCACGCCGAAGCCTGCGATTGACGCGATATTGACGATGGCGCCGCCCTTGCCGGCCGCGATCAAGCGGCGTGCCGCTTCCTGCGACCAGTAGAACACCGCGTCGAGATTGGTGGCGAGCACCCGCCGCCATTCCTCCGGTGGCAGGTCCGTGATCCGGTGCGCGTGCACGACGCCGGCATTGTTGACCAGAATGTCGACGGTCCCGAGCGTGTTCTCGGCAGCGTCAAAGGCGCGCCCCATCTCGCTGCGATCATTGACGTCTGCAGGTATCGCTGTGGCGCGGCCACCGGCCTTCTCTATGCGTGACGCCAAGCCGCTCAGCCGTTCCAGGCGCCGCGCCACCAGTGCGACCGATGCGCCGTTCTCCGCCAGTACTTCGGCGAAGTGGAGCCCAAGCCCGCTTGACGCGCCGGTGACGAGCGCGACCTTGCCGGTGAGATCGAACAGGGCCTGCACGGGTCAGCCCTGCGCCAGCGGCGTATCGGGGTCATCGGACCATGAATCGGAGGGCTTCGGATACTTGCGCAGGAGCCGGTAGACCAGATTGACGTGCTCGGCTTCCTCCTCGACGAACTCCGATGCCATCTCCTTGACTTTGGGATCCTTGGTGGTTTCCACAATCGAGGTGAAGAAGTCGAGCGCGCGCTTCTCGCCCACCAAGGACAGTTGCAGCGCGTGCCATGGCGTCATGAGATAGTGCGCCGCGCCGAGATCGACCTCCTCCGGGCTGTCGCCGCGCGACCAGCCGCGCAGGGCTTCGGCGCGTTGCGCGATATCCTCGTCGCCGGCGAGCTTGCGGATCTCTTCGGCGTGGAGGCCCTCGGCCCGCGCCAGGTCCCGGAACACCTTGACCAGCTCGGGATTGTTGTGGGTCTCCATCTGCTCGGCGAGCACGGTATAGCGCTGCACCGCGTCGGCCTCGATCTGATACGCGATCGCCATCAGGTCGCTGACATTGGTGATGGGAGGTGCTTTGCTCATAGCTCAAAGTCCTTCTCGAGCTCGGCAAGGTCGACGGTCGCGTTGGCGATCTTCGGACGATAAGGTGCGCGCGCGCCGCGATAGAGGATGCCGATGTTGAAACCGTCGTCCGTCATGATCCGCCGCGCCGCCTTGGCGGGATCGCTGGTGGGGCCGACCGGCGCCGGATGGACCTGGCTCTTCCAGTCCCGCTCGTCGGGGCGGAAGGTGACGCAGGGGCTCAGGATCTCCACGAACGAGAAGCCCGGATGCTTGATCGCCTCGACCAGGATATTCGCCGTCTCGTTGGGCTCGCCCGAGAAGGCACGCGCCACGAAATTCGCGCCTGAGGCGAGCGCGATCACCAGCGGATGGAACGGGCTCAAGCCTGTGCCGCCAGGCGACAGCGCGGTGTCGAAATCGGGTTCGGTCGTGGGCGAGGGCTGCCCCTTGGTCATGCCGTAAACCCGGTTGTCCATGACCACGTAGGTCATGTCGATGTTGCGGCGGCAGGCATGCAGGAAGTGATTGCCGCCGATGGAATAGCCGTCGCCGTCGCCACTCGCCACCACGACGGTCAGATCCGGACGCGAGACCTTGAGCCCAGTGGCGAGCGCCAGCGAACGTCCGTGCACGCCATGGAAGCCGTAGCAATTGGTGTAGGCGGGGATGCGCGACGAGCAGCCGATGCCTGACACCACCACGGTGTTCTCGGGCGCGAGGCCGAGCTGGGCGAAGGCGCGCGTGAACGACATCAGCACGTGATAGTCGCCGCAGCCCGGGCACCAGATCGGGTTGACGTTGGATTTATAGTCGGCCGGCTTGCAAGCGAGCCGCGGTTCGATACTGGACATCATGTCCTCCATCCCATGATCGCCTCAACGATTTCGCTTGGCCGGATCGGCAGCGGCCCCGGGCGATTGAGCACCCGCACGTCCGACGGCAGGTCGTAGTGGGCGCGCAGATACCGGTGAAACTGCGCGCCATGCGACTGCTCGACCACCAAGGCGCGCTTGACCCCGGCGAGCGCCGCCTTGAGGCGCTCGGGCTGTATCGGCAGCAGGAGGCGCGGCGCGATCAGGCGCAGGTTCATGCCGCTGTGACGCAAGCGGTCGATCGCTTCGCGTACCGCGCCGGTGAGCGAGCCCCAGGTGATCACCGCGAGATCGCCATCGCCCTCGATCGTGGCCCAGTGATCGCCATAGGCGAACGAGTCGAGCTTGCTGCGGCGCTTGTCGAGCTGCCGGCTGTGATCGTTTTCGCTGCTGGTCGGCGTGCCGCGTTCATTGTGCGTCAGCCCATCGGCGGTGTATTGGCCGCCGCGCGTGCCGGGAATCGCCATCGGCGAGACGCCGCCGGCTGCGATCGCGTAACGCTGATAGGTGCCGGCAATCTCGGTGGCGCGAGCGCGCTGGCCGATGAATGCGACATCGGCCGGGCGGTCGATCGCCGCGACGGCCTGCCCGACAAATTGATCGGAGAGCACGATCGCGGACGTCTGCAGTGCTTCCGCGAGATAGACCGCCCACTGGGTCGTGAACAGGCAGTCGCTGACCGATTGCGGCGCGACGACGAGATGCGGAGCGTCGCCGTGCAGCCCGTAGACCGCGATGTTGAGGTCGGCCTGCTCGGACTTGGTGGGAATTCCGGTAGACGGGCCCGCCCGCATGACGTCGATGACCACGATCGGGACTTCGGCCGCAGTGGCGAGCCCGAGCGCTTCGATCATCAGCGAGAGCCCGGGACCGGAGGTGGCGGTGAGCGCCGGCGTGCCGCCATACGAGGCGCCGATGATCATGTTGATGGCGGCGAGCTCGTCTTCGGCCTGGAACAGCGAGCCGCCCACCTTCGCCAGATTGGGAGCGAGCCACTCCAGGATTTCGGAGGCCGGCGTGATCGGATAGGCGGCCGCGAACCTTACGCCGCCGCGGATGGCGCCGAGGCCGGTCGTCTCGTTGCCGGAGACCAGCCAGCGTTTTGCGGTGCTCGGCTTGGGCGAAGCGAGCGTCACGCCGAAGTCGAGGTTCGCTGCCGCGGCGAATCCTGCCTTCAGCCCGGCGCAGCTGGCGTCGATCGCGCCCTGGCCTTTGCTCGCCAGCTGCTTCGTAATCACCCGGATCAGCGGCTCCTCGCCCAGGCCGAGGAGGCGGGCGGCAATTCCGAGCGCGATCATGTTGGGACGGCCGCCGGGGATCTCCTTGGCCATCTCCTTGAGCGGAAGCTCGACGACGCGCGCGCCCGCACGGGTTACAACGGTTGGCAGATCGCCGCCGCGCGGATCGCTGACGATCAGGCTGCTTGCTGCGACTTCGATCTCGGCGCCGAACCGGTTGGCATTGAGCCAGTCGATGCCGATCATCAGATCGAACCGGTCGGCCATGCAGTCGATCGGGTGAGTCGCCAGGCGAATGAGCGCGGCGGCCTCGCCGCCGCGAATCTGCGGCCCGACGGTGCGCGTCATCAGGCCGTGCCAGCCGGCCGCGCACGCGGCCTCGAGCAGCATATTGCCGGCGGTGAGTGCGCCGGCGCCCCCGCTTCCGATGATCGCGACCGAGAGACTTTCGGCGTTCGGCATCTGGCCCTCCCGTGCTTGAGCGGAACCCGTGAAAACTCTTTGTTGTCAGCCTCTCCCGACTGTGTCCGCGGAGGTTTGACCGAAATCAAGCAATGTCGTACCAATTTACTGTATTTGCTCCGTCAACCGACTTGCGAAAAGTCAAGGCAGCGTGTCCCGGGGCGCACGAAAAAAGCGGGACCAGCAGGGCGGGGAGGTCGCCGATGGCCCAGACCGCAATCAGATGGATGATGACCGGGCAAGGCAAGCCGCTCGTTGCGGCCGAGTTCGATCCGTTTCCTCCGGGCCCCGGCGAAGTTGTCGTCGAGATCGCCGGCTGCGGCGTCTGCCACACCGATCTTGGCTACTACTACGATGGCGTGCGCACCAAGCATGAGCTGCCGCTGACGCTCGGACACGAGATCAGCGGACGCGTGGTCGATACCGGGGCGGATGCGATCTGGTGGACCGACCGGGCGGTGATCGTGCCGGCCGTCATCCCGTGCGGCACCTGCGACGCCTGCCGCCGCGGCAAGTCGACCATCTGTCCCAACCAGAAGATGCCGGGCAACGACATCCACGGCGGATTTGCGACCCATATCGTGGTGCCGGCGCAGGGTCTGTGCGCGGTCGACGAAGAACGCCTGCATGCGGCCGGCATCGAGCTTGCCGACGTGTCCGTGATCGCCGACGCGGTCACGACGCCATACCAGGCTGTCATCCAGGCCGGCGTGAGCCCGGGTGATGTCGTGATCGTCAACGGTGTCGGTGGCGTCGGCGGCTATGCGGTGCAGATCGCCAATGCGCTCGGCGGCACCGTGATCGCGATCGACGTCAATCAAGCCAAGCTCGACAGCATTGCGCATCAAGGCGCAGCGATCACGTTCAATGCGCAAAAGATGTCACCGCGCGATCTCAAGGCGGCGATCCAGGCCTTCGTCAAAGAGTTGGGTCTACGCCAGTCAGAATGGATCATCTTCGAGTGCTCCGGCAGCCGCGCCGGGCAGGAGATGGCCTTCAGCCTGATCAATCACGGCGCGACCTTGTGCGTGGTCGGCTTCACCATGGACAAGGTTGAGGTGCGGCTTTCGAACCTGATGGCCTACCACGCGCGCGCGCTCGGCAACTGGGGCTGCCCGCCCGAGCTCTATCCGGCTGCGCTCGACCTCGTTCTCACCGGCCGCGTGCGGGTCTCGCCGTTCGTCGAGAAGTTTCCGCTGAGCGACATCAACCGCGTGTTCGAGGCTGCCCACCACGGCGAGCTCAAGCGCCGGGCGGTGCTGGTACCGACACATTGAAGGGGCAGCGTCATGAGCGCAGAAGCGGTCCGGGTCGTCGGCGACAAGGCAGCAGACAGGGAGCACACGCTGGTTCCCGAACAGGTGCGCAAGGCCGCGAGCGGAGGTGTTCGCTTCGAGAAACGGCCGGTGCTCGGCAATGACGGCAAGCCAGTTGCCGGCCTGTTCAATGTCTGGATCACGCTCGACAACCCGGCGCAGTTCAACTCCTACACCACCGAGATGGTGAAGGGCGCCATCCTGGCGTTCCGCGAGGCGAGTGCCGCCCGCGACGTCGTGGCGGTGGTCTTTACGGGCGCCGGCGACAAGGCGTTCTGCACCGGCGGCAACACCAAGGAATATGCCGAGTACTACGCCGGCAATCCGCAGGAATACCGCGGCTACATGCGGCTGTTCAACGACATGGTGTCCGCGATTCTCGGTTGCGACAAGCCGGTGGTCTGCCGCGTCAACGGCATGCGCATCGGCGGCGGCCAGGAGATCGGCATGGCTTG
>DAIUEP010000265.1:0-6060 GCA_036845065.1 Xanthobacteraceae bacterium | reverse complement strand
GGTGCGGCGTGGTCGCCGCACCCGCTGTCCGCCTCAGCCGCGCTCGAAGCCCTTGGCTTTGAACACCGGCGTCGCATCGGGCGACATGAGGAATTGTAGGAGGGCCCTGGCGGCAGCCGGCTCCTTCGTGGTTGCGCTGACGCCGGCTGTGAAATCGATGGTGCGCTGAACCTCCCGCGGGAAGCCGCCCACCAAGTCGGCCGTGGGATCGGACACGACCGTCCCAATCGATGAGACGGTCATCTCCACTTCGCCCTGTTCCCGAGCACGCGCCATTTGGTCGGTCTGGAAATAGCCTTTCAGTTTGGGCCGCATATCCTGGGCGATCCCGAGACGATCCAGCACCTCGAGAAACTGGATTCCAGGCTCGGATTCCGGCTGATAGCCGACCGATTTTGCGTTGAGCAATGTGCGCTTGAATGCGTCAACCGAGGTGATGTCCGGCTTTGCTGCGCCTTTGCGCACGCCGATGCCCAAGCCGCTACGGGCGAACGCAGCACGCGTGTTCGCCGCGACCTTGCCTTGCTTGATCAGGTCATCAATCAGGGCAGACGGGAGGATTGCGACGCCGAAAGCCTCGCCGGCTTCGATCTTTCGCTTGAGCGGGCCGCTGATGCCGAGGTCCATGATGACCCGATGGCCCGTCGTGCGTTCAAACTGCGGAGCAAGCTCCTCTAGAGCACCCCGCATTCCGCCGGGGGCCATGACCTTGATCTCGGCGGCCGTGGCGCTGCGTGTGTCGAAAACCATCGCGCCAAACGCCAGTGCAGCGGCGACCACGACGGCTGACGTATGGAATGTCTTGGTCATGGAACTCTCCTTTGAATCTTCGAGCGCCCAACGATGTGCGGCGGGCTTGTGCGATCATGATGTGGTCACGGTGCTACGCGACCTCGTGCACCAAGCAGCGGGTCGTGCTGACAAAGATGCGCTTTGCACGGCCAGCTATTTGGCGCGCCTGTAGGTCAGGACGGTCGAACCGGCGCCGGTGGTCGGCGCGGGATTGGTAAAGACCAGCTCGTCAGCGGTGAGCTTGTTGATCGGCCGCTTCTGATCCTGGCCGCTCCAGTTCGGGAACGTGCTCGCCTCGATATGCTGAATGATCGTTTTCGTGGCTTCGTCGACGGTGTAGGTCCCGTAGGTCGTCAGGCTGCCCTGCACCACCGCCTTGTTCTCGTCGGCAGTTGCCGACAGTCGGTTGTTGGACGTGATCTTGGGCAAGTCCGGCGTGATAAGAAATACGACGTAACGACCGGTCGCATCGAAAACGGTCATGCCCTTCGGATTCGCACCGAATGGCAGGAGCTTGCTGCCGTCGGCGTTGGTCGTTTCGACAGAAACAATCGTCCAGGTTCCGACCAGTTGCTCCTTGAGGGTCTTTTGTTGAGCGAGCGCGTCGGTCGCCGGCAGGGCAAACCCCAGGAGCAGCGCCGAAATGGTCGTGAGAGTGAGCGTGTTGAGCGCGGTCATGAAATCCTCCCAATGAGTCATCGCCGCGACGTTGCGCGGCGCGCGGACTTGAACGAAGGCGATATGTGTCAATGGTGCGGCGCTTGCCGTGCATCACGCCGATCGGCGATGATGGCGAACGCGCGCCTAGGTAATAACTATCGCGTCAGACAACCAGCCTGTTGATCTGTGTCAATGGAAGCACAAGAAAACAGCCCGCATGAGCGCGGCGGCACACGCAGCTCGCCCCGGATGTCGCTATCGCTCCATCCGGGCTACGGCAACGGCTCGGCCAGGCTGCCCACTATTTCCGCTTCTCCGCAAACCCCGCCCGGCGCAGCGCATCGGCGAGCGCGCCGTTGCCCGGCTGCTCGCGCGTGGGCTGGGCACTGCGCGCCGGTGCACGCGGCTGCGCATGGCCTTCGTCCTTGCGTGGCGCGCCGGCGCGATCCGCCTTGGCGCCGACCTCGTCGTCGAGCCGCAGCGTCAGCGCGATGCGCTTTCTTGGCTTGTCGACCTCGAGCACCTTGACGCGCACGATGTCGCCCGGCTTCACCACCGCGCGCGGGTCCTTGATGAAAGTCTTCGACATCGCCGAGATGTGCACCAGCCCATCTTGATGGACGCCGATGTCGACGAAGGCGCCGAACGCCGCCACGTTGGTCACCGCGCCTTCCAGCACCATGCCGAGCTTGAGGTCGTCGAGCGTCTCGACGCCCTCCTTGAACACGGCGGCCTTGAAGGCCGGGCGCGGATCGCGGCCGGGCTTCTCCAGCTCGCGCAGGATGTCGGTCACGGTCGGCAGGCCGAAGCTGCCATCGACGAAGGCCTTCGGCGACAGGCCGCGCAGCACCGGGGCGTTGCCGATCAGGCCTTTGATGTCGGTCTTGGCCGCCTCGATGATGCGGCGCACCACCGGATAGGCCTCCGGATGCACGCCCGAGGCGTCGAGCGGATCCTCGCCGCCTTGAATCCGCAGGAAGCCGGCGCATTGCTCGAATGCCTTGGGCCCGAGCCGCGGCACCTTCTTGAGCGCCTTGCGCGAGCGGAACGGGCCGTTTTCGTCGCGATGCAGGATGATGTTCTGAGCGAGCCCCGACCCTATCCCGGAGACGCGCGCCAACAGCGGCGCCGAGGCGGTGTTGAGATCGACCCCGACCGCGTTCACGCAGTCTTCCACCACCGCATCGAGCGAGCGCGAGAGCTTGCTCTCGCTGACATCGTGCTGATACTGGCCGACGCCGATCGATTTCGGATCGATCTTGACCAGCTCGGCAAGCGGATCCTGCAGCCGCCGCGCGATCGACACCGCGCCGCGCAGCGTGACGTCAAGCTCGGGCAATTCCGCCGACGCAAAGGCGGACGCCGAATAGATCGAGGCGCCGGCCTCCGACACCACGATCTTTGACATCTTCTGCTCGGGCAGGAGCTTGACCAGCTCGGTCGCGAGCTTGTCGGTCTCGCGCGAGGCGGTGCCGTTGCCGATCGAGATCAGCTCGACCTTGTGCTGCTTGGCGAGCTTGCCGAGGATCGCGAGCGCTTCGTTCCACTGCTGCTTCGGCTCGTGCGGATAGATTACCGAGGTCGCCACCACCTTGCCGGTGGCGTCGACGACCGCGACCTTGACGCCGGTGCGGTAGCCGGGATCGAGCCCCATGGTGGCGCGCGCGCCGGCGGGCGCGGCGAGCAAGAGGTCGCGCAGATTGGTCGCGAACACCCGCACCGCTTCCTGCTCGGCCGCCTGCCACAGCCGCATGCGCAGATCGACGCCGAGATGGGGCTCAATCTTGGTGCGCCAGGCCGCCCGCGCGGTGTCGGTGAGCCACTTGTCGGCCGGGCGCCCGCGATCGCTGATGTTGAAACGGCGCATGATGCGCTCCTCGTAGGGGCTGGTGCCGTTCGGGCTGGCGGTCGCCGGATTCTCCGACTCGATCGCGATATCGATGATCTCTTCCTTCTGGGCGCGGAACAAAGCGAGGATGCGGTGCGAGGGCGCCTTGGCGAGGTTCTCGGAGAAATCGAAATAGTCGCCGAACTTGGCGCCGGCTTCCTTCTTGCCGTCGCGCACCTTGGCGGTGAGGCGGCCGGCCGTCCACACCTCCTCGCGCAGCGAGCCGATCAGGTCGGCGTCCTCGGCAAAGCGCTCGACCAGGATGGCGCGCGCGCCCTCGAGCGCGGCGTTGGCGTCGGCGACGTTCTTCTTGGCATCGACATAACGCGCGGCCACGGCGGCCGGGTCGTTCTTGGCGTCCGCGAGCAGGAGGTCAGCGAGCGGCTCAAGCCCCGCCTCCTTGGCGATCTCGGCCTTGGTGCGGCGCTTGGGCTTGAACGGCAGATAGATGTCTTCGAGCCGGCCCTTGCTGTCGGCGGCGCGGATTAAGGCTTCGAGCTTGTCGTCGAGCTTGCCTTGCTCGCGGATCGAATTGATGATGACGGTGCGCCGCTCCTCGAGCTCGCGCAGGTAGCGCAGCCGCTCGTCGAGCGTGCGCAGCTGCGCGTCGTCGAGCCCGCCGGTGGCTTCCTTGCGATAGCGGGCAATGAACGGCACCGTTGCGCCGTCGTCGATGAGTGCGGCCGCGGCTGCGACCTGCTCCTCCCGGACACCCAGTTCCTGCGCGATCAGTCGGTCGATCGAAGTCGTCACGTGAGCACCTCGTGAAAACTTAAAGCAGCAGGAGCGGGTCGCCGCACCGGCCGCTCGGGGGCATGCATATGGACGGTAAGTCGGTGATTCTTCAACCCCTCATCGATCCTCGGCAGGCAGGGCATGATGCAATGCACTGATGCGATGTCCAAATCGTGAATTTCTGCGCCAGATCATATTGGGCGTTCCGTTTCGGTGGAAACTGGCGGTTCGGGCCGCTCGCCGGCTCGGGACGGGGACTGCGTGTTGGCGCTAAGCTCGATCCTTTCGGACGCATTCGCTTGGCTCGGGCATGAGGCTGGACGTGACAGAGTGGTTGAAGAGAGGCTCGCCGCTGGTTGTCGCGGCGCTTTTGGCGCTCATGCCTGCGCCCGACGGCTTGGCTCAGCACGCTTGGTACTTCTTCGCCATCTTCATCGGGATCGTTCTTGGATTGATCCTTGAGCCGCTTCCCGGGCCCGCGATCGGACTGATCGGCGTCACGATCGTGGCGGCGTTGGCGCCGTGGAGTTTGTTCGGGCCGGCCGAATTGTCGACGCCGGGGTTCAACGCGCCCAATCGAGCGCTGGAGTGGGCGCTCGCGGGCTTCAGCAACGGCACGGTCTGGTTGGCTTTCTCGGCCTTCATGTTTGGTACGGCCTATGACCGCACCGGTCTCGGTCGACGGATCGCGCTCTCGCTCGTGAAGACGATGGGTGACCGCACGCTTCTCCTCGGCTATGCGGTGATGTTGTCGGATGTGGTGATCGCGCCATTCACCCCTTCGAACACGGCGCGCAGCGCCGGCACGATCTTTCCGATCATCCGCGGCCTTCCCGCACTTTATGATTCCAAGCCGCATGATCCTTCGGCGCGAAAGATCGGCGGCTATGTGCTCTGGACCGCTTTCGCGACGAGTTGCGTCACCAGCTCGCTGTTCCTGACCGCGCTTGCGCCGAATTTGCTGGCGGTCGAACTTGCCCGCAAGACCGGCAATGTGGAGATCACCTGGCTGAGGTGGTTCCTCGCGGCTGCGCCGGCGGGCATTCCGCTGCTGCTCGTTCTGCCTCTCCTGGTTTACGTGCTCTATCCACCGACGGTGAAGCGAAGCAGCGAGGCGCCGGCGTGGGCGCGACAGGAGCTCACGGCCATGGGCCCGCTGTCGGGGCGTGAAGCGGCTGTCGCGCTTTTGGGCGTTGCCGCGATCGTGCTTTGGATTTTTGGCGGCCCCTACATCAATGCCACCACCGGCGCACTGGTCATCGTGTCGATCATGCTGTTCGCGGGCGTAGTGACATGGGACGATGTCGTCGCCAACCGCGAGGCGTGGCGGACGCTGACATATCTCGCAACACTTGTTGCGCTTGCGGATGGCCTCAGCCGGACCGGTTTTGTCGGATGGTTTGCGGGGACGATTGGAGGGGCCATGGGCGCCTTCTCGCCCAACCAGTTCATCATCGGTCTGGTCTGCGTCTACTTCTTCTCGCACTACCTCTTTGCCAGCCTCACCGCCCACGCGACGGCCATGCTGCCGATCCTGCTGACACTGGGCTTGAGCATGCCTGGCGTCCCGTTCGAAAAGCTCGCAGTGATGCTGGGATTGACGCAAGGCTTCATGGGCGTGCTGACGCCCTACGCTACTGGCCCGGCGCCGGTCTATGCCAACAGCGGCTATATTACGACGGCCGAGTACTGGCGTTTGGGCACGATATTCGGCATCGTGTTCCTGGCCGCGCTGATCGGGCTGAGCGCGCCGTTTGTGCTTTGGATCGACTAGAGCATGTTCCGGCGAGGTTGAAACGCTGCATCGGCGCTGCGCTCATGCCGATCCGTTATTCACCATTAGCGAAAATATTCTTGACTTCACTTGTAGCGTAATTATGCTGAGCCTATCCCGATCCGTGTTCGAGGGGCGCCTTCCGGAGGCGTTCGTAAGGCGGGGAGCGGGAGCGGCACCTGCGGGAAGGCACTTACGCAACCCGGCCCAC
>DAIUEP010000264.1:0-6132 GCA_036845065.1 Xanthobacteraceae bacterium | reverse complement strand
GTCTTGAAGGCGGGGAGCGGGAGCGGCACCTGCGGGAAGGCACTTACGCAACCCGGCCCACGGGCGGCCTCGGGAACAACCCTCCAGGGACAAACAGCTCCTGGACTGGCCCGACCGCTGATTGAGGCGTAAGCCGAAGATGCCGCGTTGGCGCGCCGCAAGGCGCGGGGCGTGACGTTTCACGCCCAGGGCCCGGCGATCCGGGCCCGCCCGGAGGCTACGCACCTTCGGGCCGATCCAGAGCAATCTGGATCACTGCGCCTTGTCGGCGCGCCATCCCCCTCGATTTCGGGGGAAGCGAAAAGACAAAGACCAAAGGGCGCCCCCGGCCCAACGCATGAACAGGGGCCGATCTTGTTTGTCTTCATGTATTCACTGATCGCAATAGCTGTTTGACAATTGAATAGGTGGAGGCACGGCGCCGTAGGGTGGGCAAAGGCGCGGACCAAGTGCGCATGTTTCGCCAACGGCACTACGCAGCGCCGTGCCCACCGTTCCAGAAGCCCGTCGAACATTCGTGTCGTGAATGCCTACCGCACCGCCCGGCGCACTTGCTCCACCACCGCGCTCGGCGCGTTGACGATGTCGGTGACGAGTTGCGCCAGCGCGTCCCCCGCCATCGGCGTGATCTCCATCAGCTGGCGCTCGGCCTCGATCAAGAACTCCGGGTCCCGCATGGTGGCGTTGAAGGCGCGCCGCAACGCCGCAACACGCTCCGCCGGCACATCCGCATTGGTGGCGATCGGGCGCGCCAGCGAAGCCACCCGCCCGACGAAGTCGAACACCACCTTCTGCTCGGCACTGGCGGCAAGATCGCTCAGGAGCGGCGCGTCCGGATAGTCCGGGTTCTTCCTGAGGCCCCATTGCAGAATGAGGTTGAACAGCGGCCGCCCGTCCGCCCCACGCTCGCTCGCGCCCGCGAACATCGCCTTCGGATTGCTGGTGCCGCGGCCGTCGATCTCGCCGCGCTCCATGGCGAGGTTCATGTCCGGCCCGCTGTTGTAGCCGGGCACGAGCTTGAACCTTGTGCCGAGCGTGCCGTTGGTGATGAGCGTGAGCCAGGCCGAGGCATCGGCGAGCGAGGGCACGCCGATGATGGTCTCGCGCCGCCGCGCATCCTCGATGGTGCGCGTCGCCGACGCGCGCGAGGTCAGGAGGAAACTGGTGGCGTCGCTCATGTTGCCGATCCAGTTGAGCGAGCGCATGTCGACCTTGAGCTTGTCGTTGAGCGCGAGCGCCTGCTCGAGCGGAAAAGTCTGCGTCACCATGGTGAGCACGGTGCCGTCGCGCGGATGCACGTCGGCCACGTAATTGAGCGCGGTGAGCCCGCTGCCGCCCGGCATGTTGACCGGAATGACGCTCGGCCGGCCCGGGATGAAGCGCACGATGTGGCGCGCGAGAAGCCGCGAATAGAGATCGTAGTTGCCGCCCGGCGCCGCCCGGATGACGATCCTGATCTGCTTGCCCCGGTAGAAGTCCTCGACCGGGTCGGCCAAGGCGGGAAGCGCGACCAACGCCGCGATCAGCGGCGCCATGAGGGCAAGGCAGCGGGCCATACGCAACAGACTAACAGCCTCGCGGGCGCTGCCAAGGCCAGCGAGCCGCTTTCGACCCCACCGCCAGGACTGATCCAAATCAATGGCTTCGGGCGCGAAAAGCGGAAAGGATCGCCATGGTCTCGAGGTCGCCGATGCCGCCCGTCGCCGAGCACGCAACCCCCGTCTTTCGCGCCCGCAACCTCCGCAAGACCTACGTCATGGGCGAGGTCGAGGTGCACGCGCTGCGCGATGTCGATCTCGATATCTACGAGCGCGAATTCGTCGTGCTGTTGGGGCCTTCGGGCTCCGGCAAATCGACCCTGCTCAACATCCTGGGCGGGCTCGACGCGCCGACCTCCGGGGAGGCGCGCTGGCGCGAGCATAACCTCGTTGGGGCCGACGACGCCGAGCTCACGCGCTATCGGCGCGAGCACGTCGGCTTTGTGTTTCAGTTCTACAATCTCATTCCGAGCCTGACCGTGCTCGAGAACGTGGCTCTGGTCGGCGAGATCACCGACAAGCCGCTCGACCCGCGCGAAGCGCTCAAGCTGGTCAGCCTCGAGCAGCGGCTCGATCACTTCCCCTCGCAGCTGTCGGGCGGCGAGCAGCAGCGGGTTGCGGTCGCGCGCGCCATCGTGAAATCGCCCGACGTGCTGTTGTGCGACGAGCCCACCGGTGCCCTCGACTACGACACCGGCAAGATCGTGCTGGCGGCGATCGCGCGGGTCAACGAAGAGCTCGGTACCACCACCGTGGTCATTACCCACAACGCCGCCATCGCCGGCATGGCGGACCGGGTGCTGCGGCTGGGCGGCGGTCGCATCGTCGGCGAGGAACGCAACGCCCGAAGGCTTTCGCCCGATGAGGTGCGCTGGTGAGCCTGCTCGATCGCAAGCTCGTGCGCGACATCGCCGCCATGCGTGGTCAGGTGATCACGATTGCGCTCGTGGTGGCCGCCGGCGTTGCCGTGTTCGTCGCCGCGATCTCCACTTACGGTTCGCTGCAATCGCAGCGCGAGCGCTTTTATGCCGACGCGCGTTTCCCGCAGATCTTTGTCGCCCTCAAGCGCGCCCCGCTCTCGATCGTGGCGCGGCTTGGCGAAATCCCTGGCGTCGCCGCGGTCGAGCCGCGCATCGTGCGCGATGTCATCGTGGACTGGCCGGCCTCCACCTTGCCGGTCTCGGCCCGGATGGTGTCGATCAGCCAAGGCGGCGATGAGCCGCTCGCGCGCCTGCATCTGCGTCGCGGCGCCGCTCCCTCGCCCGGCGACGCCAGCGGCGTCGCGGTCAACGAAGCGTTTGCAGAGGCCAATGACGCAGCGCCCGGGAGCGACATCCGCGTGCTGCTCAATGGCCGCGTGCAGCGCTTTCACATCACCGGCATCGCGCTCTCGCCGGAATACGTCTATGCGGTGAAGCCCGGCCTGCCGATCCCGGACGACCGGCTCTATGCGATCCTGTGGGTCGATCGTCGCGCCGCGGAGGCGGCCTTCGACATGAAGGGCGCCTTCAATGACCTCATCGTGTCGCTGGCGCCCGGCGCCGACCCCAAGCCGGTCATCGCCGAGCTCGACCGGTTGCTGGAGCCCTACGGGTCGGTCGGCGCGCTCGAGCGGCGCGACCAGCCTTCCAATCGATTCCTGGAAGACGAGCTCAACCAGCAGAAGGTGATGTCGATCACCATCCCGTTCATCTTCTTCGGCATCGCGGCGTTCCTGCTCAATGTCGCGCTCGGTCGCCTGGTGACCGCGCAACGCGAGCAGATTGCCGCGCTGAAGGCGCTCGGCTTTCCAACCACTCCGCTGGTCCTGCACTACCTCAAGCTCGTCGTGGTCATCGTGCTCATCGGCTCGGCACTCGGGATCGCGGGCGGATATGCCTTCGGCGAGGCGATGATCGCGAGCTACCACGGCTTCTTCCGCTTTCCGCGCCTCGCTTTCGAGCTTGCGCCTTGGGCCGCCATCGTCGGCACGGCGGTAAGCCTGATAGCTGCGTCGGTCGGGGTTCTCGCGGCGCTCCGGAGCATCGTTCGTCTGGCGCCGGCGGTCGCGATGCGCCCGGCGGCACCGTTGCATTTTCGCCGCTCCTTGATCGAAACGCTCCTGTCCGGACGAGCCATGCGCGCGCGGACCGTCATGATGCTGCGCAATATGACGGGCCGCCCGCTGCGCACCGCGCTGACCACAGTCGGCATCGCCTTCGCCATCCCGATGGTGGTGCTGGGCCTGTTCTGGCGCGACGCCATCGATCACATGATCGACATTCAGTTCAATCTGGTCGACCGCGGCAATGTCATGGTCACCTTCCCGCATCCGCTCGATCGCGCGATCATCGGCGACGTCGCACGCCTGCCGGGAGTGCTGGCCGTCGAGGGCCAGCGCATCGTGCCGGTGCGCCTGCGCGCGCAGCACCGCACTTATCTAACGTCAGTGATCGGCCTGCCCGCCGGCAGCGAGTTGCGCCGCCCTCACGACAGCGCGTTACGCCCGGTCGAGGTATCACCAGAGGGGATCACCCTCACTCGCCGCCTGGCGGAGCGGCTTGGCGTGGTGCCCGGCGACATGGTGACGATCGAGGTCATGGAGGGCCGCCGCCGCAAGCGCGACCTGCCGGTGAGCGCCAGCGTCGATGAAGTCATCGGCATGGCGACATATATGGAGATCGACACACTCAATCGATTGACGGGCGAAGGCGCGGTGGTGTCGGCCGCCGCGATCTACGCCGAGCCTTCGGCGCTGCCGGCGCTGTCGCGGCGGTTCAAGGAGCTGCCGGTGATCGAGTCGGTCGCGATGAAAGCGCAGACGCTCTCGTCGTTCATTGACAAGATCGCCGCCCTTGTCCTGGTCACCGCCGGCATCCTGACCACATTTGCGGTGATCATTGCGGTCGGCGTCGTCTACAACAGCGCGCGCATCGGGCTGCAGGAGCGCGCGTGGGAGCTCGCCAGCCTGCGCGTCCTTGGCTTTACGCGCGCCGAGGTCGCGCGCGTTCTGTTTGGCGAATTCATGCTTGAGATTGCCATGGGTATGCCACTCGGGATCGCAGCCTCGCAAGGCATCGTCGCGCTGATCGCGCATTTCCATTCCAACGAAAGCTTCGAGATTCCAGCGGTGATCGCACCCCGCACGTTTGCGGCGGCGGCCCTCGTTGTGGTCGCTGCAGCCGCCGCGAGTGCTTTCGTGGTACGCCGCCGGATCGACCGCCTCGATCTCGTCGCAGTTCTCAAGACCAGGGATTAAACATGCGCATCACGACCGGCCGCATCGTCACCGCTCTGAGCCTTGTGGCGGCTGTTGGCTTGCTCGCCTGGTCGGTCATGCCGCGGCCGATCCCGGTGGAAACCGCGACGGTGACTACCGCACGTTTCGTCGCCACAGTGGACGAGGACGGCAAGACCCGCATCCGCGAGCGCTACGTGATGGCCGCACCGCTTGCCGGACGGCTGACCCGGGTGAGCCTCAAGGTCGGCGACCGTGTGGACGCCGGCGCCGTGGTGGCGACGATCCTGCCTACTCCTGCGCCACTTCTCGATCCACGCAGCCGGCGCGAGGCCGAGGAACGGCTGGGCGCCGCCGAGGCTGCGCTCGAGCGCGCCAAGGCGCTGGTTGAGCGCGCACGCGCCCAGGCCGAACAGGCCGACAACGAGCTTGTCCGCACCCGCGCGCTGATGGAACGCGGCGCCACGACAGCGCAAGCGCTGGAGCGCACCGAGCTTGCCAAGCGGGTCGCCGACCGCGATTTGCGCGCAGCCGAGTTCCAGCTTCATGCCGCCGAACACGAGCTGGACCAGGCGCGCGCTTTGCTTGCCCGCTACACCGACGCGGACAAGGCGCCGCTCGAGCGCTGGACTCTGACCGCGCCGGTCGCTGGCGTCGTGCTGAAACTTGCCCAGGAGAGCGAGACCATCGTCCAGCCGGGCACGCCGATCCTGGAGATTGGCGATCCCGGCGATCTTGAAATCGTGGTCGACGTGCTCAGCACGGACGCGGTCGAGATCAAGCCCGGCGCGGAGGTGACGATCGAGAACTGGGGCGGCCAGGGCGCGCTCGTCGGCCGCGTGCGCCGGATCGAGCCTGCTGCCTTCACCAAGGTTTCGACACTCGGCGTCGAGGAGCAGCGGGTCAACGTCGTCATCGACTTCGCGTCGCCTCCGGACCGATGGGCCGAGCTTGGTGATGGCTTTCAGGTCGATGCCCGCATCACGGTCTTCATGCAGGAGAGCGCGACGATCGTGCCCGCAGGCGCCCTGTTCCGCCGCGGCGAGAGCTGGAGCCTCTATGTGTTGGAGGAGGGACGCGCGCAGGCGCGAACGGTGACGCTCTTTAGGCGTTCGGGTCGCGTTGCTGCGATTGCGACAGGTCTCGCACCGGGAGAGCGTGTCATTGTCTATCCGAGCGACCGCATCACGCCGGGATCTCGAATAGTGACCCGCTAGCGTCCCGATTCCGACGGCCGCAGTTGGCCTACCTTTGCCCGCCTCGCGTTCTGCTTGCGACCGGCGCACAGGCGCGCTAGGAGCGACGAGCCTAGCAGGCTTGCAAGCGCTGCCAAGGCGCGCGCCGGGTTAGCTCAGTGGTAGAGCAGCGGTTTTGTAA
>DAIUEP010000263.1:0-6263 GCA_036845065.1 Xanthobacteraceae bacterium | reverse complement strand
TGCGCCTCCAGCATCACCTTGTCTTCCAGGAAGGTGTTGTAGGAGCCCTCGTAAAGCAGTTTCGACATCGCTGCGTCGCCGAGCTTGAAGTTGCGCGCGAAGCCGAAGTGATAGTGGCACGAGGTCTCGCTCTCCGGCGTCACCAGGTGTGTCGACCAGATCGAGATGCCTTGGCTGCGGTCGCCTTCGGGCGCGCCGGTGCCGGTGCGCGCGGCGCCCACGTCCATGTACACGATCGAGGGCGGCCGCCAGGTGGCGTGCTGCCAGCGATCCACGTTGCCGTCGAAGCCGCCGACCTTGGCGAACAGAGGCGGCGGCTTGAAGTCGATCATCCAGCGGCCGACCCGCACGCCGTCGTTGAGGCGCTCGGTCTTGGTCGGCGTCGACGCCTCGCGCGGGTCGCCCGCGATGGTGGCGCGATGAAGATGTGCCACGTGCGTGTAGTCGAGCAGGTTGTCGACGAGAAGCTGCGCATTGGCGTCGATGCGCAGGTAGCCGGGCGTCGCGGTCCAGCCTGGATCGTCAAGCCATGGCAGCTCGACAATCCGGCTCGCGTCCGCGCGCGCAGGCTCGCCCATGAAGATCCAGACCGTGTTGCAGCGCTCCACCACCGGGTAGCTACGCACGCGCGCGCCTGACGGCACCGTCGCCTGGCTCGGGATCGCGACGCACGCTCCGTCGGCCGCGAAGGTGAGCCCGTGATAGCCGCAGCGCAGGTGGTCGCCCTCGACCTCGCCGAGCGACAGCGGCGCGGCGCGATGGCAGCAACGGTCTTCGAGCGCGGCCGCCTTGCCGCTCTTGCCGCGATAGAGCACGACCGGCTCGCCCAGAAACGTGCGCGCGATCGGCTTATCGGCAAGGTCCTTCGACCAGATCGCGGCATACCAGGCGTTCTTTGGAAACTGCACGCGCTTGCTCCTGACCGGTTTGGCAAAAAGGATAGGCAGAACCCCGGGAGCTGGCAATCCGCAGCATCCGCAGCATCTGCCCGAAGCATCTGCCTGGAGGGATCGCCGCAGGGCCGTGGCTTGAACCGCATAGCCGGCTGTGGGACGCTTTCGGGCGCATTGGACAGGACGAGTAGACGAATGGCATTTGCATCGTCGCCGGAGCTGCGCGCCGAGGTGCTCACCGCCTGCCGGGTGCTGACGCATTTTCGCATCGTCGAGGGCTTCGGCCATGTCAGCGCGCGCATTGCGGGCGCGGAGCGCATCCTGATCACCCCCCGCAAGGCTCTTGGCCTCGTCAGCGAGGCGGAGCTGGTCGAGCTCGATCCCGATGGCCGGCAAGTGGCAGGCGAGGGCGGCCCGCCGCTCGAAGCCGCCATGCATCTCGCGGTCTATCGCGGTCGACCCGATGTCATGGCGATGGCACGCGGGCATCCGCGCCATGTTGCAGCCTTCGCGTGCGCGGGCGAGCCGCTGCGCATCGCGCATGGCTTTGGCGCCAATCTCGGTCACGTGGTGCCGGTGTTCGGCGAGCCCGTGCTGGTCACGAGCGCGGAGCGTGCGGCCGGCATCGTCGAGACGCTCGGTGAGGCCGGCGCCGTCATCCTGCGCGCCAACGGCATGCTCGCGGTCGGACAGTCAATCGAGCATGCCTGCGTGCAGGCGCTGTTCCTGGAGGAGACTGCGCAGCTCCAGCTTCTTGCCGCAAGCGCAGGCCTCACGCCGCGCTTCTATTCGGCGGAAGACGCCGCGCGCCGCCACGGCGACGACCGCGTGCATGAGCCGCTGCGCGCGTGGGAGTTCTACGTGGCGGTAGCGGAGGGAAAAATAAACCCGTAGCCCGGATGTCGCTGCGCTCCATCCGGGCTGCGTCTCTCAACCCATCCTACGATCTCACGAACAAAACACCCGCGGCGTCCTCGCCTGCGCCGGGATCACGCGGCGCTCGGGCGTGCGGCCGGCGATCTCGAGCACCAGCTTCTGGCGCGTTGCTTCCTTGAACTGGCTGCGCTCCTTGATCGGGATGACGAACGAGCCCGGTCCGCCGACGACGCAATCCTCGTAATAGACGTCGAGGTTCTCGAACTGCATCTCCCACATGCCGTAGCCGACCCCGCGCTTGAGCATGATCGGCAGGCCGTTGATGGTGATGCCGGCGGAGAGCACCTCGTCGCGCATCATGGTGACCGGTGGTCCCATGTTGTTGACGCCGTCGCCCGAGACGTCGATGACGCGGCGCAGCCCGCCATAGCCTGAGGCATCGAACAAGGGCTTGGCGAATTGCAGCGCGCCGAAGATCGAGGTGCGCGGAGCGCGCCGGTAGGGCGCGCGCGCAATCTCGCTGGCGACCGCATCCGCCGATTCCGGGCCGTCGATCACGCGCCACGGCATCACGATCTTCTGGTCGTAGAGGCCCGCCCATTCGAAATAGGCCACCGCCACCTTGCCATGCGTGCCGTCGCGCAGCGCCGTCAAGAACTCGCGCGAGGTGAGGCCTGCGATGTAGCCCTCGCGCTGCAGCTCCTGCTCCTCAGGATCCATGGAGTTCGACACATCGACCGCGATCACCAACTCGGTATCGACCGGAATGGCATTCGGACTGCGGTCGGCGTAACGCAGTGTCGGCGCCGCAACGCCACCGGCGAGCGCCAGCGCCATGATGGTGCCGGCTGCAAGGAACGACATCAGCGAGGTCTGCGCGCGCATGCCTGCCTCCCTTTGGACCTTTAACCATGGTGCCACGAGAGTATGGCCGCGGATAGGCCGAAACGATGGCCTGTGCAGACTTGTCCGCCGCCTCGCGATCACGCATCGTTACGGGTCTTCGGCCTTTGCCAGCGAGAGGAGGCGCCGATGCCAGAGCGAATGCGCAAGACGGCCTGCAGTTTGGGGAGGCGCGGCCTGATCGCTTTGGCGGCGGCGCAATGGGCGCTGGCGGGCGAGGCTGCCGCGCAATCGGACGCGGTCGCGGCCTTCTATCGCGGCCGCACCGTGCAGGCGGTCGTGGGCTATACGCCGGGCTCGACCTTCGAGCTCTACCTGCGCACGCTGACCCGCCATCTCGGGCGACACATCCCGGGCAGCCCCAACATCGTGGTCCAGCACATGCCGGGCGCCGGCTCCCTCAATGCCACCGCGCATCTCGCGGCAGCCGCCCCCAAGGATGGCTCGGTGATCGGGATGATCAATCCGGTCAACACCACCGAGCCCTTGATCGACCCGGGCAAGACCCGGTTCGATCCGCGTACCTTCCAGTGGCTCGGCAGCCTCAATTCCGAAATCTCGACCTGCGGCTTCTGGAACAGGGAGCTCAAGACGCTCGCCGATCTCAAGAAGCGCGAGATCGTGGTGGGCTCGACCGGACCGTCGTCGGGCTCCACCATTGACGCCAAGGTGCTCGGTCCTCTTGCCGGCATCAATTTCAAGGTGGTGACCGGCTATCCGGGCCTGACCGAGGTGCGGCTCGCGGCCGAGCGCGGCGAGGTCGATGGCCATTGCGGGCTCCTCGTTTCCGCGCTCAAGACCGACGTGTGGGACGCGTTCAAGGCCGGACGCCTCGCGGTGCCGGTGCAGATGGCGTTGCAGAAGCATCCCGAATTTCCGGATGTGCCGAACGCCTACGATCTCGCCACCAAGGATGACGACCGCGCGCTGTTCCGGCTGATCTTCGGGCCCTGGGCGTATGGACGTCCGCTGCTCGCGCCACCTGGCACGCCCACCGATCGCGTTGCGGCGCTGCGCGCGGCGCTCAAGGCGACCGTCGCCGATCCGCAATTCATCGCCGAGACGCAGCGCATCAACATGGAGATCCAGCTGACCGAACCCGCCGCCATCGCGGCGCTGGTCGAGGAGATCTTGCGCACGCCGATGCCGGTGGTCGAACGCGCGCGCGTGCTGCTCGGTGTGCAGAACCGGTAGCCGGGCGCGAGCCTCGCCGGGTCACACGCTTTCCATCACCCAAACGAAGCCGCGTGAAAACAATCCGGCAACGACAACGAACACGACAATGCTGAACGCCGCCATGGCGATGGTCCAGAACGCATGCGCGACATGACGGAGCATGTGCATGCCCCGCATCACCAGGAGCACGAGAAATACGATCAGTGTCACGATCGCGATCAACGCGACCAGGACTTTCCAGGCCGGCAAATTGTCCCACGATATGCTGAACGCGGCGGTGATCTGGGCCATGGACCAGACCCAGAGTTTTTCGAGCGTACGCAAAACCCAGGTCAGTCCCTGTATTATGAGCTGCACCAGCTGATGGACGGCGTCATTCATGGCGGCCTCCCGCGGCAATATCCCCTAGATCAACGCAGGTTTACTATGACGATAATCGCCGAGACGCCTCAGAGTTCCATCGATGCCCGAGTGCGTCACGGCATTATTTCAAGGCAGCGGCATCCATGAGCACGCGGGCCTCGTTGACGTCCCATGCGCGACGAATAGAGTCGATCAGCTCCGAACGGAGCCCAAGGTTTACGGCCACACAGGAGTAGTCCCATGAGCGTCGCCCGGCATCCGCGTCCGCCCGAGCTCGAAGGCGTTTCGATCGAGGACATCATGGCCAAATATGTCGGCCGCTTTCGGGAGAAGAAGCCCGACTGGGCCGCGTTCGAGGATGCCAAGATCGAGGGCTACAAGCGCGCCCAGCACCGCTTCATCGGCGCCGGCGGCTCCGGCAAGCACAACGATCCGACCGTGATCCCGGCTGGAAACTTCACGCTCTCGATCATGTTCGTGCCGCCCGGCCAGGGCAACGCCGCCCACACTCACGAGGTCGAGGAATGCTTCTTCGTGCTGCAGGGCTATCTCGACGTCTTTGTGGAAGATGAGAGTGGCAAGCGCATCACCACGCGGCTCGGTCCCTGGGAATGCATCTCGTGTCCGGCCGGCGTCATCCACGGCTACCAGAACGATTCGCTCGAGCCGGTGTATTTCCAGGTCATGCTCGGCCGCGGCAAGCCGGAGACGATGGGCTACGCCGATGACGAGCTCTACAAGCGCCGCGACGCGCATCTCAAGGCGGTGTGAGGCAAAACAAAGTGCCCGCCTTCATCTGCACCACCTGCGGCACGCAATATCCGCCGAGCGACGAGCCGCCCGCGCTATGCGTCATCTGCGAGGAGGAGCGGCAATACGTGCCGGCTTCGGGGCAGAGCTGGATCACGCCCGAGCGGCTGGCGGCGCGTCATGCCAATACGTTTCGTCAGCACGAGCCGGGCCTGATCGGCATCGGCACGCTGCCGACGTTTGCGATCGGCCAGCGCGCGATCCTCGTCGTCACGCCCGGCGGCAACGTCCTGTGGGACTGCATTTCGCTCATTGATGACGCAACCATCGCGGTGATCAAGGGCCTCGGCGGCCTCAAGGCGATCGCGATCTCGCATCCGCATTTCTACACCACGATGGTGGACTGGAGCCGCGCCTTCGATTGCCCGGTGCATCTGCACGCGGCCGATCGCCAGTGGGTGATGCGGCCCGATCAGGCGATTGCGTTCTGGGACGGCGATACGCTTGCGCTTCTCCCAGGCGTGACACTCATCCGCGGCGGCGGACACTTTCCCGGCGGCACGATGCTGCATTGGGTGCAAGGCGCGGGCGGCCGCGGCGCGCTTCTCTCAGCAGACATCGCCACGGTGACGCCCGACCGCAAGTTCTTAAGCTTCATGCGCAGCTATCCGAACCTGATCCCGCTCTCGGCGCGCGAGGTCGAGGGGATTGCGGCTGCGCTCGCGCCGTTTCAATTCGACACGATCTACGGCCACTTCTTCGACCGGGTCATTGCGACCGGCGCCAAGGAGGTGCTGGCAAAATCGGTGGCGCGCTATCTCGCCGCCATCGCGGGCACCGCGCGCGGTGCGATGGAGTAGGCGCGCGAGTCCTGCGACTCGCTATCGTCCAGGATATCATACCAGCGGTGTTGGACGATGACTCACAGCATCGTCATGGCCGGGCTCCGTCCCGGCCAACCACGTCTTTGTTGTGTCACGCAAAGCAAGACGTGGATGCCCGCGACAAGCGCGGGCATGACGTTGGAGAGGTCGTGCCGTTGCTATTACTCCTCCGACGCCTTGGCGCCGCCGATCTGCTTGAGCTTGGCGAACACCGCGTCGACATTGAGCTCGTCGCTCGGTTTCTTCTCTTCCACCGGCTCGGGCTCGCGCGGCCTTATCGTGGTCTCGGAGGCGGGCAGCAGCGTGGCACCATGCGCGGTGTGGTCGACCGGCTTTTCCTTCGCGGCGCGATGCACTTCGAGATCGAGATCGATCTGCGAGCACAGGCCGAGCGTCACCGGGTCCATCGGCTGCAGGT
>DAIUEP010000262.1:1434-6360 GCA_036845065.1 Xanthobacteraceae bacterium | reverse complement strand
TTGACGATCACGGCATATTTCTGCCCGTGCGGCTCGGACAGGATGCGGTTGAGCAGCGTGGTCTTGCCGGCGCCGAGGTAGCCGGTCAGCACCGTCACAGGAATCTTGTCTGACATCGATTGCTCCATTTCGGCCGTAACATAGGGGCGCCGCCGGGGATTCCAAGGCGAAAGTGACGCACCGCCTTGCACCCGTCGCCCGGCGGCCCTAGGCTCCCGACCGATCTCGGCGAGCCACCAGCGGGCGCGCGGACGAGAGGAAGCGCGTTAACAATCGAAAAGCTGAACAAGGAGGATCCCCCATGATCGCAAAATGGCTGTCGGGCATTTCCACCGCCGCCCTGGCGCTGGTCCTGGCATCGCCGCACGCGGCCGCCCAGCTGACCGGACAGGTCTCATCCGCCGAGGAAGGTGCCATGGAAGGCGTGGTCGTGAGCGCCAAGCGGGCGGATTCCAGCATTACTACCAGCGTCATCACCAACGCCCAGGGCCGCTTCACGATTCCCGCCGACCGGCTGGCGCCCGGCAAATACACCATCACCACCCGCGCCGTCGGCTTCGACCTGGACGGGCCGAAGGAAGCGACGATCGCGGCCGGCGGACCCACGTCGATCGACGTCAAGCTGCGCAAGACCCGCAATCTCTCGCGCCAGCTCACCAATGCCGAGTGGATGCTGAGCATGCCCGGCAGCGAGGACGACAAGCTGAGCCTGATCAACTGCGTGAGCTGTCACACGCACGAGCGCATCATGAAGTCGTCCTATGATGCCGACGCCTTCGTGCCCACGATTGCGCGCATGAACAGTTACGCCCAGGTGAGCAATCCATTGAAGCCGCAGCGGCGCGTCGATCAGTCGCGCGCCGCCAATCCGGAGCGCTTCCGCAAGCAGGCGGAATTCCTCGCCTCCATCAATCTGAGCCATGGCGACAACTGGAGCTACGAGCTCAAGACCTTGCCGCGCGTGAAGGGGCGCAGCGCCAACGTCATCATCACCGAATATGATCTGCCGCGGCACACGATCGAGCCGCACGACGTGATCGTGGTCGATGGCGATGTCTGGTACACGAACTTCGGCGAGCAGTTCCTCGGCAAGCTCGATCCGAAGACCGGCAAGCACACTGACTTCGCGATGAAGCAGTTCCGGCCGGGCTTCCCGGAAGGCAACCTCGACCTCAGCGTCGACAAGGACAAGAACCTCTGGGTCGGCATGATGTATCAGGGCGCGGTCGCCAAGTTTGATCGCAAGGCCGAGAGCTTCCAATACTGGCAGATCCCGGCGGAGCGGCTGAAGGACGACTCCCAGCTCAACATGGTGACCAACCGGATGGAGGTCGACGGCAAGCTATGGGTCAACGATGCTGGCCCCTCGACCCTGTTCCGCATCGACCTCGCCACCGGCAAGTTCGAGGAGATGGATCCGCTCAACGTGCTACCCGGCGGCCGGCAGGGCTACTCGATCTATGACGTGCGCGCGGACTCTCAGAATAACGCGTTCGTCACCGACTTCCAGAAGAACCACGTGATCAAGATCGACGCCAAGACCCTGAAGTATACGGTCTATCAGACCGGCACCCAGGTCTCACGCAACCGCCGCGGCCGCATCGACGACCAGGACCGTTTCTGGTTCGCGCAGTACCGCGGCAACAAGATCACGATGTTCGACACCAAAGAGGAGCGGATGCAGGAGTTTCCGCTGCCGACCCGGCACACCCATCCCTATGATGTGATCTGGGACAAGAACGGCGAGCTGTGGACCGGCGGCATGACCACCGACCGGGTTGTGCGGCTTGATCCCAAGACTGGAGCGGCGATCGAATATCAGCTACCGCGCAACACCAACATGCGCCGCATGTTCGTGGACAACACGACCGAGCGCCCGACCTTCTGGGTCGGCAGCAACCACGGCGCTTCGATCGTCAAGGTCGAGCCGCTCGACTGAGGTTGGTCGGCTGAACATAGAGAGCGCGGCTGCCTCAGGCGGCCGCGCTTTTTTCTTTGGCCCCTCGCTCCGCGAGATCAGTGTGCCAGCGCCGCGATCAGCTCTCTTGCATTGTGCCGCATCAAGTCGAGATAGGTCGGGGCGTCGCCCTTATTGCTGGTGAGCGCGTCGGAGTAGAGCTTGCCGCCGATCCGCGCGCCGGTCTCCTGCGCGACCCGCTGCATCAGCCGCGGGTCGCTGACGTTTTCCAGGAACACCGCGGGAATCTTGAGCTGCCTGATCTGGGTGATGATGCGAGCGACGTCACGCGCCGACGGCTCCGCCTCCGTCGACACGCCCTGCGGAGCGATGAATTCGATGCCGTAGGCCTCCTGGAAATAGCCGAAGGCATCGTGGCCGCTGATGATACGACGCCGATCGACCGGAATGGCGGCGACTGCCGACTTGATCTCGGCGTCGAGCCCATCGAGCTTGGCGATATAGGCGGCGGCATTGGCCTGGAACAGCTCCCGGCCCGCCGGGTCGGCGGCGGTCAGGGCGTCGCGGATATTGGCGACATAGACCTTGACGTTGGCGGCGGACTGCCAGGCGTGCGGATCGGCATCGCCGCGGGCACCGGCCGCCTTGCGGACCGTGATGCCGTTGGTGGCGACGATGATCGGCGCCTTGCTGCCGGATGCACGCACCAGCCGGCTCATCCAGCCCTCGAACCCAAGCCCGTTGGTGACCACCACTTTGGCGTCGGCGATCTTGCGGGCATCCGCGGGCGACGGCGCGTAGACGTGCGCGTCGCTGTCCGGACCGACGAGCGCCGCCACCTCGACCCGGTCACCGCCGACGTTCTTAACCAAGTCGCCGAGGATCGAAAACGTCGCCAGCACTTTGAGCCGCTCCTGCGCGGCGGCCGGCTCGCCGGCCACGAGCACCGCAACGATCGCGGCGAGCAGGTGTCGTCGGCTGAGCATGATCCTGCTCACGCTTCGAGATGCCGCTGCGGCAGGGCTTGGCGGACCAGGCCGCCGACGTGTCCGAACAGCAGCGACAACACGTAAAGCGCGCCTGCCACCAGGATGATGGCCGGGCCCGACGGCACACCGGTGTGGAACGAGATGAGGAGCCCGACATAGCCCGACGCCACCCCGCTCGCCGCCGCGATGGTGATCATCAGCGTGATGTCGCGCGACCAGAACCGCGCGGTCGCCGCCGGCAGCATCATGATGCCGACCGCCAGGAGCGTGCCGAGCGCGTGGAAGCCCGACACCAGGTTGACCACGACCATCGCCAGGAAGGCGAGATGCGCCGGCCCGCCCGCGCGGCTGACCGAGCGCAGGAAGCCCGGATCGACGCATTCGATCACCAGCGGCCGGTAGATCAGCGCCAGCACCACCAGCGTGACCGTGGCGTTGACGGCTATCAGCAGCAAGGCCTGGTCGTCGAGCGCCAGCACCGAGCCGAACAGCACGTGCAGGAGATCGATGTTGGTGCCCTTGACCGACACGATGGTGACGCCGAGCGCGAGCGAAAGCAGATAGAAGGTCGCAAGCGCGGCATCCTCCTTGAGCTCGGTCACCCGCGCCACCAGGCCGGTGAGCAGCGCGACCACGCAGCCCGCGATCAGCCCGCCCGCCGTCATGGCGAACAGACTGAGGCCCGAAAACAGAAACCCGATCGCGGCGCCCGGCAGGATCGCATGCGCCATGGCGTCGCCGACGAGGCTCATGCGCCGCAGCATCAGGAAGACGCCGATCGGCCCGGCGCCGAACGCAAGCGCAATGGTTCCGGCCAGCGCCCGGCGCATGAACTCGAACTCGGAGAACGGGGCGAAAAGGAGCTCGTACATCGGCGGTGTCCCAGCAGCTCAGCGCGTCACGCCGCCGGCTGCGGCGCGAGGCATTCGGCCGCGTGCTCGTCGAACGCCTCGCACATGCGGCGCGCGGTCGCGAGGTTCTCGGCCGTGAGCACCTCGCGGGTCTTGCCCCACGCCACCGGCTCACGCGCGAGCAGCAGCGTTTCCGGAAAATTCACACGGACGAAGTCGAGGTCGTGCATCGCCGTGATCACCGTGCGCTCTTCGCCATGCCAGCGCTTCACGAGATCGAACAGGTCGGCCGAGGTCTTGGCATCGACCGCGTTGAACGGCTCGTCGAGCACGATCACGCGGGCATCCTGCAGCAGGAGCCGCGCGAACAGCATGCGCTGCATCTGCCCGCCCGAGAGCGTGCCGATGGCACGATCCTCGAAGCCGGTGAGGCCGACCGCCGCGATCGCCTGCTCGATGCTGCGGCGCGCAGCGCGGCCGATGCTGCCGAACAGCCCGGAATGCCGCCACAGCCCCATCGCCACCATGTCGAACATGTTGATCGGGAAGCTGCGATCGATCTCGGCCGCCTGCGGCAGATAGGCGATGTCCTGCACACCAAGCCCGCCGCGCTCGATCGTGCCCGCGAGCGGGCGCAGCAGGCCCGCAATGCCTTTGAACAACGTCGACTTGCCGGCGCCGTTCGGGCCAACTACCGCCATCAGGGCGCCGGACGCAACCGTGCCGTCGAGATGATGCACGGCCGGATGGCGATCGTAGCCAAGCGTCAGATTGCTGAATTTGAGCGCGGCAACCGTCATCCCCGTCCTCGTCACGTCCTTCTCACGTCATCGCCCACAGCACCGTCCCCCAGATCACCGCGATCATCACCGCCACCGCGACGAGCCGTTCCATCAGGGCCATGCGCAGGATCGACGGCGCAAGCGCGGCCGCCGGATGGCTGCCGCCATCGGGGTGATGATGATGATGTGGAACCGGGGTCGGCATGACACTCCACAACCAGCGTCCGGGGCGGGCGCCCGGCATCGCCGTTTTGTAACAATATAACATTGCCCGGACCGACGCCAAGGGGCTTGGTCCCGTGTCTGGTGCGGCGCGTGGCCCGGCCCGCAGCGCCTCGATTGCCAAGGGCCCCGGCCTGTGCTGGAGAGAGCCTCGAAGCGGCGGC
>DAIUEP010000262.1:0-1334 GCA_036845065.1 Xanthobacteraceae bacterium | reverse complement strand
GGCCGGCTTCCCGGCCTTTACGTGGTCGATGCCGATCCGAACGGAAAACGGCAGCTGCATCATTGGCGCGAGGAGGCGCCGGCCCGCGATCTGTTCGAGCTTGCCGACTGGACGCGCATCGTCGAAGGCCTGATGCGGGCGAAGCTGATCTATTTCTCCGGCATCACACTGTCGCTTTATTCGAACACGGGGCTCGGCCGCTTCCTTGCCGCGGTCGAGCTGGCACGCCAGCAGGGCGTCAAGATCGCCTTCGACGGCAATTTCCGGGCGCACGGCTGGCGCGGCGATCTCAGCCGCACCCGCGCTGTGTTCATGGAAGCGCTCAAGCGCGTCGACATCGCACTGCCGACCTATGACGACGAAGCCGTGCTGTGGGGCGACCCGAGCCCGGAGGCGACAGTCGAGCGACTGCAGGCGTTCGGCATCGGCGAGATCGTGGTGAAGAACGGGCCGAACAGTGCGCTGATCGCCTCCGGCGGCAACCGTGAGTTCGTGCCGGTGCCGGAGGTGGTGGTGCCGATCGACCCGATGGCGGCTGGTGACAGCTTCAACGCCGGCTATATCGCGGCGCGACTGATGGGTGACGTCCCGACCATTGCGGCGACCGCCGCTCATCGGCTTGCCGGCCAGGTGATCCGCCATCGCGGCGCCATCATGCCGCGGGCGGCGGAAGCGATGCATTGACCTGCGGGCGCGGCAGCGCTGCACCGGTCGAAACCGAGACCGCCCATGGTCGCCCTGGTCCTGCTTCCCGGCATGGACGGCACCGCCAAGCCGCGGGCCGAATTCGTTGCCGCGCTTGGCCCCGGCATCGAGTCTCACGTCGTTTCGTACCCTGCGGATCGCGCACTCGGATACGTCGAGCTTGAAGCGCTCGCGCGCGCCTCGCTTCCGACCGATCGGCCTTATGTGCTGCTAGGAGAATCGTTCTCCGGCCCGATCGCGATTGCCATCGCGGCGTCCCGCCCACCGCAGCTCGCTGGCCTGATCCTGTGCGTCACCTTTGCTCGCAATCCTCGCCCCATTCTCCGCTCGCTCCGATGGCTGCTGCCGCTGGTTCCGTTCCGGCTGGCTCCCGTCAGGCTGGTCAGCGCTTTCCTGCTCGGGCGATTCGCATCGGCACCGTTGCGCGAGGACATGGAAGCCACGCTCGCCGAGGTTTCCATGACGACGCTCAAGGCGCGCACCGACGCCGTTCTGGGCGTTGACGTTCGAACCGCGCTGGCAAAAATCCGCGTGCCTGTGCTCTATCTGCGAGCCACGGAGGATCGCCTCGTTCCGCGCCGCTGCGCGGACGCCATCGCGGAGACCGTCGCGCGAACACGCATCGTTGA
>DAIUEP010000261.1:0-6362 GCA_036845065.1 Xanthobacteraceae bacterium | reverse complement strand
CTAAGTTATAGCCAAGCCGGGCCCAACCGGTATGACCTCATGGGAGGACATCATGCGGCTACAGCCAAGCCACATCTATGCGCTCTTGCTCACTGCGTTGCTGGCCACGGCGGCTTCCACCGCCTACGACCAGACCGTGGCGCCGACGAACTCGCTGCCCAATCCCTATCGCTCGGTCGAGAACTGGGCAAAGCTGCCGGACGGGCGGACCTGGGGCTCGACCTCCGCGGTCGATATCGATCCCGATGGCCAGAGCGTCTGGGTTGGCGAGCGCTGTGGCGAGTTTGCTCCGCCGTCGCAAATGGCGCAGATCCTCGCGGCCGGCAAGCCCTTTGCATGCGAGGGCTCCAAGCTTGATCCGATCCTGAAATTCGATGCGTCGGGCCGGCTGGTGAAGTCCTTCGGCGCCGGCATGCTGATCTTCCCGCACGGCATTCACGTCGATCGCGAAGGCAACGTCTGGATCACGGACGGAACCGGCAAACAGGGCAAGGGCCACCAGGTGTTCAAGTTCAGCCCCGACGGCAAGCTGTTGCTCACGCTCGGCAAGGCCGGCGTCGCGGGCGCCGGCAATGACGAGTTCAATGCGCCATCCGCGGTGGTGACCGCTCCCAACGGCGACGTGTTCGTTGCCGACGGTCACGGCGGCGACACCAACGCCCGCATCGTCAAATTCTCGAAGGATGGCAAGTTCATCAAGAGCTGGGGCAAGAAGGGTTCGGCGCCTGGCGACCTCGACATCCCACATGCGATTGCCATGGACTCGCAGGGCCGGCTGTTCGTCGGCGACCGCAATAACAACCGTATTCAGATCTTCGATCAGGATGGAAAGTTCCTGGCCGAATGGAAGCAATTCAGCCGCCCGAGCGGCGTCTTCATCGGCAAGAACGACGTCATCTATGTCGCGGATTCCGAATCGGAGTCGGTCCGCAACAGCAACCCGGGCTGGAAACGCGGTATCCGTGTTGGCAGCGCGAAGACCGGTGAAGTCACGGCCCTGATCCCCGATCCGGTCGAGAAGGCAACCGGCACCAGCGCCGCGGAAGGCGTGGCTGCCGATGCCATGGGGAACATCTATGGCGCCGAGGTCGGCCCGAAACGGCTGATGAAGTACGTCAAGAACTGAACCGGAGAGAGCCCTGCGCTCCCGACAACCGGGACGTTGGGAGGAACCAGAAGCGCGAACGGGAGGACGTCATGAGCGATACACGACTCTATCTTGCGCTTGCGGCCGGCGTTGCCGCGCTGCTGGCAATCTCCGGAGAGCGCATTCTCGCACAGTCCGCCGATCCAAACTCCGCGCCTAATCCCTATCGCATGGAGGCAAATTGGACGCAGCTCCCGGCCGACCGCAAGATGGGCTCCGCCATCGCGGTCGATATCGACCGTGATGGCAAGAGCGTGTGGGTCTTCGACCGCTGCGGCGGCTCTGATTGCGGCAAGTCGAACGTCGCGCCGATTATGAAGTTCGATCCGTCCGGCAAATTGGTGACCAGCTTCGGCGCGGGCATGTTCAACTTCCCGCACGGCCTTGGCGTCGACCGCGACGGCAACGTCTATGTGTCCGACGAGCGGTCCAAGAACGGCAAGGGCGACGTGGTCGTCAAGTTCAGTCCGGACGGGCGCGTGCTGATGACTTTGGGCAAGCCCGGCATGCCTGGCGACGGTCCCGATATGTTTCATTCGCCGTCCGACATCGCGGTTGCGGCCAATGGCGATATTTTTGTCGCCGACGGCCATGGTGGGCTCACCAACGGTCGGATCGTCAAGTTCTCGAAGGACGGCAAATTCATCAAGGCTTGGGGCAAACCCGGCAAGGCACAGGGGGAGTTCAATCAGCCGCACGGGATCGCGCTTGATTCCGCTGGGCGGGTCTTTGTCGGCGATCGGGGCAATGGCCGCGTCCAGATCTTTGACCCGGATGGAAATTTCATCACCGAGTGGAAGCAGTTCGGTTTGCCGAGCGGGATCTACATCGACCGAAATGACATGATGTACGTGGCCGACACGCAATCCGATCAGGCTCGCAATCCGGGCTTCAAGCGTGGCGTTCGGATCGGCAGCGTCAAGGACGGCAAGGTCACGGCCTTCATTCCCGAACCCTCAGCCGAGCTCGGAACCGGCGAAGGCGTCGCGGCCGACGATCAGGGCAACGTCTTTCAAGGCTATAACAGCAAGATGGCCGTCCGGCGATTTGTGAAGAACTAGCACGCTTCGTGGTGGCGAGCGAGGATGGGGATCGCGCCATGATCCATCAACGAGCGCTGCGCGCGCTGCTTGGCGGCGTGCTGGCATGGCAGGTGATCCAGGGGCCGGCGTCGGCCCAATCATCTGCCGGCTACTATGCCGGCAAACAGGTGAAGATGATCATCGGGCTTGGCACCGGTGGCGGCTATGATCTGTGGGGGCGCATGCTGGCGCGCCACATCGGCCGCCACCTGCCCGGCAACCCGAGCGTCATCGCGCAGAACATGGAGGGGGCCGGGAGCTTCCGCGCCGCGAGCTACATGGCCAATCAGGCGCCGCGCGACGGCACCGTGATGGCGCTGATCGCGCGCGACGCTTCGCTCGGCCCGATCACCGGTAATTCGGGCGCGCAGTTCGATCCCACCCGGTTCTCGTGGCTCGGCACGACCACCACCGAGACCAACGTGTGCATCGCCCACCACACCGCGCCGGTGAAGTCGGTGCAGGATCTGATGGCACGCGAGCTCCTGGTCGGCGACAACGGCGCGGGCACCGGCACCGGCAACTATCCCAAGGCGCTCAATCAGCTGCTTGGACTGAAGTTCAAGATCATCCGCGGCTACTCGTCCTCGGCCGACGTGGTGCTGGCGATGGAGCGTGGCGAGGTCGAGGGCTATTGCGAAAGCCTCGAAAGCGTCATCGGCAAGCGCCCCGACTGGATTCCTTCGAAGACCATCAATGTCCTGTTCCAGGGCGGGGTCAAGCCCGACCCGTCGCTCTCGGGCGTGCCCTTCATCAACGACCTGGCGAAATCGCCGGACGACCGCCGGGCGATCGAGTTCCTCTATGCCGGGCAGGGAATCGGACGGCCGTTCTTCGCGCCGCCCGGTCTTGCGCCGGAGGTCTATCGCATGCTGCGTACGGCGTTTGATGCAACCATGCGGGATCCGGAATTTGTCGCGGAGGCGCAGCAGCGCAAATTGACGCTCGCGCCCGAGAACGGCGAATACATGGCGCAATTGATCGAGCGCATCTACGCGACGCCGCGACCGGTGGTGGAGCGCGTCGCCGCCCTCATCAAGTAGTACCGTCTCTCGAATTGGTACCGGCCCTCGCGTCGGCGGGCGCTGTTGGTTATCCTCACCCTGTTTGGAGGAGGATGATACGGGTGAAGGCATTTCTGGGGCCGCTGCACGGATGGTTGTGGAAGGGAAAGGCGGCG
The DNA here is from genome assembly GCA_036845065.1 of Xanthobacteraceae bacterium. Classification (GTDB taxonomy): domain Bacteria; phylum Pseudomonadota; class Alphaproteobacteria; order Rhizobiales; family Xanthobacteraceae; genus VAZQ01. The sequence continues at coordinate 2,953 of DAIUEP010000261.1, read as the reverse complement.
CCGCCGCCGCTGACAACGGATGAGGTGCTGCGCGAGGAGGCCGAAGCCATCCATCATGCCGACCTCTCCGGTGGTCATCCGGAGGATCTCTATCGATCGCTGAACGCGCTCAACTCGTCTGCGCTGTGCCTCTCCGGCGGTGGCATCCGCAGCGCGGCCTTCGCGCTTGGGATCATGCAGTCGCTCGCCGCGCATCCGCGCAAGGAGAACGGCGATCCGGTCGAAGAGCCCCAGCAGTCGCTGTTGGCGCAGTTCCACTATCTCTCGACCGTGTCCGGGGGCGGCTACATCGGCAGCTGGCTGTCGGCCTGGCTCGCGCGCGCGAATTTCCGCACGGTGTGGAGCGCGCTGGTCGGGCGTCCGGCGGGGCCGGACAACGAGCCCGCTTCGATCGGCTGGCTGCGCTCCTACAGCAACTATCTGACGCCGCAGCTCGGGCTCATGTCGGCCGACACCTGGGCGATCGCGGCCGTCTATCTGCGCAATCTCGTGCTCAATTGGCTCGTGATCCTACCGGTGCTGTGTGGCGGCATCCTGCTGCTCAAGCTCATGGTGGTGTTGCTCACCGGCTTCTCGTACCTCAATCATGCCCTGCGGCCGCGCCTGGTCCTGGTTGGCATCGGGATTCTGTTTCTGCTCATGGCGCTGCGCTACGTGACGAGAAACCGCCCATCGCGCCAAGGTGAGCAGGCGGGCGAGATCCAGGGCGGCGATGCCGATAGGCGGTTCATCGCGGGAAGTCTGATCTGGTCGCTGCTCTCGGCGATCGTGCTCACGCAATATCTCGGCATCATCGATGTCGGCGAATCGACCGTCAAAGCGCTTTCCGGCCTGCCGGGCGCGAAGGTCATCTTTGCAGGTGCGGGTGCGCTCGCGGGCGCGGCGATTTACGCGCTGGGCTGGCTCTTGGGCTGGCCGCGCCAGCGCGACTGGGTCGATCTCACGCTGTGGTGCGTGGCAGGCTCGGTGTATGGCGCATTGGTCGCGTTCGGCTTCTACGTCTATCTGCAGGTTCCTGAAGTTGCCCACGACGTGCCGGCGACCGATGTGCGCTCTCTCATTCGCATCCTCAACAGCCCGGTCATCTATCTGATTGTTGGCGTTCCCTATATCCTGATCTCGCAGTGGGTTGCCGACATGGTGTTTGTCGGGCTGACGAGTTTCCACAAGCAGTTCAACGCCGAGCAGGAATGGCTCGGGCGGGCCGGCGGCTGGCTCCTGGTCACGGCCGTCGGCTGGAATGTGCTGGTCTTCCTGACCTTCGCCGGCTTTCTGGCCGGAGCGCTCGATACCCCGACGGTGCCGTTCTTCGTGGCCTATTTCGTGGTGCCAGTCTGCGCGCTGTGGGGCCTCGTGATCGCGCTGGTGGGCACCTTCAGCATGACCCGTTTCACGTTCGAGTCGCGCGGCATCGTGTCGATCCTTATGAATACGGCACTCGCGGCGGCGGCCCCGTTGTTCGTCGGCGCGATGATCTTCAGCCTGTCGATCGGCATCGACTACCTTCTCCTGGGCGGGCACCTGTTCGGTCCCAATTTCAGGATGATGACCGACGCCCTCAAAGGCGACATGCCGGACTATGAGCTCTGGCATGAGATCATGCTGCGGCTGGCGCTCGGCGCGGGGCTCGCGGTGATCATCGGCTTTGTGGCGTCGCGCTGCATCAACATCAACCGGTTCTCGCTGCATGCGCTCTATCGCAACCGTCTCATCCGGGCGTTTCTCGGCGCCTCGCGGGAGCGCACGCCCGATCCGTTCACCGGCCTCGATGCCGATGATGACCGCCGCATGCATCAACTGTGGCCGCCACGCGATGCCATGGGCCATTGGCCCGATCGCGACGCCGACGACTGGCGGCCGTTCCATATCCTCAACCTGACGCTCAACATCGTATCGTCGAGGCGCCTCGCCTGGCAGGAACGAAAGGCTGCGCCCTTCACCATCAGCCCGCTGCACTGCGGCACTTCCAGCAAATCCGAGATTTCGACCAAGGAGGCCGGCAATGCCGAGGCGCGTGACGCCGGCGCCTATCGGCCGAGCCGGGCCTATGGCGATCCCGACGGCATGTCGCTCGGCACCGCCATGGCGATCTCGGGCGCGGCCGCCAATCCCAACATGGGCTACCACTCCTCGCCGTCGGTGGCGCTGCTCATGACCATGTTCAACGTGCGCCTGGGATGGTGGCTCGGCAATCCGGGGCGCGAGGGTGCGCAGACGTTTTCTCACGAGGGGCCGGCGATCGCCATCGTGCCGCTCATCCAGGAGACGTTTGGTCTCACCACCGACACCCGCAAATATGTTCACGTCTCGGACGGCGGGCATTTCGAAAACCTCGGGCTCTACGAAATGGTGCGGCGGCGCTGCCGCCTGATCGTGATCAGCGATGCGGGTCGCGATCCGACCTATGCATTCGAGGATCTTGGCAACGCGGTGCGCAAGATTTCGATCGACCTCGGCGTGCCGATCCGGTTTCATCGCCTCGAGGCGCTCAAGCGGCGGCCGGTCGACGGCAGCGACATTCTGGAGCATTGCGACTACCACGCGATCGCGGATATCGACTACCAGGAGGCGGACGGAGAGGGCGTGAAGAACGGGCTGATCCTCTACGTCAAGGCCGGCTACCATGGAACCGAGAGCGCCGGTGTGCGCAGCTACGCCATGGCGAATCTCGATTTTCCGCACCAGAGCACGGCCAACCAGTGGTTCGGCGAATCTCAGTTCGAGAGTTATCGCTCGCTCGGCTTCGAGATCATGGAGGACCTGTTGTACCGCGCGTCGAAGAGCGAGCAGTACGCGGCGACGCCGAGCTTGCAGAACCTGCTCGGTGCGTTGCGCAGCGCCACGCTCGCAAGCGCGGGCGATGGTGAGCGAAGGCCGCCGCGGCAGGCCAGGCAGCTCCGTCCGCGCGAGGTGCCGGAATGATCGACCGCCGAACGCGTCGGGGCGTGCGTTG
>DAIUEP010000260.1:0-6372 GCA_036845065.1 Xanthobacteraceae bacterium | reverse complement strand
AATTGCAGGCGATGCAGATGTCGATCATGTTCTTTCTGCCGAACATCCTGTTGTCCGGCTTCATGTTTCCATTTGCCGGCATGCCGGTCTGGGCGCAGTGGATCGGAGAATGTCTGCCGCTCACCCACTATCTGCGGATCGTGCGCTCCATTCTGCTCAAGGGGTCGGCGCTGTCCGACCTGCACTACGATGCGCTGGCGTTGACCGGCCTGATGCTGCTCGCGATGACCATCGCGGTCACCCGCTTCCGCCGCACGCTGGATTGACGACCCGACCGCGTTGCTGGCCGCGTCGCTAGTGTCCCGTTTCCGAAGTTCGTGATACGTCTCAGCATGCTCTGACACGAGCTTCGGAAACAAAGGGGCACTAGCAACTCTATGATTTCAGCGCCGCTTTTCGATTTGAAGTTCCTACCTGAGTTTGCTGCAGGTGGTGTAGGAACTTCAAATCGGCGGCACCAGCGCCGACGATCTGAAGGTTCTACAGCGGCTGCTGCAGTGGATCACAAGCTTCGGAGGCGGGGTATTAGCCACAAAAAAACCGCAAGAGTAAGACGCCTGCTCCGCACGATCTTGTGCATTGCAGGGCCACCCGGATGGCCTATAAGCCTGCGACCGAAGAGCACGGATGCTTCCATGATTCGACTGTTTCGCGGTGCCTCGCAGATGTGTGCCGGGGCGCTGGCTATGATGCTCGTCCTCGTCACGCAGGTGCGCGCCGACATCCCGTTTTCCCTGGATTCGACGCCGGGCAAACTGCCAAAGACGGTCGTGCCCGTTCATTATGCGCTCGACCTGCAGCCCAACCTTTCGGCCCTGACGGTCAAGGGATCCGCCATCATCGACATCGACGTGCGGGAGTCGACCGATCGGCTGATGCTCAACGCCCTCGATCTGACGTTCACAGGGACAACGCTCGATGACATAACCTCCGCGAAATCCACCTCGGTGAACGAGGACCAGCAGACGGTGACGTTCACGTTTCCGCGGGCGATTCCGACGGGTCGCCACCAGCTGCGGATCGCCTATACCGCGCCGATCAACAAGACCTCCGGGCGCGGCATCTACTCGATCGACTACCGCGTCGACGACAGCCGCAAGCGGATGATCGCCAGCCACTCCGAGCCGACTGATGCCCGCCGTATCTTTCCCGGCTGGGATGAGCCGGCGTTCAAGGCCACCTTCGACCTGACCGTGACGGTGCCGCAGCGGTTCCTGGCGGTCTCGAACATGCCGATCGCGCGCGAGGAGCCGATGCGCGGCGATCGCAAACGCGTGACGTTCGAACGCACACCCAAGATGTCGACCTATCTGTTCCTGCTGGTGGCGGGCGAGCTCGATCGCCTCACCGGCGAGGCGGACGGCGTCACCCTCGGGGTTGTCACCACGCGCGGCAAGAGCGCCACCGGCCGCTATGCGCTGGACCAGACCGCGGAGCTCCTGAAATATTTCAACGACTATTTTGCCGTGAAGTATCCGCTGCCGAAGCTCGATCTCATTGCGCTGCCCAGGAGCTCGGCCAGCGCGATGGAGCATTGGGGGGCCATCACGATCTTCGAGAACAGCCTTCTCTACGATCCCGCCAAGAGCTCGGAAGACACGCAGCGACGCATCTTGTCACTGCTTGCCCATGAGATGGCGCACCAGTGGTTTGGCAATCTCGTCACCATGGCGTGGTGGAACGATCTCTGGCTCAACGAGGGCTTCGCGACCTGGATGCAATACAAGGCGGTTGCGAGGCTTCGCCCCGACTTTGAGCCGTGGCTCAACGCCAACCGCGACAAGCAGGCCGCGATGGAGCGGGATACGAGGTCGACGGCGCGCGCGCTCCGCCGGTCGGTCGCCGACGAGCGCGAGGCGGGAGAGAATTTCGGCACCACGACCTACAGCAAAGGGCAGGCGCTGGTGCGCATGACCGAGAGCTTTCTGGGCGAGGACATCTTCCGCGATGCCATGCGGCGCTACATGAAGGAGCATGCCTACGGCAACGCGACCGCCGATGATCTGTGGCGCGCGCTCGATGCAGCGTCCGGCAAGGCGGTCGGCTCTGTCATATCAGCGTACACGGAGCAAGCTGGCGTTCCGCTCGTCACGGCCGATACCCGTTGCGTCGACAACGAGCAGCGTCTAGCGCTCAAGCAGGACCACTTCACGGCGCGCCAGGTGCAGCCGCAGCGCTGGCAGGTGCCCGTTCTGCTCGGACCGCCGCCTGGCGCCGGCACGACGGTGCTGCTGGACGGGACAGCCGAGATCGCCGCCGGACGCTGCGGAGAACCGGTCAAGCTCAATCTCGGCGATGTCGGCTACTACCGTGTCCGCTATGACGCCGCGATGCAGGCGGCGCTCGCACGCAACCTGTCCGCCATGGAGCCCGCGGACAGGATCAATCTTCTCAACGACGCGTGGGCACTGGTCGAGTCGCTGCGTGAGGTGCCCTCAGCTTATTTCGTGATCGCCGATGGACTGGGGGTCGACGATCATCGCCGCGTGATCGATCAGCTGATCGGCACGCTCGCGCGAGTCGACAAGCTTGAGCGGAGCCGGCCCGGACGGGCCGCCTTCCAGGCCTATGCGCGCGCGCTGTTGCGGCCGATCTTCGAGCGGGTCGGATGGCAAGCGGCCGATGGCGAGCCCGGCGAGCGCGCGCCCATGCGCGCGCGGCTCATTCGGGCGCTTGGTGATCTCGGTGATGACTCGGTGGTTGCCGAGGCGAAGCGGCGTTTCGAGGCGTTCCTCAAGGATCCGGCGTCGCTGCCCCAGGCCCTGCGTGACCCGGTGATGCATCTTGCCGGGCGCGCGGCCGATCGGGCCACATACGAGACGCTGCACGGGCTCGGTCGCAAGAGCAAGACCAACGAGGAGCGTGTGCTCCACTATTCCGCGCTCGCGAGCTCGCTTGATCCCGCGCTTGCCCGCGAGACGCTGGCGATCGCGCTGACGGACGAGCTTCCGAACGACTTGGCGCGCAGGCTCCTGTCCTGGGTGGCGACGCAAGGCGAGCAGCCCGAGCTGGCCGTGGAGTTCGTCAAGCGCCATTTCGAGACGCTTGCGGCCAAGCATGGCTCGACATTCCGCAATACGTTCATGTCGAGCCTGATGGCGAACTTCAGCGATCCGGCGCGCGCCGAGGAGCTCAAGCAGTTCGCCGCGGCTTACGAGACGTCGAGCGGGCGCACCGAGGCCGAGCGCACGCGCGAGCGCATTCTGGCGGATGCGGAGTTCGTTGTGCAGCAAATACCGGCGGTCGACGAATGGGTGCGCCGCCGCGGCGTGACGCCATGAGGGCGCCGTAGGGGTGCGTCCCGGTTGTCCGCGTGCGACCCCGGGGCCGGGCCCGCGTCCATCCCGGGACGCCACGGTGGGATGAACTGTCGGCTCGAACGCGCTACCATGCGCCGTTCATCGCCGAATCCGAGGCTGCCCGATGGCCAGTACGCCGACCTCTCCTGCGCCCGCCGCCGATGAGCGGACCCGGCTGCTGTCGATCGGCTTCATCAACGTCGCGCATGCGATCGACCACTATGTGATGCTGATCCTGGCCACGGCGGTGATCGAGCTCACCGTCGTCTACGGCTGGAGCTATGCCGAGCTGATCGCGCTCGGCACGCCCTCGTTCATCGCCTTCGGGGTGTTCTCGCTGCCGGCGGGCTGGCTCGGCGATCGCTGGAGCCGCCGCAACATGATGGCGCTGTTCTATCTGGGCTGCGGCCTGTCGCTCGCGGGCGCAGCGATGGCTCCGAGCCCGGTCATACTGGCGGTCGCGCTGTCGGCGCTCGGCATGTTCGCGGCGATCTATCATCCGGTCGGCACCGCCATGCTGATCGAGCAGGCGACCGCGCGTGGACGCTCGCTCGCTTTCAACGGCGTGTGCGGCAATCTCGGCGTGGCGCTGGCGGCGGGAACGACCGCGCTCCTGGTCTACGGCTTGGGCTGGCGCGCGGCGTTCCTGGCGCCGGCGTTGGTGTGCATTGCGACCGGCATCGCGTATGTGCTGCTCATCCCGGACGATCGTCACCGGGCTGCGGGCCGGACGTCGACGCCCGAGGTGGTGTTCGCGCCCTGGATGGCGGCGACGATCGTCATTCTGTTCATCCTGATCGCGATCTCGGCCGGTCTCGTGTTCCACGTCACGACCGTTGCCCTGCCCAAGATCGTCGACGAGCGGCTGGGGCTCAGCATCTCGCTGATGCAGGTCGGTGGCATTGCCACGCTGATCCTGATGTGCGGCGCGCTGGCCCAGCTCACGATTGGGCGGCTGGTCGATCGCTTCCAGCTGCATCTGCTGTTTGCCGCGGTGGCGGTGCTGCAGTTTGTCGGCGTTGTCTGGAGCGCCTATGCGAGCGGGCCGATGCTGATCGTTGCGCTTGCGCTGGCGGTTGCCGCGATCTACGCGCAGGTGACGGTCAACGATCTCGTGATCGCGCGCTACACGGCGGACGCTTGGCGCTCGCGGGTCTTCGCCGTGCGCTATTTCCTGACCTTTCTTGTTTCGGGTGCCGCCGTGTCGCTGATCGCGCTGTTGCATGGGCGCGGCGGCTTCGATCTCGTGCTCGGTGTCGCCGCCGTCATCGCGCTCGGCTTCGTCATCGGAACGGCGGCGATCGCCGTGCTGGTGCATGGCGTCGAGAAGGGCCGCACCCAGGTGGCGCTGGCGGAGTGAGAGAGAACAGCGAATAGCGAATAATCCCCGGCGTCTTTCATTCCCTATTCGCTATTCGCTATTCGCCATTCGCTATTCGCTCCTTAATTCTCGTTAAGCATTGCACACGGTCATCTTTCCGCCTTGCTTTCCCTTTACTCGCGCGCCTCCTTCGCGAGGCCTTGTGTCCAGGCTCGTAAACCTGACTGGCGCGGTGCGCGTTGCGTGGCCGTGTTCCGCCGACGAAGGATTGAGAATGTAGCTCATGGAGAGCGCCAGGCTTGTAGCCTGGAGGTGCAGGTTCGATTCCTGTCGTTTTCGCCAAACGCGAGGATAGCTCAGCTGGGAAGAGCACATGACTGTTAATCATGCTGTCGCGGGTTCGAATCCCGCTCCAACGCTCCGTTTCAGCCTGAAACGCTGAAGCCCAATGAAGGGGACCGGACGCGTTCTTCAGTCGCGGTCCGGTCGTTGCGCCGCAAGGCACCTCGCTCGCACCTCGACACCGTGAGATCGGCTCTGCGCCGGGGCGGATACCGCCCGCGCTGACGTCGTGCAATCCGCTCGGCCGCCGTGCTTCGGCGCGGCGAATGAGCGCGTGCGCCGGTCGCCAACGCGAGCTCAAGCCCTGGCCCGTCGCTCCAGCGGGAAGCGCGCGTCCGGAACCCAATTCCTCGTTCGCGTAACCCCGGCCGCTCGGTGATGCGGCTAACAAAGGAGACGTGCCATGAACCGTTACCTGTTCATCGCGCGCGTGACTGTGAAGGATGGCGAGCGCGCCTTCCTGCTGCGCAACGGCCGCTTCGAGCGCGTGCTCGAGCCTGGCCGCCACACGCTGATCGACCCGCGGCACGAGCTTGGCATCGAGCTGCACAACGTCGTGCGCGCCGAATTCGCGGCCGATCGCTACGCCGTGCTCAAGAGCGCGCGGCCGGATCTGGCGGCGGCGCTGTTCGAGGCGGTCGAGACCAAGGCGGATGAGGTCGCCATCGTCAGCCTCGACGGCCGGCCGACGCACCTGATGGCGCCGTGGCAGACGCGCGTGTTCTGGAAGGTCGCGACCCGCGTCGAGGCCGAGCGCATCGACGTGGCGAGCGACCCGAGGGTCTCGCCGCGCCATCTCGCGATGGTCGCGCGCGAGCGCAACACGCTCGTGGTCGAGCACGTGGTCGAGAACCACGAGGCGGGCCTGCTCTATGTCGAGGGCCGGCTGGTGGAGCGGCTCGCGCCCGGTCGGCATGCCTTCTGGACGGCGGGCCGCAAGATCGAGGTCAAGCGACTCGACCTGCGTCCGCAGGCGGTGGAGATCACCGCGCAGGAGATGCTGACCAAGGACCGCATCGCGCTGCGCGTGACGCTGACGGCGTTCCGCCGCATCGTCGATCCGGAGCGCGTGGTGAGCGCGGTGCCGGACGTGGATGCGTGGCTGTACCGGCTGGTGCAGTTCGCGATCCGCGAGGCGGTGGCGTCGCGCACGCTCGATGAGGTGCTCTCGGCCAAGAACGCGCTCGACGCGGAGCTGCGCGCCTTCGTGCGTGAGCGCATCGTCGAGACCGGCATCGAGGTCAACGAGCTCGGCGTCAAGGACGTGATCCTGCCGGGCGAGATCCGCGAGCTGGTGAACAAGGTGGTGGAGGCCGAGCGCGTCGCGAAGGCCAACCTGATCCGCCGCCAGGAGGAGACCGCGGCAACGCGTTCGCTCCTCAACACCGCGAAGCTGATGGAGGAGAACCC
>DAIUEP010000259.1:0-6455 GCA_036845065.1 Xanthobacteraceae bacterium | reverse complement strand
AGCGAATTTGCTGCAGGTGTTGTAGGAACTTCAAATCGGCGGCACTTGGGCGCTTGAATTGGCACTACAGCGCGTGCGAACCTGAAACCGACAAACGCCGATTGTAGAGCGGCTGGGAGGAGTGACATGTCCAACACGATGGTCAATGCAATCGCTAAGGCCACCTCAAAGGCCGCTTGTGCGCTGCTGTTCGTGATGGCCGGAGCCTGCACGGCGCTTGCGCAAGGCGCGGTCCCGCCCGATGTGCTCAAGGAGCTGGCTCCGACCGGGAAGCTGCGCGCCGCGATCAACCTCGGCAACGCGGTCCTGGCGCAGAAGGGCGCCGATGGAGCGCCCAAGGGCGTTTCGGTCGATCTGTCGCGCGAGCTCGCCCGCCGCATCGGGGTTCCGATCGAGCACGTCACCTTCGAGGCCGCCGGCAAGGTGTTCGAAGGGATCAAGGCCGGCAGCGTCGACCTTGCCTTCATCGCGATCGAGCCGGTGCGCGCCGCCGAAATCGAGTTCTCGCCGGCCTACGTGCTGATCGAGGGCGGCTACATGGTGCAGAAGGATTCTCCGCTCAAGGTGATCGAGGATGTCGACCGCCCCGGCATCCGGATCGCGGTCGGGCTCAATTCGGCCTATGACCTGTTTCTGACCCGCACCATCAAGAACGCGCAGATCGTGCGGGCGCGCACCGGCGGCGGCGAGGCGATGATCGAGATGTTCCTGGCCGACAAGCTCGACGTGGTGGCGGGCGTGAAGCCGGTGCTGGTCGAGTATGCCAAGACCAATGCCGCCATGCGGGTGATGGACGGCCGCTTCATGGTGATCCAGCAGTCGATGGGCGTGCCCAAGGGGCGATCGGCGGCGGCGCGCTACGTGCGCACGTTCGTGGAAGAGATGAAGGCCTCCGGCTTCGTCGCCGATGCACTCAAGCGCAGCAACCAGACCGACGCGACAGTCGCGCCGGCCGAACGCGCGGGCGGTTAAGCCGCTGGGCCAAGCTTGCGCTTGAGAAAGTCGGCGAAGATCGCGCCGATGTCGCCCGCCTTGGCGTACCAGTCCTCCGGCGGCGTGACGTCGACGTTCCGATCCACGCTGGTGACGCGGTGAAGCTCGCAGTCCGGGATCAGGCGCGCGGCGGCGGCGCCGATCTCGCCCTGATGCGTGAGGTCGTCGCCCGGAATGAGGCAGACCGGCACCTTGATCGAGGCGAGCGCTTCCGCGCTGGTGCCGATCAGCGGCAGCTCGGCACCCGCCACGAACGGCGCTCGCCAGGCTCGCATGACGGCGATGAAGTCCTTCGGCTCGATCGCCATCAGGCGCTCGCGGTTGGACGGCCGGTTGCGAATGAGCGCGGCGAAATGCTCCTCGGCGCAAACCGCCGCCATGCCGCCTGTCTCCGCCAGCCTGATGTATTGGTCGTAGTAGCGCTCGGCGAGACGCTGGACCGCAAACACGCCGCCGGTTACGCGCCACAGGAGCAGCGCACGCACCGCCTGCGGATGGTGCAGCGCCATCAGCAGCGCAAGCCGCGCGCCCGAGGAGCTGCCGCCGACGATCGCGGGCAGCATGCCGAGCGAGCCCGCGAGCGCGTCGAGGTCGTCGGCCCACACCTCGTATTCCGAGCGCTGCGGGTCGAAGGAAACGTCGGAGGCGCCGCAGTTGCGCCGGTCGTGGAGGAGAACGCGATAGTCGAGCGCCGCCATGCGCTCCGCGAACGGCTTGACATTGTCGAGCGCGTTGCGCCCGCCCGGCGACAGCGCCATCGCCGGCCCGCGCTGCCCCAGGATCTCATAGTTGATCGAGACGCCGTCGATCGTTGTGCGGGGCATGGGAGTGTCCTGCTGGAGCGGCCTTTGATATGTGGCAACGGCTTCTCAACGTCATGGCCGGGCCTGTCCCGGCCATGACGGTGCTGTAAGTCAGAGCCCAACACCGGTGGCGCGTGTCTATAATTACAGCCCCAAATAGAACTTCTTGATCAGGTCGTTGTTGTTGAGCTCCTCGGCCGAGCGGCCCTCGAATGCGATCTGGCCGTGCACGATGACGTAGCCGCGGTCGGCGATGCGTAGCGCCTGCGGGAAGTTCTGCTCGGCCATCAGCACGGTGAGCTTGTAGCGCTCCTTGAGCTCCTTGATCTTCTCGATCATGCGCGCGACCAGGACGGGCGCGAGTCCCACCGACGGCTCGTCGATGAGCAGGATACGCGGCGACTGCATCAGGGCGCGCGCAAGCGCGAGCATCTGCTGCTCGCCGCCGCTCATCGAGCCCGCAAGCTGCGCGCGCCGCTCGGCGAGCCGCGGAAAGCACTCGAAGCAGAACGCCCGGTTGGCAGCGATCTCGGCGCGCGCCTTCTTGCGGAAGGCGCCAAGCAGGAGATTTTCCTCGACCGTGAGCCGCGGGAACAGGCGGCGGCCTTCCGGCACCAGCGCGATGCCGAGGTCGACGATCTCCTCGGTGGTACGCCCCACGAGGTCGTGCTTGACGCCATCGATCTCGGCCACGATGCGGCCGGCGCTGGGCGGCACGATCCCCATCACGCATTTCATCAGCGTCGACTTGCCGTTGCCGTTGGTGCCGAGGAGCGCGACGGTCTCGCCCGAGCGTACATTGAGCGAGACGCCTTCGATCACGCGCACCGCGCCGTAGGCGGCGTCGAGCCCCTCGATGGTGAGGGTGTTGTGTTTGTTGGCGTTACTGTCCAAGGTACGCCCTCTCGACCTCGGGGTCGCGAATCACCGCGTCGGGCGCGCCGTCGGCGATCTTCTTGCCGGAGACCAGCACGACGAGCCGCTGCGAGAAGCTCATCACCGCGCGCATGATGTGCTCGATCATGATGATGGTGATGCCGCGCTCGTTGAGCCGGATCAGGAGCGCCACGATGTCGGCGACCTCCGTGTTTGAGAGCCCCGCCATCGACTCGTCCGCAATCAAAAGCTTCGGCTCGGCCGCGAGCGCGCGCGCGAGCTCGAGCTTGCGCATCTCGACTTGCGTCAGGTCGCGCGGCAATTGCTTGGCCTTTTCGGCAAGTCCGACGAGGGTGAGAAGCTCCGCGCAGCGCGCCTCGATTGCGGAGGCGGAGAGATGCGCGCCGGGCCGCGCATTGACGGTGTAGAGGAGAGGCACCCGCATGTTCTCGGCGACGCTCAGGCTCGCGAACGGCCGCGGCAATTGGAAGCTGCGGGCAAGCCCGCGCCGCGTGCGCTCGTGAGCACTGAGCCCGTTCATGGTGACGCCTTCGAACCGAACGCTGCCCATCTCGTTGGTGAGCGTGCCGCAGATGCAGTTGACCAGCGTCGACTTGCCGGAGCCGTTCGGGCCGATCAGCCCGACCCGTTCGCCGGCCGTGACCGAGAGCGCGATGCCGTCGAGCGCCACGAAGCCGCCGAAGCGCTTGCTCACGTTGTCGACCTCGAGCAGCGCGGTCATGGCGTGCCGCTCCGAGTCGCAGGCGCTGGCGGCCGCATGAGGAGCCCGCAGCCGAGGCAGATCGCGAGCGTGAGCGCCGAAAGGAGCCAGAGCCAGAATGGTCCCGGTACGACGCTGATCGCCGCCCCGCCGACCGGCAGTGCCCAGAGCCAGGAGAGCCCGATGATGCGACCGCGCGCCAACGCCAGGAACACCAGCACCGCCCAGAAGATGATTTCAAGCGGCCGCGCCGCCAGCGCCTCCTGGTGCAGGAAATAGATCGGGATCACGTTGACCACGAACAGGAGCGCGAACACGGCCGGGTCGGTCACGATCTCGCGTGCGGTGCGCTTGCCCTGGATCAGGCCGAGGATTCCGTTCGGCGCGATGATGACGCAGTCAACGATCAGGAGGCCGACGATCAAGAGATTGACCGACGACGAGATGGTGACGGTCGCGACCTGCTGCAGCGTGCCGAGCAGGATGGCGCCGATCAGCGGGCCGATCCAGCTGGTGGTGCCCCCGATCATCGGCATGGCGATCGAGTTGACCGCGTAGTCGAGCGCGAATGCCGAGGTGGGCTGCAGGTAGCCGATGTAATAGGGGAAGGGCGCGCCCGCCACGCCCATCAGCGCGCCGGAGATCGCGGTGGCGACGAGCTTGAGGCGCAGCGTCGGCACGCCGGAGGCCTCGGCCGCAAGCTCGTCGTCGCGGATCGCCGCAAAGCCCAAGCCCAGCCATGAGCGCTCGATCCCGCGCGCGACCGTGAGCGCGATCACGGCGAGCGCCAGCATGAGCAGGAACAGGTACTGGATGTAAGGTCCGATCGGCTCGATCTCGTTCGGTCGGATCACGTAGGCGCCGCGCGCGCCGCCCACATAGCTCCAGTTGGTGACCAGCGTCTGCAGCACCACCGCGAGCGCGAGGGTGGCGATGGCGAAGAACGCGCCGCGCAGCCGCAAGGTCAAATAGCCCATGCCAAGCCCGACGATGCCGGAGATGATCGCGCCCACGACGATGAGGACCGGGATCGGCAGCGGATAGAACTTGTGCAGGAACACCGACGTATAGGCGCCGAGCGCGAAGAACGCCGCCGAGCCGAAATTCACGTAGCCGGTATAGCCGCCCAGGATGTTCCAGGCGGTCGCCAGCACGATGTACTGCAGCACCACGTAGCCGGCAAAGAACACGTAGTCGTTGCCGACGAGGCGCGCGAGCACGAACACGGCGGCCGCGACCGCGAGGCAGACGAGGAAGAAGGGCAGGGTGCGCACGCGCTACCGTCCAAACAGGCCGGCTGGGCGGACCGCCAGCGTGATGAGCAGGAATCCGAACGCCACCGCCGGTGCCCATGACGGCCCGTAGAAGGTCGATGTCACGCTCTCGACGATGCCGAGCAGGAGCGCGCCGATCAGCGTGCCGGTCAAGCTGCCGAGCCCGCCGAGCACGCAGATCGCGAACACGCGCCCGATATATTCGCGCCCGATCGACGGCTCGACTGGCTGGATCACGATCAGGAGCGCGCCCGCGATCGCGGTGGTTGCGATCGAGAGCGCGAACGCGATGCGCTTGATGCGCGTCGGCGAGGCCGCCATCAGTTGCAGCGCGAGCTGGTCCTGCGCCACCGCCATGATGGCGCGCCCGAGGAAGCTGCGCGAAAGAAACAGCTGCAGGGCGCCGACCAGCGCAAGCGCGACCAGGCAGGGCACCAGCATCCGCAGCGGCAGGTCGACCACTCCGAGCTGCAGGCTCGGCCCGATATAGGCGGCCTGGACGTAGCGGTAGTCGACGCCGAACACGAGGATCAGCGTCACCTCGGTGACGAACAGGAGCCCGAAGAAGAACGCAAGCCCGCGCAGCGAGTCCTGCCCGTAGCGCTCGAACGAGGCGTAATACACCTGATAGACCAGCGCGCCCAGCGCGTAGAACGCCGGCGCCACCACGATGCTGGCCACGATCGGATCGATGCCGAGCTTGGTGTTGACGATATAGGCGATGTAGGAGCCGAGGATGATGAAGCCCGGATGCGCGATGTTGACGATGTCGAGCATGCCGAACGAGATCGACACCCCGATCGTCACGGCGGCGTAGAATGCGCCGAGCAGCAGGCCCGCGACCAGCGCGTTGATCAGGAGGTCGAAAGGAAAGTCCACCAGTCCCCCCAAGGCTCGGACGAAGAGGCACTGCCTCGCCACGAGCACGGCCTGCTTCCTCCCCCTTGCGGGGGAGGGGTGGGGAGGGGGGTGGCAGCAGATTCGGCATTTGCGGTCACCCCCCTCCCTGTCCCTCCCCCACAAGGGGGGAGGGAACGCTGTGGCGACTCTCGTCGCAACGCTCACGATGCGCCCGCGTTTTCCTCCGAAATGCTTACAGAGGCTAGGTGCGTCGGCTCGTCAGGCCGTTATTTCATCCGCACCGAGTCCGGCACCGGCAGCGGTGCGTTGGCGCTGTCGAGGAACTCGACCGTGGTGAAGTGCAGCTCGTTCGGCCCGGTATTCTCAAGGTCGTGCACCTTGTGATGGCCTTTGGCGTGGGTCTCGTGCCGGGTCTCGCCGGGGGTGTAGGTGTGCTCCACGATGGTGCCGTCTTCGAGATGCGCGCGCGCCTTCCCGCCGGTCGAGCAGGACCAGAAATAATCGAGCACGTGGCGGTGGAAGCCGAAGCGCTCGCCCGGCGCGAGCCTGATGTCCCACACCCGAACGCGCTCGTTTTCGGACAGCAGACGCTTACCGACGCAGCCGTTGGGGCTCTTCTTCTCGCGCTCGAATTCGGCGGTGATCTCGGGCCGCCACGCCGTCTTGGCGGCGGCGACCGGGGTCTTGTCCAGCATGGTCAGGGCCATGGCAAATCCTCCTCTGCGCAGGGGCGCGATGATAGGGCAAGTCGGGCCCGCGCGGAACTGCGGCTTTTGGCGATATGGCAGCGAGGCCCTCGCCCACAGGTCCATCGGGCGGCGATTTGCGCTAAGGAGCGTGCAGATCGTCTGTCCCCGGGTGCCCCATGCACGCCCTGATCATCGGCGGCTCGATGAGCGGCCTGTTCGCAGGCCTCCTGCTGCGGCG
>DAIUEP010000258.1:0-6462 GCA_036845065.1 Xanthobacteraceae bacterium | reverse complement strand
CAGCGCATTCGCGCCGTGATCGATCCGAGCGAACGGACGTAATCCGAAAGCCTTACACCTCCAGCGTCGCGGTCACCGGCACGTGGTCGGAGGGGCGCTCAGCGCTGCGATACTGCTTCGCGATCGCGATGGTGGCGACGCGGTCGGCGAGCGCGGGCGAGGTCCAGATGTGATCGAGTCGGCGGCCTTTGTCGGCGGTGGCCCAGTCGGGCGAGCGGTAGCTCCACCACGTATAGAGCTTGGCCGGCTCGGGCGTGAGCGCGCGCATCGAGTCGACCCAGCGGCCGGCCTTTGCGACGGCGATGAGCTTGTCGCATTCGATCGGGGTGTGGGAGACGACGCGCAGCATCTGTTTATGGCTCCAGACGTCGTGCTCAAGCGGCGCCACGTTGAGGTCGCCAAGGAGAATCGCGCGCTCACTCGCGGCGGGTCGCAGCGCCGCATGGGCGCGCATTTCGTCCAGGAAGGAAAGCTTGTGGGCAAACTTCGGATTGAGATCGGGATCGGGAATGTCACCGCCCGCCGGCACGTAGAAATTATGCACTGTCACCGGGTCAGGCAGGCCGGCGCGCTCGCCGAACACCGCCGAGATGTGGCGGCAATCGCTCTTGCCGCAGAACGCCTGCACGTTGAAGCTCTCGAACGGCAGCCGCGAGAGCACCGCGACGCCGTGATAGCCCTTCTGCCCGTTGATCGCCGCGTGGATATAGCCGAGCCGGCGGAAGCGCTTGTGCGGAAAGCTGTCGTCCGGGCACTTGGTTTCCTGCAGACACAGGATGTCCGGACGCACCGCCTTGATGAACTTCGCCACCAAGTCGATGCGCAGCCGCACCGAGTTTATGTTCCAGGTGGTGACGGTCAGACGCATGGGATTGGCGAATAGCAAATGGCGAGTAGCGAATAGGGAACGAGAAAGGGTGTCTGCTTCGCCCCTATTCGCTACTCGCCGCTCGCCACTCGCTAATTGGGGTACTGCGTGTAGTCGATCTTGAACAGGTTTGGATCCGGCCGCTTGGCGGTGTCGAGATTGGAGAGCGCGATGGTGGTGTCGTAGCCCTGCGGATCGGTCACCACCCATTGCTTGAGCTGGAAATCCTTGGCGCCGAACATCATCATCAGCCGGCTGGTGCCGATGAGCGCGTGTTTTTCCTCGACCACCACGGTTACGTAGGTGTCGTCGGCCGACACGGCGGTCACGGTGGTGTCGCGCATGAGATCGATGCGATCGGCGAGCAGGAACCGCAGCGGCGTCTGCGACAGCGGATAGACGTCCTGGGTGGCAAGCTTGCGGTCGCGCACCACGACGGATGAGCCGTCCGCGATGATGTCGATGCGGCTCGGTGAGTCGTAGTCGAAGCGGACCTTGCCGGGCTTCTGGACGTAGAACTGGCCTTTCGACTGCCGCCCGTCCGGACCGATCTGGGCGAAGTCGCCCGACATGACCTGCACGCGCGTCAGATAGCCGCTGACCTTGTCGACCAGCGCGCGCTGGGCGGCTTCGAGATTCGAGCTCGGCCGCGCCTGCTGCTGCGGCGCCTGTTTCTGCGGCGGTTGCTCCGGCTGTTGTTGCTGCGGCGGTTGCTCTCCGCCGCCGCCGAAAATCGGTGGCAGCCATTGCTGAAGCTGCTGCAGCGGACTGTTCTGCGCCTGAGTGGTGCCCTTCGGCGCTTGCGCGGTGCCTTGCGCCGCCGCCCCAGGGCGGCCAGCGGGTCCGGTCACCGCGGCTGGCGGTGGCGGCATGGCGCCGGTCTTGGGCAGCGGTGCGGGCGGCGGCAGCGGAACAGGCTCGGCCGCCACCACGGTTGCCGCGACCAAATGTGCTGCCGACACGACTGCAATCAGTGCTGCCTGGCTCTTGCCAGCCATGGTGACGCTCCGCTTTCGGCCCTCGCCAAGATTCGGTAGCCGCCTGGTGTGGCGACATCGCGGCTCGGTTGAACCCGATTCACAGATAGCCGGCAATGCCCTTATTCCTCAAGCCTGCTATTCATTCTCGCCGCCGATGAGGATTTCCCGCTTGCCGGCGTGGTTGGCTTGGCCGACCACCCCTTCCTGCTCCATCCGCTCCATCAGCGAGGCGGCTCGATTATAGCCGATTTGCAGCCGGCGCTGGATATAGCTGGTGGAAGCCTTGCGATCGCGCAGCACGATCTGGACCGCCTGCTGGTAGAGGTCGGTGGCGTCGCCCGCCTGCCCCATGCCGGTCGCGTCGAACACCGGATTGCCGTCCTCGTCCATTTCAGCTTCGTCGGCGGTGGTGACCGCTTCGAGGTACTGCGGCTGACCCTGCGACTTGAGGTGACGCACCACCTTCTCGACCTCGTCGTCGGAGACAAACGGGCCGTGCACGCGGCTGATGCGTCCGCCACCCTGCATGTAGAGCATGTCGCCCTGGCCGAGGAGCTGCTCGGCGCCCTGCTCGCCCAGGATGGTGCGGCTGTCGATCTTGGAGGTGACCTGGAACGAGATGCGGGTCGGGAAATTGGCCTTGATGGTGCCGGTGATGACGTCGACGGACGGCCGTTGCGTCGCCAGGATCACATGCAGGCCGGCCGCGCGCGCCATCTGGGCGAGCCGCTGCACCGCGCCCTCGATGTCCTTGCCGGCCACCATCATCAGGTCGGCCATCTCGTCAACGATCACCACCACATAGGGCAGCGGCTCGAGGTCGAGCGCTTCTTCCTCATAGATCGCGTCGCCGGTCTCCTTGTCGTAGCCGGTGTGGACGGTCCGGGTGAGCTTCTCGCCCTTGGAGACAGCCTCGGCGATGCGGTCGTTGTAGCCGTCGATGTTGCGCACTCCGAGCTTCGACATCTTCTTGTAGCGTTGCTCCATCTCGCGCACCGCCCACTTGAGCGCGACCACCGCCTTCTTGGGATCGGTGACGACGGGAGTAAGCAGATGCGGGATGGAATCGTAGACCGACAGCTCCAGCATCTTCGGGTCCACCATGATCAGCCGGCACTGCTCCGGCTTGAGCCGGTAGAGCAGGCTGAGGATCATGGTGTTGATGGCGACCGACTTGCCGGAGCCGGTGGTGCCGGCGATCAAGAGGTGCGGCATGCGCGCGAGGTCGACGATGACGGGCTCGCCCCCGATGGTCTTGCCCAGGCAGAGCGGCAGCTTGGCGTTGGAATCGGCATAGGCGTCGGTGGCGAGCAGCTCGCGCAGCAGCACCTTCTCGCGGTGCGGGTTCGGCAGCTCGATGCCGATGGCGTTGCGGCCTGCCACCACGGCGACGCGGGCGGAGAGCGCGCTCATCGAGCGCGAGATGTCGTCGGCGAGCCCGATCACGCGCGAGGACTTGATGCCGGGCGCGGGCTCGAGCTCGTAGAGCGTCACCACCGGGCCCGGGCGCGCGTTGATGATCTCGCCGCGGACGCCGAAATCGCCGAGCACGCCTTCCAGCGCGGCGGAATTGTTCTGCAATGACTCGGCGCTGACCGTCGTGCGTCCGTTCGAGCGGGCCGCGGCCAGGAGGTCGAGCGCCGGCAACACGTAGCCGTCGCCCCGGCGGCGCGAAGACTTGGCCTTCTTCTTGGGCGCTTCTTCCTCTTCTTCTTCGACGTCGTCTTCGGCGTCCTCGTCGCCCGCGTCCTCCTCCCCGCTCGCAGCGGCACCGTCGCCGCCGAAACGCGGCTCGGTGCGCTCGCTCAGCGCGGCGCGCCGGCTCGTCTCGCCGTCCCCGCGGCTGAACAGCCGCGCGATCCGCGCCTTGAGGCTGAGGAAGCCGTGCACCAGGAAGCCGAGCGAGATCGCGGCGCGCCCTTCTTTCTCCTCGGGCTCCGCTTTGGCGTCTTCCTCGGGCTCTTCCTCCTCGTCGTCGTCGGCTGCGGCCGGCTCACCGTGCAGGCTGAACCCGCATGCGATCGCTATCGCCGCAAAGCCGAGTGCGGCGGTGGTCGTGCCGATCGCGAAGCGCGCGATGGCGCCGAGCGAACCGCCCGCCAGCCAGGACATGGCGCGCATGAGCGCATCGCCCACCACGCCGCCAAGCCCGACCGGCAGCGGCCAGGATGACGGCCGCGGCAGGCTTGCCGCGAACGCGGCGATGAGCGCGACGCCGAGGATCCAGGCCACGAGCCGGATGCGCTCGCGACAGAGCGCACGATGACTAGCCAGCCGCCAGCCCCAGATCGCGATCGGCAGCACCAGCGCGAGCGCGGCAAGGCCGAAGATCTGAGTCGAGAGGTCGGCGACGGTAGCGCCCGCTAGCCCCAAGAGGTTGCGGACCGGCGCATTGGTGGCGTGGCTGAGCGAGGGGTCGCGGACCGACCAGGTCGCAAGCGCGATCGCGAGCAGAAGCGCGAGCAGGATCAGCGCGACGCCGGCCAGCTCGCGCAGCCGCCGACGCAACGCATCGCGCGCCGCGTCGGTCAGGAAGGTGAGGTTGTCGAGGGTGCGGTCGATCGCCGACATGGTGTTCGTCCTCAGCCGAGCATGCCGACCAGGCGGTGCAATGCTTCCGCGGTCGTCTCCTGGTCCTGCACCAGCGCGACCCGGATGTAGCCCGCGCCCGGATTGCTGCCGTCGGCCTGGTCGCGGGCGAGATAGCGGCCCGGGATCACGCGCAGGCCCGCTTCGCGCCATAGCCGGAGCGTGACGTCTTCATCGCCGCCATGGGCGGAGACGTCGAGCCAGAGCAGGAAGCCGCCGGCCGGTCGGCGATAGCCATAGCGGCCGCCGAGAATCTGGTCGGCGAGATCGAACTTCAGCGCATAGAGCCTGCGGTTCTCGTCGACATGCGCCTCGTCCGCGTAGGCTGCGATTGCCACCCGCTGCGCCGGCAGCGGCACCTGCGGTGAGGCGACATTGCGCAGATCAAGGAACGCGTTGAGGAATCGACGGTCGCCGGCCACGAAGCCCACCCGTAGCCCGGGCAGGTTGGAACGCTTCGACAGCGATTGGAACGCGACGACGTTCTGAAAATCGGGCCCGGCCTGTTCGAGCGCGCTCGCCGGCGCACGCTGGGTGTAGATCTCCGAGTAGCACTCGTCGCTGAACAGCATGAAGCCATGACGGCGGGCAAGCGCGATGAGCTTGCCGAAATAATCCTTGTCGGCCACTGACCCTTGCGGGTTGGCGGGCGAGGCGAGGTAGAACGCGACCGTGCGCGCCAGCAGCTCCTCGGACAGCGCATCGAGGTCGGGCAGGAAGCCGGTCGCCGCGGTCGCCGGCAGATAGACCGGCTCGCAATTGGCCGCGATCGCGCCCGCCTCATAGGCGCCGTAGAACGGATTGGGCATCAGGATAGCGGGGCGGCCTGATCGGCCACCGACCCAGCGCTCGGCCGCGAGCGCCGCGAGGAACAGGCCCTCGCGCGAGCCATTGAGCACCAGCACCTCGCTGAAGGGATCGATTGGCCGCGGCAGCTTGAAGCGACGGCCCAGCCATTGCGCGACGGCGACGCAGAACTCGTCGAGGCCCTTGTTCATCGGATAGCGGCCGAACTCGGCCAGATGAGCGTCGAGCACCGGGCCAACGAACGAGGGCACCGCGTGCTGCGGCTCGCCGACCGCCAGGCTGATCGCCGGCTTGCCCGGCGGGAGGTCGCCCAAAAGCTCGCGCAGCCGCACGAACGGCGAGCGGCTGGAGGTCGGCCGGGCAGACGAGGGAGGCGATACGCGGTCTACGACTGTCATGTACATTGCTACAAGCGGCGCACTCCCCGCCGCACAAGACGCATCTCCTACCATAGGTTCGCCCGGGTTAAGGGCCGTTTAACCAATGGGGGGTGGGGCAGGCACCCCGGCAAGGGCGGGCGGTGTCGCAGGCTGGAAAGCGTGATATCCTTAATCATTATGGCCAAGGCGCTTCAATTGGCGATGACCAAGGCGGCCGCATCGATCGGCTCAACGCGCTGCGCGCGGCTATCGAGGTCGGCACCCGCGAGCTCGATGCCGGCCTGGGCGAGGAGCTCGATATCGAATCGCTGATCGGCGAGATGCACGACGAACATGCCGGCCGCGCCCGCCGCCAGGAATGACCTTCGTGACATCTGGCGCTATTTCGTCGGCGTTGCCTCACCCGAGATCGCGGATCGACTGCTACGAGATATTCATCGTGCGAGTGAGCGCGCGAGACGGCGGCCTCTGACATGGCGTGCGCGCGACGAGGTCATGCCGGGATTGCGATCGATCTTGGTGCATCCCTATGTCGTCTTCTATCGCATGACAGGCGAAACGGTGGAGATCGTGCGCGTGCTGCATCAGCGGAGGAATTTGGCCAAGGTTTTTTCGAAGTCGGGGCCTTATACCAACGTGCGTAATGACGAAACGCACTCTCCACGTCATGGCCGGGCTTGTCCCGGCCATCCACGTCTTTGATTCGACTCGTGAATTAAGACGTGGATGCCCGCGACAAGCGCGGGCATGACGAGTCAAACATTGTGCGCGTTGATATTAGAGCTTACGGCGCTCTCAGAGTAACACGCCATCGCCCACAACAGTGAGGGGCCCTGGC
>DAIUEP010000257.1:0-6493 GCA_036845065.1 Xanthobacteraceae bacterium | reverse complement strand
ATGTTCTCGGTCGAGTTGGCGTAGGACAGCCGCACGTAGCCCTCGCCGAGAATGCCGAAATCGGGCCCGCCGATGATGGCGACGCCGGCGTCGTCGAGCAGCGCGTTGGCGAGCGGCTTCGCCTTCCAGCCGGTACCCTTGACGTTGGGGAACGCATAGAACGCGCCCTTCGGGATCGCGCAGGTCACGCCCGGCAGCTTGTTGAGGCCCGCGACCACGACTTGGCGCCGCCGGTCGAACTCGGCGACCATCTTGTGCACCTCGTCCTGCGGGCCGGTGAGCGCCGCAAGGCCGGCATATTGCGCCGACGCGTTGACACAGGAATGGAGATTCACCGCAAGCTTACGCGCATAGTCGTAGAGCTTGCCCGGCCACACCGCGTAGCCAAGGCGCCAGCCGGTCATCGCATAGGTCTTTGACCAGCCGTTGAGCAGGATCAGCCGATCGCGGATCGACGGATAGCCGAGCAAGCAGACGTGCGTCTCGCCGTCATAGACCATGTGGTCGTAGATCTCGTCGGAGAGCACCGCGACGTCGGGCCACTTCTCAAGACCCGCGACCAGCTTGTCGACCTCGGCCTTGGGCGTCACGCCGCCGGTCGGATTGGCCGGCGAGTTGACGATCAGAAGCCGCGTCTTCGGTGTGATCAGCGACAAAGTCTCCTCGGCCGAGAACGCAAAGCCGTTCTGCTCGCGGATCGGCACCGGGATCGGATTGGCGCCGGTGAACTCGATCATCGAGCGGTAGATCGGAAAGCCAGGGTCCGGATAGAGGATGTCGACGCCCGGCTCGCCGAACATCATGATCGCCATGAACATCGTCGGCTTGCCGCCGGGCTGGATCATGACCTCGTCGGGCGAGACCGTGACCTTGAAGCGCTTGTTGAGGTCGGCCGCGACCGCCTCCCGCAGCGGCGGTATGCCGGTCGCCGGCGTATAGCCATGGTGGCCGTCGCGTAGCGCCTTCACGGCCGCCTCGACGATGAAGTCGGGCGTGCGGAAATCCGGCTGGCCGATGCCGAGGTTGATGATGTCGCGGCCCTGCGCGATCAGCGCGTTGGCGCGCGCCAATACCGCGAAAGCGTTCTCCTCGCCGATGCGATCGAAAGCCGCGATGGTGCGAAGCATGGCGTCTCCTTGCGACGATATTCGTTGATTTCGCCCGGCAATTGAGCCCATCCTCGCCGCGAATGCAATCAGCCCAAGGCTGAGCCATGCCCACGATCGCCGACAAGCGCCGCGCCTTCCGCAAGCTGCACGAAGCGGGCTGCTTCGTGATCCCGAACCCGTGGGACATTGGCAGCGCGCGCTACCTGCAGCACCTCGGCTTCAAGGCGCTGGCGACCACCAGCGCGGGCTTCGCGTTCACCCGCGGCCTGCCGGATGGCGGCGTGCCGCGCGACATGATGCTTGCCCATATCCGCGAGATCGTGGAGGCGACCGACCTGCCGGTGAACGCCGATTTCGAATCCGGCTACGCGCGGGATGCGGCAGGAGTCGCCGAGAGTGTGCGGCTTGGCATTGAGACGGGCGTTGCCGGGCTGTCGATCGAGGATGCGACCGGCGATCCCAGGGGGGAGCCGCTCCATGACCTCGACACCGCCGTTGACCGCATGCGCGCCGCCCGCGCCGCGATCGACGAGGCCGGTGGCGATGTGCTGCTGGTCGGGCGCTGCGAATGCTATCTGGTCGGACGGCCCGACATTGCCGAGACCGTCGCGAGGCTCACGGCCTATAGCGGCGCCGGTGCAGACTGCCTCTACGCGCCGGGCATCCGTTCGCGCGAGGAGGTCGCCGCGGTGGTCGAGGCGGTCGCGCCCAAGCCAGTCAACGTGATCCGCTCGACCGCGGCCGGCCTCAGCGTCGCCGAGCTTGCGGCGCTGGGCGTGCGGCGCATCAGTGTCGGCAGCGCGTTCGCGCGCGCCGCGTGGGGCGTGTTGATCAAGGCCGCGCGGGAGATCCTGGCCGAGGGGCGCTT
This sequence comes from Xanthobacteraceae bacterium, assembly GCA_036845065.1. Lineage (GTDB taxonomy): Bacteria > Pseudomonadota > Alphaproteobacteria > Rhizobiales > Xanthobacteraceae > VAZQ01. The sequence continues at coordinate 4,516 of DAIUEP010000257.1, read as the reverse complement.
CGACGCCTTGGCGGGCGCCGTGCCCAACGCCGAGCTCAACGACTTTTTCTCCAACGACGGCAAGTAAGTGTGAACGAGGCCGATCAAGGCGACTGATCATCGTCACGGCCGATCTGCAATTCTGCCATCCGCATCACCTCGAAGATGACGGCTACCGACCAGCCGATCAACAGGAGCCCGTTCAGCGCGGTGATCGGGCCGATCAGGCGATCGCCACCAACCGCCCGCGCATCACCATAACCAAGTGCCGTGTAGTTCTCGAACGCAAACTCGAACACATCCGCTCCCCGGATTTCGATCCCGGCAAGGCTGTAATAAGACGTCCACACTCCGATCTCGGTCACATGCGCCGTCATCAATGCGATCATGGTGACCGTCAGCAGCGCGGTCAGACGCATGAACAGGCCGAGATGGTCGGTCAGATTGGCAGTATGTCGCGTGGCCACCACGATCAGCCCGGTCATCGCGGCATGAATGCCGAAGTTGAGAAAGCTCACTGCAGCGCCGGCGAGTAGGACTCTCAACATCGGACGTCCGCGCCTCAAGCCTTCATCCCGAGCGGGGCCACTTGCGAGCTCTTCAGCCCCATCGAATCGAGCGCGCGCCGGATGAGACCTGAGCCCTTCGCCTCCTCGATGAAGGCGGTCACGGCGGCGAGCGCGGCCGGCTTGTTCTTGGCGACCGCGACCGCGGTCGTGGAATTGAGAAAGCCGCCGTCGAGCACGCGCGAGCCGGGCAGCGCGTCGACGAGCCCGCCCACCGCCTCGCGCGAGAGCGCGATGGCGTCGACCTTGCCGGCGCGCATCATGGCCACGCCTTCATCCGGACCCTTGACCGTGACCACCGTCGCATTCGGCGCCGAGCGTTGCGCGGCGCGGAATGTCGCGGTGCCGTCCACTCCGGCCATGCGCACGCTGGCATGATTGACCTCCTCGATCGCTTTGATCGTCGAGCCCGGCGCCACCAGGTAGGTGCTCTGCAGGAGGTGATAGGGCGCGCCGAAATCGACCACCTTCTTGCGATCGTCGTCGACCGGCACGAAGGTCACATCCCAGGCATTGGCATCGGTCGCAGCGATGACCTTGCCGGAGGAATCGTATTCCACAAGCTCGACCGGCACCTTGAGCCATTGCGCCAGCGCGGTGCCGAGCTCGACCGGCACGCCGCGCGCCTTGCCGGTCGCCGGATCGCGCACGCACCACAGCGCCGACGCCGCCGGGCCGACCGCGATCCCGACCCGCAGCTTGCCGGTTGGTGCAAGTTCCTTGATCGCCTGGTCCGCAGCGCCGGTGACCATGGTGGCAGCTCCCAAGAAAGACAATGACCTGTATCGAGACCAGCTAATAGGGGCTGGACGCAGGTGAGACAAGCGGGCACCTGGTCCCTCGCTGGCGCATGTGGTCCCTTGCTGGCGCATGCGAGCGAGCGCTACCATGCCGGCCGGACAAGGAATGGGCATGCGAGCGCGGCGAGTGGCCGCGCCTAACATGCCCGAAGGAAGCAGGCGGGAGAGAAACATGCGCATGACACGAGGGCTCTACCTGGGCGCCGCCATGCTGGCGATCACGCTGGCGCTGGCCGGTCCTTCAACGCAGATCAGCGCGCAGACGGCTCCCGTGCTGAGCGTCGGCGCGGCCGAGATCGGCGGCGTGGTCACGGGCGCCAGCGGGCCGGAAGCGGGCGTGTGGGTGATCGCGGAGACCACCGACCTGCCAACCAAATACGCCAAGATCGTCGTCACCGACGATCAGGGCCGCTACATGATCCCCGAGCTGCCTAAGGCGAAGTACAAGGTCTGGGTGCGCGGCTATGGGCTCATTGATTCCCTGAAGGTCGATGGCGAGCCGGGCCAAACGCTGAACCTACGCGCCACGCCGGCCCCCAACGCAGCCGCAGCAGCCGAGTACTACCCGTCCGGCTACTGGTACGCGATGATGAAATTTCCGGACAAGAGCGAGTTTCCCGGCACGGGCGACAGCGGCAACCGCATCCCGACGTCGATGCGGTCGCAGCATCAGTGGCTCGACAGCATCAAGACCAACGGCTGCTGGGGGTGTCACGGGCTCGGCAACAAGGCAACGCGCACGATCCCGGAAGATCTCGGCTCGTTCGAGAACTCGCACGCGGCCTGGACGCGGCGCATCCAATCCGGCCAGGCGATGAACAGCATGATCAATACGATCAACCGCTTCGGCGCGCAGCGCGGCATCTCCTATTTCGCCGACTGGACCGACCGCATCGCCAAGGGCGAGCTGCCGTTCGCCAAGCCCGAGCGGCCGCAAGGCATCGAGCGCAACATCGTGGTCACGCTGTGGGACTGGGGCCGTGAGAAGGCCTACCTGCACGACGAGATTGCCTCCGACCGGCGCAACCCGAGGGTCAACGCCAACGGCAAGCTCTACGGTGCGCCGGAATATTCGACCGACTGGATCCCGATCCTCGATCCGGTGACGCACACCGCGAGCGAGGTGAAGATCGGCGTGCTCGATCCCAAGACGCCGTCCTCGAAGGATGACCCGATGGCGCCGTCGCCCTATTTCGGCGATGAGAAGATCTGGGACAGCCAGACCAACTCGCACAATCCCATGATGGACCAGCTCGGGCGCACCTGGTTCACCTCACAGGTCCGCCCCGCGGACACCGAGCCGTTCTGTCAGCAAGGCTCCAACCATCCCTCGGCGAAGGCGTTCCCGACCAAGTCGGCGAGCCGTCACGCCGCCATGTTCGATCCGAAGACGAGCAAGTTCACGCTGGTCGCGACCTGCTTCGGCACGCACCATCTGCACTTCGCGGAGGACGCCAACAACACACTGTGGTTCTCGGGCGGAGCGCAAGTGCTGGGATGGATCAACACCAGGATGCTCGACGAAACCGGCGACACCCAGAAGTCGCAGGGCTGGACCGCGTTCGTGGTCGACACCAACGGCGACGGCAAGCGCGGTGAATATACCGAGCCGAACCAGCAACTCGATCCCAGCAAGGATCGCCGCCTCAACGTCGGCACCTACGGCGTCGGCGTGACGCCCGACGGCGCGGTGTGGACGACGGTGCGGGTGTTTCCGGGCTACATCATGCGCACCATGCCGGGAAGCGATCCGGCCAACACGGCGCTGACCGAGATCTACGAGGTACCGTTCGACGATTCCAAGAGCCCCGGCTACGGACCGCGCGGCATGGACGTCGACCGCAACGGCGTGGTCTGGACGCCGTTATCGAGCGGCCACATGGCGAGCTTCGATCGCCGCAAATGCAAGGTGCTCAATGGCCCGACCGCCGCGACCGGCCGGCATTGTCCGGAGGGCTGGACGCTCTATCCGTTCCCCGGCCCGCAGTTCAAGGACTTCAACGAGCCGGGCAGCGTCGAATCGAGCTATTACACCTGGGTCGACCAGTTCAACGTGTCGGGCTTTGGCGCCAACACGCCGATGGCGACCGGCAACGCCAACGAGTCGATCCTCGCGCTCGTCGACGGCAAGTGGATCAACATGCGCGTGCCCTACCCGCTTGGCTTCTATTCCAAGGGTATGGATGGGCGCATCGACGATCCGAACGCCGGCTGGAAGGGCCGCGGCATCTGGACGACCTACGGCCAACGCACGCCATTCCACCTCGAGGGCGGCAAGGGCACGCTGCCGAAGGTGGTGAAGTTCCAGATCCGGCCCGATCCGCTGGCACGGTAAGTTGTGATGAGTCGTAGGGTGGGCAAAGGCGCGGTCCACGCGCACGGCCTTGCCGGCTGCACAGAGCAGCGCCGTGCCCACCATTCTCGTCCGCTCCGCGATGGTGGGCACGGCGCGCGTCGACCGCCACAAACGGTGTGAGGCTGCGAGCGCGCGCCTTTGCCCACCCTACACGCACGCGAATCGTTGCAAACTCCATTGATGCGCTTCCTTGCCCCGCTCATCCCCGCCACGCTGGTCAAGCGCTACAAGCGTTTCCTCGCTGATGTCGTTCTGCCATCGGGCGAAACAATCACGGTGCATTGCGCCAACCCGGGCTCGATGATCGGCCTCAATGTGCCGGGCGCCAGGGTGTGGCTGTCAAAATCGTCCAATCCGAGCCGCAAGCTTGGCCACAGCTGGGAGCTCATCGAGGTCGATCTCGGAAGCGGCCCCGAGCTTGTCGGCATCAACACCACGCACCCGAACGCGCTGGCGGGCGAAGCGATCGCGGCGGGCGTGATCCCGGAGCTCGCCGGCTACGCCTCGATCCGCCGCGAGGTAAAGTACGGCAACGGCTCGCGCGTCGACTTCCTGCTGGAGCACCCGGCGCGGCCGCCCTGCTACGTCGAGATCAAGAACGTGCACCTGATGCGCCGCGCGGGCCTCGCCGAGTTCCCCGATGCGGTAACCAAGCGTGGCACCAAGCATCTGCACGAGCTGTCCGCCATGGTGACCGCCGGTGCCCGTGCCGTCATGCTGTACCTGGTGCAGATCGGCTCGGCGCGCTCGTTCGTGCTGGCTCGCGATATCGACCCGGCCTACGGGCGTGCCTATGACATGGCCCGATCGGCCGG
>DAIUEP010000256.1:0-6544 GCA_036845065.1 Xanthobacteraceae bacterium | reverse complement strand
CGAAGAGACAACACGAAGGGCGCCCCCCTGGCCCAGCGACCGAACAGGGGCCGATATCCTTTTGCCGTTTTGGATTTCACCCCACGCGACAGGGCTGTTTGACAATCGAATCGAATAAATGAACGAGGGCCGCTAGGCGAATGAGGGCCGCGCGGCATTCTCCGTTCGTCCCCACGAAAGTGGGGACCCAGTCATAACGACTGCGGTGTTTGGCCCTGGGTCCCCGCTTTCGCGGGACGAGCGGAAGATAGCCGAAAGGCACGTCTCAATCTTTTTGGCAAAGCGAAACCGAGAACTCGCGTGGTTTCAATGCCCGCCTTGCGCTGCTTGCGCCGGCATCAGCTCCTTGTCCTTCGCTTCCGAGCGCTTGAGCGCGTCGCGCTCTCCGAGCCGGCCGACATAGGATGTGAACTCCGGCCGTTCGGGAATCAGCTTGAACATCATGCCCCAGCGCAGCGTCGAGCCGACCACCACGTCGGCGGCGGTGAACTGCTCACCCATCAGGTAGCGGCCGGCCGCCACACCTCTGGCAGCCACGTCCATCGCGGTCTCGAAATCGCCGTAGCCCAGCGTGCCGCGGCGCGGCTGCTCCTTGCGCGGATAGGCGCGATCAATCATCGCCGGCTCGATGCAGCTCGGGCCGAAGAACAGCCACTTGAGATAGAGGCCGCGACGCGGATCGCCGATCGGCACGCTCAACCCGGCCTTGGGGAACGCGTCGGCGAGATAGGTGCAGATCGCGGCGTTCTCGGTGATCACCACATCGCCGTGGCGCAGCGCCGGCACCTTGCCCATCGGGTTGATGGCGAGATAGTCGGCGGCGCGGTTGTCGCCTTTGGCCAGGTTCAACAGGTGGATATCGTAGGGCTCGCCCACCTCCTCGAGCATCCAGCGAGCGACCATCGAGCGCGAGGGAACCGCATGATAGAGCGTGAGCGTGGCCATCCCGGAATGCTCCTTGTTGCTGGACCGTTGCAGCCGGCGGGCGCTTGTGGAGGGCGATCATGGCAAGGGCAGGCCGGCGCCCTCCCCCACTGCAGCATACCGCACATGCCCGGCGCGCACCTGTCACGCGATCTCGGTCATGCCATCCAGTCATGCCATCGCTGTCACGCCATCTCGCGCATCGGCTTGGCGGCGACCGGCGCCCGCGCGCGCGGCTTGCGCAACCTTGAGCGCACCACGTCGAGCACCACCACGGCGAGGCCCGCGGCCAGGACCAGCCAACCCGGCCGCACGTCGAGCGTCGCGAGATCGACGTCGAACGCCATCTGCAGCACCATCCAGGGCGTGGTGTTGAACGCGATGGCGATGCCGATCGCCTCGCCAATGAAAGTGAGCGCCGTGACCACGACCGTCAACCCGAGCAGCATGAGCGCGGACGGTTCCCCGCTCCTGCCCCGCACCATGAGGCGGTAGCCCAATAGCCAGCCGACGAGGCCCGCGATGAGGGTCGGCACCCAGATGTCGAGCTTGGTCTGCTGAAAGAAATGGATGAGGGCGAGCAGCACGATCCCGTAGATGAGCTGATGCAGCTTCTGCCAGCGCCGCCCGCCGAGCCGGCGCACCATGCCATCGGTCGAGGTGACCGCGAGCGCGGTCAGGCCGAGGAAACCGATGAAACCGATGGTGAGATAGAGCCGCAGCACGATCTCGGTCGCAACCTTGGCGACGTTGAATTTCTCATTCGCGATATTGAGCAGGATGTGCGCAACCGCGTAGCAGAAGGCGCCGACGCCGATCATGCGGCGCACGTCCACGAGCGCGCCGTAGCGCGCGATCCGCCGCAACGGCGTGATCGCGAGCGTGATGATCACGAACATCAGCGCCCAGTAGCCGGCACGATGGGTCAGATCGTTGAGCGGGCGGGCGCTGAACTCCTCCGAGGCGAACGGCGCCGTGAGCGCCAGCGCGATCGGAAGGAAGAGGAGCACGAGCGCGACGATCCGCAGCGCCGAGAGGCGGCCGCGGGCATCGCGCCAAAGCTTGAATTGCGTCAGCATATCCGGCGCCTAGCATATATCTAGCATATATAATGAGGGGTTGCCCAGGGGCGGGCGGCCCCGGTCATGACGAAGACGTGAAGGCCGCGAGCGGCCCCTGCGGAAAGGTACGTTGGCGCCGCCCGTTCCGTTACAGGGTCACCCCGCCGCAGCGTACCTGTGCAAGACGCCGCACAATTGGTTGGCCGGGGGCCTGCCCTCGGCTAGAACCGGGGGCCTTGGGTTCCATAGGCCAAGGAGTGACATCGTGCTCAACACCATCGCTCACGGCGCGGCGGTCGTGGCCGTGATGATAGTTGCCTTGACGCCGGTCTTCGGCGACGACGACTTCCCGATCGCCGGAACCTACACCAAGGACGAAATCTGCAGGGGCGACGCCGCGCGGCGTGCCGAGCTTCTGGTCAAGATCACGCGCCAGAACATCGAATCCAGCATGGGTTCCTGCACCATCCTGAACAAGCGGCGCGACGGCCGGGCCTTCCAGGTGCAGCTCGAGTGCAAGATGCCCGGCGATCTCACCATCATGGGCGACGCAACCTTCACCCAGCGCGACGACAACGCCCTCGACTTCGACGACCAGGACCACACCTCCCCGGCGGTGCTGCACAAGTGCGGGCAATAGATGCGGCCGTCGGCAGGCCCGCGTACAGAACGCGAGCCGCGACGGATGCGTGGTTGAGCGCGCCTGCTGCTCCTCTATAATCGGCGGCGCGGCCGCATCCGGAGAGGAAGCATCCGGAGAGGAAGAAGAGTATTCATGGCGTATCAGGGGTTGCGGGCCAACATGGTGTCCTTCCGGGGACACGACGGGTTCCAGAGCGAGGCCTATTACGCGCGTCCGACGCGCCCCGGCAAAATTCCTGGCGTGGTGGTGATCCACCATATGCCCGGCTTCGACGAATGGATCACCGAAATCGTGCGCAAATTCGCCCACCATGGCTACGCCGCGATCGCGCCCAATCTGTTCGCGCGCTTCGGCACCGGCAGCCCGGACGACGTGACGGCGCGGGCGCGGCCTCTAGGCGGCGCCTCCGATGCCGAGGTGATGGGCGACGTCGCCGCCTGCATGGCGTGTCTGCGCTGCGAGCCCAACGCCTCCGGACATGTCGGCGTGATCGGCTTCTGCTCGGGCGGCCGCCACGCCTATCTGGCCGCCTGCACGATCCCGCAGATCGACGCGGCAGTTGATTGCTGGGGCGGCCGGGTGATCGTCAACAATCCGGCCGACATCACGGTGAAGCGTCCGGTGCCGCCGATCGAGCTCACCGAGAAACTATCGTGTCCGCTGCTCGGCATCTTCGGCAACGACGACAAGAATCCCTCGCCGAACGATGTCAACCGCACCGAGGAGACGCTCAAGCGCTTCGGCAAGGCTTACGAGTTCCACCGCTACGACGGCGCCGGCCATTCCTTCTTCGACTGGAACCGCCCCGGCTATCGGCCGGAGCAGGCGCTCGATGCCTGGCAGAAAGTGTTTGCATTCCTCGACAAGCACCTTGTCGCAACCAGACGGCAGGCGGCGTGACGCATCATCAACGTTCCCGAGATCGGAAATCACACATGTGTTCCTACATCGTCAAGAAAGCGGCGCTCGCCGGCAGCGCGAAAGGCCCCAAGGGCTGGATGAAGATCGACACCGCCAACATCTATTACGACCATCCCTACCACGCGCCGTTCGATCACGCGCTCGGCATCGACTTCGTCAACGAGGCTGACGGCGGCCGCGAGCGCGTCGCGGTCGAGCTCTCCGCCACCGCCGCCCGCGAGCTGGTCAGGCAGATCCTGGCGGCGCTGGAGAACGGCGCGAAGGAGCACGGCCTTGACGGCATGTCCGACGACGCGCCGGCCTACCTGACGTGAGCCGGTTGCGCGTCGGCGGCACCAAGCTCGCAGGGTAGCGTCGCCGGCTCGGGCAGCTCCTGCCCCGCCACCTGTTCGTAGCCGATCGCGCGCAGGACGCCGCGCGCCGGACAGAGCTCGACCGCGAGCCGGGTCTGGGTGTTGAGAATGGGCGGCGTGACCCAGCCGAACGCGCCGTTCGCGAATTGCCCGTCCCACGCCGCGATCTGGGCGCGCCGGGTGCGGCTGTTCTGGGCCGCCTCCTCGTAAGTGCGACTGAGCAGCACTTCCGCCCGCACCCGCGCTTCCCACGGCCAGGCGCTGTGCAGCCAATCATTCGCCGCCGATGTGACGTCCTCACGCGTATCGAAGCTGTCCTCCCTGCGCTCGATCACGCAGCGCTCACCGGCCTTGCAGCCGACGAGCGTATAAATTGCCGGACGCGCGACCGGCGTCATCTCCAGCCGCTGCTTGGCCTCGCCGTAGCTCCCGCAGGTCTCGAACACCTGGCGCAACAGATGGTCGGGCGGGATGGAGCGGATGCCCCAGGTCCGCCGTGCGTTCATGATCATGTCGTAGGGCCGCAGCCACGGCCGCAGCGTGCGGCGCCGCATCGGCGCCTGGTTGAGCGATGCCGCGAAGCGGCCGGGCGCGGACGCCGTGAGCGTGCCGACATAGCCGGGCCAGGTGATGTTGTCGAAATCGCCCGCCGGCCCGCGCATGCGCGCCACTTCGAGGTAGCGGCCGAGCCCGGGAAAGGGCCAGTCGAGGGTGCGGGCGAGCCACGGCACGCCACCTTCGTCACAGGCAAGCGACGTGCAGCCCCATTGGTAGCAGCCGTTGAGAAACCAGATGCCTGGGAAACCGAGCGTGGCAGCAATCGCCTCGACTTCTTGCGTAAAGGGGGAGCCCGAGCGCCTGAGCCAGCGCCGCGTCGCCTTGTCCATTATCGGCAGCAACGCCGCGGCCGGGCGCGGCAGCCAATTGACGCAGGCATCGCGCAAGCCGCGCGCCCGTGCGCCGGCCTCGCCGGCGCGGCGGACCGGCCCGCCGTCGCGCATATCGACGATCGGGATCGCAAGTCGCTCCGCAGAGGCCGACGGGTCCATCACTGTTTCTCGCGCAAAATGGCCTGCGTGCGCTCCACGACGTCGCGCGGAGCGCTTGCCGCCTCCTGGATCAGCCGCTGCACCGCCTCGCCCGAGGCCGGCTGGAATTCCTGCCCTGATTTCTCGATCTCAGCCACAAAGTCGCGATCCTTGAGCATCGCATCGAAGGCCGTGCGCAGGATGCGGACACGATCGGCCGGGATGCCGGGCGTCGCCAGCAGCGAGCGGCCGACTTCAGCGCCGCTGACATAGAAGGCGAGCACCCGGCGGCCTTCTGGGCTCTCGGCCGCCTCCAGCAAGGTCGGCACGTCGCGAAGATCGGCGTGGCGCTCTGACGCGTATTGCACGAGCACACTGATATCGCGATTGCGAATCCAATCCGGCTTGGTGCGCTTGAGCGTGTTCCAGGAGGTGAGCCCGCCATCAACCTCGCCGCGCTCGGCTGCGAGCATGCCCTGGGTCGAGCCCGGATAGCCGGAGATGATCTTGAACCGGGTGCCGGCGAGCGCATTGAGGAGCTTCGGATAGCCTTCCGAGGGCGAGCCCGCGCCGGTGCCAGCGACCGGAATCTCATGCAGCCGCGCGTCCGCGATGGTCTTGGCCCGCGACGTTTTCCAGGCGAAATGCACCTCGAGAATCGAGGTCATGCGCCCGATCCAGGTGAACTCGGCCGCCTTGTAGTGCGCCCCCGGTGAGCGCAGCGCCTCTTCCAGCGCCAGCGTCTGGGTCACGACGCCCCAGGCGGTGCCGTCCTTCGGCGCCTGCGTGTAGAGGAAATTCGCCGCCTGCAGGCTGCCGGCGCCCTGCATGGTCTGCACGACGACCGTCGGATTGCCCGGAATGTGCTTGCCGATGAAACGGCCGACCACGCGGCCGAAATAGTCATAGGTGCCGCCGGGCGCGAAGCCGATGTATAGATTGATCACCTTGTTCCGGAAAAACGCATCGGCGCCCTGCGCCAACGCGTGCGTTGGCGCGCAAGCAAGCAACATGACGGCGAGCGCCGCGGACGCTCGAAGGCACTCCTTCGCCTCGTTCATCACATCAACTGCGGCGCGCATTGGTCCATCAGTGGGCCCACCAGAATGCGACTCGATAATGGCCATCGTCCCATGGCTGTCAACTCGACCGGCCTCGCCGCGACGGCTGTCCCGGCCATGGTTGCGGGAACGGCTGCGGGTCATTAGTCTTGAGCAGAATTGACACAATTCCGAACGTCGGGAGAACAACGCCAATGACGCTCATGACCAAGACCCGCCTCGATATCGTTCCCCTGACCAAGCACATCGGGGCCGAGATTCGCGGGTTTGACCTGCGCCAGAAGCCCGATGACGACACCATCAAGGCGATCTACCAAGCCTGGCTCGACCATATCGTCATCATCTTTCCCGATCAGAAATTGTCGCAGGAGGATCTGATCCGCGTCACCGGCTACTTTGGCGAGCAGGGCATGCCGCGGCGGCCGCCGAAGTTCTTCCCGAAAGGTTATTCGAAGATTCTGCCCGGCATCATGATGATCTCGAACATCCGCGAGAACGGCGAGCCGATCGGGGCGCTGCCCGACGGCGAGATGATGTTCCACCACGACATGAT
>DAIUEP010000255.1:0-6609 GCA_036845065.1 Xanthobacteraceae bacterium | reverse complement strand
ACCAGCTGGCCGGCAACCAGCATCGGATTGACCGCGCGGCCGACATCATAGGCCACCATGAAGCGCTCGACCTCGACTTTCCCGGTATCACGATCGATCCGCACCACCGCGAGATGGGCGCCATATGGAAACACGGTATGTGGCGTGTTGTACCAGCCGTGCGCGGCGAGCTGCGGCGTGCGGCCGCGCAGAAACTTGGCGCCGGGGGCGACGCGCTTGGCGATCTCGGCGAGCGTAATGGAAGGGCCGCCGCCCCTATCGTTCTTGCGCGCCACCGTGCCGTCGACGATGTCGAGGTCTTCCGCCGGCGTCTGCAGCAGCTCGGAGGCGAATGCGAGCGCCTTCTCGCGCACCAGCATGGCGGTGACGTGCACGGCCCCGCCGGTCAGGCCGGTGGCGCGCGCCGCGTGCGCGCCGATGCCATGGTCGATCAGGTCGGTCTGGCCATGGATCACGCGCACGCGCTTGTAGTCGACACCGAGCGCCTCGGCGCAGATCTGCGCCATCGCGGTCGGAAAGCCCTGTCCGATCGAGGCGCCGCCGGTGATCAGCTCGACCGCGCCGGACGGATCGACCGTGACCTTCGCGTTATCGGTCGGCCCGCGCCCGCTCTCTTCCAGAAAGAACGCGAGGCCGGCGCCGACCAGCTCGCCCGCGGCGCGGCGGCGCTTCAAGTCCTGCTGCAGCTTGTCCCAGCCGAAGGCCGCTAGCGCCTTGTCGAGGAGCAGCGCATAGTCGCCGGAATCGATGTCGAGCTCCTCGATGCCGGGCTCGTTGTATTTCTTCAGATACGGCATTTCGGCCGCCGGGATGAGATTGCGGCGGCGCACCTCGATTGGATCGAGCCCGAGCTTGTCGGCAACCGCGTCCATCAGGCGCGAGCGCACGAACGTGCTCTCGAACCGGCCCGGCGCCCGATAGGTCGCGCACGGCGTCTTGTTGGTGAGCCGCACCCGCGCCATCGCCCGATAGGCCGGAACCTTGTAGCAGCCGGTGAGCATGTACATGGTGCGGTTCGGCACGTTGACGCCGTGGGTGCGAATATAGGCGCCCTGGTCGTGGAAGATCTCGTCCTCGATGCCGAGAATCATGCCGTCCCGATCGACCGCAATGCGGGCCTTATGGCGCTGCTGGCGGCCCTGGTTGGCGCACATCAGATGCTCGCGCCGGTCCTCGATCCATTTCACCGGCCGCTCGAACCGCATGGCCGCGACCAGCACCAGCACGTCCTCGGGATAAAGCTCGCCGCGGATGCCGAAGCCGCCGCCGACGTGGCTCTCATGCACGTGCAGCGAGGACGGGCTGCGGTTGAGCATGCGGCAGAGCGTCTCGCGATTGCGGTGCGGGATCTTGGCGGCGCCGTGCAATTCCAGGATATCCTTGGCCGTATCATAACGGCCGATGGCGCCGCGGGTCTCGAGCGGCACGCCCGAATGCCGGCCGGTCTCGAGATCGAGCTCGATCACTGCGTGTGCATTTCGGAACGCCGATTCGATGTCGCCGTAGCTGTGGCGCAGGATGATCGCCTCGGTGGAACGGCCGGGCTCGAACTCGCCAGGCGGATCGCTGGCCGAGACAACCACGGGCAATTCTTCCAGCTCGATCGTCACCAGCTCGGCGGCATCCTCGGCCACGTAAGGGTCTTCGGCGAACACCGCCGCCACCGGGTCGCCGACATAGCGCACGTAGGTCTTGGCTAGCGCCGGCTGCCGGAACTCGCGGATGCCCTCCGCCGACTTGTCGGCGCGGAAGTCGATCGGCGAGAGCGTTGCGATGTCGGCATTGGTCCACACCGCATAGACGCCCGGCAGCGCGCGCGCCGCAGCAGTATCGACCGATATGATCCTTCCGTGCGCCTTGGGCGATCGCACGATGCGCATGTGCAACTGATGCGGAAAGTTGATGTCGCCGGCGTAGCGCCCCCGGCCGGTGACCAGCGGCAGGTCCTCGATGCGCGGCACCGCATGGCCGAGCACGCGCCGCTCGCTCGCGGGCGGCGCGATCGGATAGTGGCCGTCGGCGTGAGCTTGCGTCATCGCGCCGCCGCCTTCATCTCGTCGCGGGCGGCGCGCACCGCCTTGATGATGTTCTGATAGCCGGTGCAGCGGCAGAGGTTCGACGAGAGCACGTCGAGCAGTTCCTCGTCGGAGATGTCGGGATTCTGCTCCAGCGCATTCGTAGCCAGCATCAGGAAGCCCGGCGTGCAGAAGCCGCATTGCAGGGCGTGGTGCGCGATGAAGGCGCGCTGCAGCGGGTGCAGGTTGTCCGGCGTGCCGAGCCCCTCGATGGTGCGGATCGCCTTGCCTTGCGCCTGCACCGCGAACATCAGGCAGGCGCGCATGGCTTCGCCGTCGATGATCACGGTGCAGGTGCCGCAGACGCCATGCTCGCAGCCGATATGGGTGCCGGTCTGCCCGCACTCGTCCCGGATGGCGTCGACCAGCGTCTTGCGCGGCTCAACCCGGATGGCGTGGTTGCGGCCGTTGATGGTGAGTGTGATGTCGATTTTGTCGGTCATGCGACTATCGAAGTAGTGGGCACCACGCGGGCCGCGAACTCCGTCACCCTCTCCCCTTGCGGGAGAGGGTGGCGAGGACCGAAGGTCCGAGCCGGGTGAGGGGTTCGTTTCAAAAGAGCTCTTGAGAACTGCCCCCTCACCCGCCCTCGCGTCGCTACGCTCCGCTCGGGCACCCTCTCCCACGAGGGGAGAGGGTTCGTGCCCGCGGCTGCGCTGTCGTACTCTTGCGCGCTCAGTGCCACGTTGCGATCAATCATGCGTTCTGCTCAGCGCCCTTTCGGCAGCACATCCTTGAACTTCTTGATGATCCGCTCGTCGAGCGCCTCGCTGTTGCGCACCACCATCGGGAATGTATCGCGCCGGCTGAACGGCTTGCAGGCGTCGATCACGACGCGGGCGTTGCGCGGATCGTCCGGCGCATAGCTCATCGGATCGAGCGCCGTGCTCCAGCAGCCGCGCAGGATCTCGATGCCCTCGCGCGGATCGAAACGCGTACACATCGCCCACATTACCTTGTTCATGTCGGCGGGATCTATGTCGTCGTCGACCACGACGACAAAGCGGTTGGCATAGGCGCCGGCATGGCACTGCGAGGCGATCAGGCCGGCCTGCTTGGAATGCCCGGCATACATCTGCTTGATCGAGACGTTGAGCCAGAGCCGGCTGCCGCCGGTCTCGTGCGACCACACGCCCTTGACCTCCGGCACGCCGGCGGCTTCGAGCTGGTTCCAGACCGCGCCGCTCCTGTACGTGCAGCGATAGAACGAGTCGTCGTCAGGCGGGATGCCCGGGATGGCGCCGAGCAGCACCGGGTTGTCTCGGTGCATGAGACTCTCGACGCGGATCGCCGGCTCCTTCTTGAGCCCGCCCGCGTAATAGCCGGTCCATTCGCCGAGCGGACCTTCGTCGATCAGGTCGTCGAGCGACACATAGCCTTCGAACGCGATCTCGGCGTTGGCCGGGATCGGCAAGCCGGTCACCGGACCCGGGATGGTCTCGACCGCCTCGCCCAGAAGCCCGCCGGCGGCGTCGTACTCGTTTTTGCCATAGGGAATCTCGAGGCCGGCGATCATGAACAGCGCCGGATGCATGCCGCACACCACCGCCACCGGACATTTCTGCCCGAGCTCCTTGTAGCGGCGCATGATGATGTTGCCGTGCTTGCCTTTCGAGCACATCACGGTCGCAAGCCGCTTGTCATGCACCTGCACCCGATAGGCGCCGTAGTTGATCCATCCCGTGTCGGGGTGGCGCATGATCACCATGTCGCCGGTGCCGATATAGTAGCCGCCGTCGTGCTCGTGCCATTTCGGCGCCGGGATCTTCAGCAGGTCGACGTCGTCGCCGCGCGTGACGTTCTGCAGAACGAGGCCGGTCGGCACCGTCACCGGCGGAATCGTCTTCACCTCCTTCATGTATTTGCGCCACCACTGGATCAGCTCCATGTCGGAGGCGTCGGGCGGCAGGCCGAGCGTCATGCGGATGCGCCGCGTCGAGGTGAGAATGTTGGCGACCGCGCGATAGCCCGACGGGTAGCCCGGAATGTCGTCGAACAGCACCGCCTTGTTGTTGGTCGCCCGCTGATAGAAATCGACGATGCCGCCGATCTCCTCCTCGCGGTTGGCGCCGCGCACGTGCTGCAATTCGTCGGCGGCCTCCATCTGGGCAAGCCAGGTGCGCAGGTCCTGCTTGAGCGAATTCTGGGGCGCATTGCTCAAGCTCCGAGCGGACTGGTCGGCGGGGCGGTTCATGGCTTTAGCCTTTCGTTCAGGCGGCGGCGCGCTCGAGCGCGCGGCGCGTCATGGCGCGGATGAGATCGCGCCGATATTCGGCGTTGGTGTTGACGTCCTCAAGCGGGTCGATGGCGGCGGCGGCCGCAGCGGCAGCGGCCTCGAACACCTCTGGGCTCGGCGCACGGCCGTTGAGCGCGGCTTCGGCTTGCGCGATCCGGCGCGGGCGAGCCTCGGCGCCGCCGACGCCAAGACGCGCATCCACGATGGCGCCATCCTTGAGCCGGAAACACGCGAGCGCCATGCCGAGCGCGAAATCGCCGGCGCGGCGGCTGAACTCGCAGAAGCCTGCGCGCGTGTCGGCCGGCAGGACCGGCAGCTCGACCGCGGTCACGAGCTCGTCGTCCGCGCGCGCCGTGGTCATGATGCCTTCGAAGAACGCGCCGGCCGCGACCGTGCGCGTGCCACGCACGCTGCGCAGCACGATGCCCGCGTCGAGCGTTGCGGCGACCATGCACCACTCGGAAGCCGGGTCGGCGTGTGCGAGACTGCCGCAGAAGGTGCCGCGGGTGCGGATCGGATGATGCGCGATATGGCGCACCACGGTGGCGAGGAGCTTGCCGAGCGGGCCTTCCACCACCGGGCGATAGAAGGCGGCGTGGCGCACGCAGGCGCCGATCGTGAGCTTGCCGCCTTTCGCCGCGATCGTGCTCAAGCCGTCCACCCCGTTGATGTCGATCAGATGGCTCGGCCGCGCCAGCCGGAACGCCATGATCGGCACCAGGCTCTGGCCACCTGCCAGCACGCGTCCGTCGTCTGGGGCCAGCTCGGCGAGCAGCGCGACCGCCTCATCGACCGTCCTGGGCGCGTGATAACGAAAGGCGGCAGGCTTCATCGGGCGATCAGAACCATCATCGTGTCGCGGCCAGGGACGCCGCTTGTTCGGCGGATACCATATTTGGGACTTTTATTCTTTTTTGGATTGAGGCACGGTTCTTCCGATATAGCAAGTCTGGGCGCTTGCCGCGCCCGCCAGGTCCGACCGCATGAAGCCACCGCCTTTCAGCTACCACGACCCCCGCACAATCGGCGACGCCATCGCGCTCCTCGGCCGGCTCGAGAACGCCAAGCTCTTGGCCGGCGGGCAGTCGTTGATGCCGATGCTCAACATGCGGTTCGTGCTGCCGGATCACGTCATCGACCTCAACCGGGTCGAGGGGCTTGCCTTCATCCGCGAGGACAAGGGCGCGCTCCACATCGGCGCGATGACGCGCCAGCGTGACCTCGAATTCTCCGACCTCATCCTTAAGCGCTGCCCGCTGATGCATGAGGCGATCCTCAACGTCGGCCATCGCCAGACCCGCAACCGCGGCACGCTCGGCGGCTCGCTGTGCCATCTCGATCCGTCGGCGGAGCTGGTCTCGGTCGCGGCCGCGCTCGATGCTGTCGTGACGGTGCAGGGCCCGGTCGGCACGCGCGACGTCCCGATCAGCGCCTTCCCGGTCGCCTATATGACGCCGGCGATCGAGCCCACTGAGATCGTCACGGCGGTGCGCTTTCCGCTCTGGCCGCAACCGAATGGCCATGGCTTCGTGGAGTTCGCCCGCCGCCACGGCGACTTTGCAATCGTGTCGGCGGCCGTGCTCCTGGCCGAGGACGGCGCCGGCAAGATCACGCGCGCCTCGGTCACGCTCGGCGGCATGGGAGCGGCGCCGATCCGCGCCAGCGCGGTCGAACGGGCGCTCATCGGCAACCGGCCGGACGACAAGCTCCTGCGCGAGCTCTGCGAGACCTGCCGCGCGTTCGAGGCGGTCGACGACGTGCACGCGCCCGCCGCCTACCGGCAGCAGCTCGCGACCGTGATGGCGCGCCGCGCGCTCGAGCAGGCGCGGGCGCGGCTTCCTTCCATGACACAGTAGGTGGAACCGATATGGGCGAGACACGCAAGATCGCGGTGACGGTCAACGGAGCGCGGCATGAGGCGGAGGTGGAGGTAAGGCTGACGCTCGCCGATTTCCTGCGCCACACGCTGGGCCTCACCGGGACGCACCTCGGCTGCGAGCACGGCGTCTGCGGCGCCTGCACCATCCTGCTTGATGGGCTGAGCACGCGCTCCTGCCTGACGCTCGCGGTGCAGACCGATGGCCATTCGATCACGACCGTCGAGGGCCTCGCCCCCAGCCCCGACAAGCTCAATCCGCTGCAGGAGGCGTTCCGCGACAATCACGGTTTGCAATGCGGCTTCTGCACACCCGGCATGCTGATCACGCTGACCGAGTTCCTGCGCGACAATCCGAACCCGACCGAGCAGGAGGTGCGTATCGCGATCTCGGGCAATCTCTGCCGCTGCACCGGCTATCA
>DAIUEP010000254.1:0-6650 GCA_036845065.1 Xanthobacteraceae bacterium | reverse complement strand
GCGGTCACATGTTCTTGTCGGTCTTGTCGTGCAGCACATCACCGACATAGAGCACGACGGTCTTGCTGCCCTTGTTCTCCCACCAGTGCGACGTCGGATTGGTCTCCGGCCGGATGTCGCCAGCCTTATGCACGATCGGCACCGCGCAGTTGCTGGCGTATTCGATGATCTCGCCGTCCTGGACGAAGATGATCGCCGGACGATCGCCATGGCTGTGCCACGGCACGATGCCGCCCGGCTCGATGGTGAGCTTGCGGAAGCGCAGCTGCCGGTCCTTGATCGCGGCGGGCTCCTTGGCGAGATCGATGGCCGCGAGCACCGTGTCGGTCACGCCCTTGGCGGCATGCGTGACGGGCGCGCGGACGTCGGTCTTCGCCTGATCCGCCGGGCAGCTGCCGGCGGACGCCGACGACAGGGCCGCCATCAGCGAGCCCAGCACGAGGCCGGAGAGACCTGCGGTGCGGCTCACGCCGCTCATGATGCGATCGAACATGTCCTTGTCTCCTCTGTTGCGGCTCGGCCTCATCGCAGGCCGTAGCTCTCCTTGAGGATCGGTCGAATGGCGCCTGAACGGAAATGCCGGGTCGCTCTGGAGTCGATAGCGAGGCGCTATCCTGATCGATCCGATGCGCGGGATACGGACAAGCAGCGCCCGCCGGATCGTTCGGATCCGACGGGCGCAGCACACAACAACGATGCGACGCTACTTCGCCGCCACGCTCGACGTGATCGACGTGATCACGGACGAGGCCATCTTGAACTGGGCGTCGCGGTCCTTGATGCCGTGCCGCCGCGCGATCCAGGCAAAATCGGTATAGGCGGTCCAGACCTGGCCCTTGTCGTCCTCGAACACCAGGAGCCGCACCGGCCAGTCGAGCCCGGCGTTCGGGTTCGACGTGATGAACTGGGTCCCGAGCGGCGGGTTGCCGAAGGTCAACAGCACGGACGGCCGCAGCGTGATGCCGGCGCCGGCCGCGAGCTTGGACTGGTCGACCTCGCTGAAGAACATGATGCCCTTGTCGCCGACGTCCTTCTTGATGCGCACGATGGTCTCGGCCACCGGGTAGGCGCTCTTCACCCTCAAGACCCCGTCATCGCGGGCATCAGTCAGGGCGGAATTGGTGAAGGCGAAATAGGAAAGCGCCCCGACCATCGTGGCGGCGAGCGCTGCAGACAGAATTGTCGTCTTGGTAGGCATCTTGGTCAGCATGAGGCTGCTCCTTCGAATGATGCGCGAATGCGCCAGGGAATTCGGCGCCGAAGGATGAAGGCTCCACGCGTCCGGCTCCAATGCCGACGCGCTTCAACCACGATAGCCGCGCGCTATGGCGATCCCGCCGCGTTCGTTACGGCCGCCAGGATAGCGAGACGCTATCGGCCCCATAGACAACTGATCCTTCCGATTGCGGCCGGCGCGCAGCAAGGTCGCGCCACGCTCGACGACATCGCGTCGGCAAGTTTCGCTGCAACTGCGGGAGGACGTCATGACCTTAACGATCGGAGCCACTACGTCGGCACGCCGTCCGTCGTCACCGGCACGGCAGGTGTCGACGGTTGAGCGCGAGCGCAAGGACAAGGAGCTCGCCGCCCTGATGCGCAGCGCGCAGGATGGCGACCGGGTTGCGTATGCGGCGCTGCTGCGCGAGGTGCTGCCGATCCTCAAGCGGGTGGTCCAGGCCAGGCTCGGCTTCCTGCCGGCCATGGACCGCGAGGATCTGGTTCAGGACATCCTGCTCTCGCTGCACGCCGCACGCGCGACCTACGATCCGGAGCGCGCCTTCATCCCCTGGCTCCTCACGATCGCGCACAACCGGATGGTGGACCAAGCGCGGCGCAATTCCCGCCGAGCAGCCAACGAAGTGACGGTCGATGAGTATCCGGCCCACATCGCCGACGAGAGCGCGGCCGGCAGCGATTTCGGCGACCCGGAAGCGCTGCGGCGCGCCATCAAGACGCTGCCGCGCGGCCAGCGCTCGGCGATCGAGCTCCTGAAGCTGCGCGAGATGTCGCTCAAGGAAGCCTCGCAAGCGACCGGCATGAGCGTCAGCGCGCTCAAGGTCTCGGTCCATCGCGCCATCAAGACGCTGCGCGCCTCTATGCAGGCGTAGGGCACGGCGACGGGGTGGTTCTTCGGCACAGTGATCTTGACTTGTTGGTTTTGGTCTCGCGATGTGCTGCCTCCGCCCTCATTCTGAGGAGCGCGCATTCGCGCGGTATGAGCTCGCTTCCGCACAGGCGCGCGCGTCTCGAAGAATGGGGGCGGCCCGGCCCCCATGCTTCGAGACGCATCGCGACGCGGCCCGCGCTTGCTAGAGTGACTGTGCTTACCTCGCGCCGCGATGCTCCTCAGCATGAGGCCGGGAGCGCGCTCAGCGCCGCGTCGGTTCTGCTTCAAGGGAAGAACCTCCGCTGCCCGCCCGTCTCGGTCCATCGCGTAAGGGGATGCGAGATGGCAGACCGCTTGGGCCGGCGGCAGCGGAGGCTATGGGAGCGTCAGGCCACGGGATTGCGGAGAAGGCTCGCAACCGGCCGGCACGCGGTCGGGAATGTCGGCCCTGCCGTGCGGGCGCCGACCCACGGCTCGACGTAAAGGCAGCGCCGATCGCTGCAGCCTTGCGCGGAGGAACTGCCGTCGTCGCACACCGCTATAATGTGACCGACATTGGCGAGCGCGGAGGACGGGGTGCTCGCCTGCGCGGAAGCCCCAAGCAGCACCGCATAAAGCGCGATGGCGATCGTTTTCATGGTCTCTCTCCTGCCAGGGGCGTTGTGTCGGGGTGATGTGTCGACAACAACTTCGGCTGGGTCCCGCCGATGGTTACGCGCCAGGACGCTCCTCCACCGTCGACGGCGGCTTGGATAGTCGGCGGCTATCGCAGCCATTGCCGATCAGTATTTCCCTTGTCGCGGTCCGCGCTGTTCCATGGGACGCCTGATGAAACGCAACCGAAGCGCCATGACCTCGAATGCCCATCACACGCCTGTCACCCTGCCTCGCTACATCCAGTGCGCGATGACCAAGCCGCTTGAGTCGCCCGCGCCGACGCTCCGGCAACGTGCCCTGAGCGCCCTGCAACGGGTGCGGAGCGTGATCCGCGGCCTCCGCGGTCCCGCGCCCGAAGCGGCACCGCCGCTGCAGTGGCAGATTGATTGGGACAATGACGTGCCGCCGTTGCCGATCCTGACCGGAGACGTGGCGCGCGCTCGCGCCAGTGGCGGCACGCCAGCCAAACACTCCAGGCCAAAAGGCAAGCCGCTGTCCGCAGGATCATGACCATGAACGCTCTCGCTCGAATCCAGGACGATGTCGCAGCCACGCTGCTCGACCCGCTCACGCGCGTGCCGCCGCCGATCAGCGAAGGTGGCGGTCTGCGCGGGCGCGCGACACGGCATTTCCGCGACAATGACATCATCGGCGTGCTGATCAGGGCGCTCGCCGTGCGCTACCCGGTGGTGCGCCGCCTCAGCGGAGATGATTCATTTCTCGCCACCGCCCGCCGGTTCATCCGGGCCCAGCCGTGGCACCTCTCCGCCTTCCTCCATTTCGGCGAAATGTTTCCAAGCTATCTCAGAGGCCTCGGACGCGGCGCATCGTTCCAATACCTGGCGGACGTGGCCGAGCTCGAGGCCGCGCGCGCCCGCGCGCTGCGCTCCGCCGACGCGTCGCCGATCGGGCGGTCGGCGTTCGCATCGCTCTCGGCTCAGCGCATGCGCGAGCTCGGCGTCGTGCTGCATCCTTCGGTGTCATTGGTCGCCTCGCGCTTTCCGATCGTGACCGTCTGGGCCGCCAATCAGACCGATGACAACGGCATCATCACCCAATGGGGGCCGGAAGCGGCCATGGTCGCGCGGCCGTTTCTCGACGTCGATGTCTTGCGCCTGCCGGCGGGCGGCCATGCCTTCCTGAGCCATCTGTCCGAGGGCGCGACGCTATCGGCAGCGATCGCGGCTGCGGCCGCGCAGGAGCCCGCGTTCGATGCGGCTACCAATCTGCGCCTGCTCGGTGACGCCAACATTGTCATTGGCTTTCATCGTTTCGCAGCGCCGTGTCGGATCGAGCTGATCTAGATGAACACCGATATCCCCAGAGAGAGTCTCGCCGACTCGTTCAAGCGCATTCGCGGCCTGGACGTGTCGCTCGGCGAGCAGCTTGAAGCGCTCTCGCAATCCGTGCGGCAGCAGCGGCCCGACTTTGCCGCCGCGGTCGACCGGCTGGTCGAGCGGCTTGCGCAGAACGGCGCCGGCGAACAGGCGCCGCAGCCGGGCGATCCGATGCCGCCCTTCGTGCTTCCCGATGAAACCGGCGCGATGGTCAGCCTCGACGATTTGATCGCGGCTGGCCCGGTCGCGGTGACGTTTCATCGCGGCCATTGGTGCCCGTACTGCCGGATCTCCATCAAGGCGCTGGCGCGGGTCCACAGGGAAGCCGCCGCCGCCAACGGCCAGATCATCGCCATCATGCCGGACCGACAGCAATTCGCCGCCGCAATGAAGGAGCAGGCCGGCGTACGGTTCCCGATCCTGACCGACGTCGACAACGGCTACGCGCTCTCGCTCAACCTCGCCATCTGGATCGGCGACGAGATGCGCGATCTCATGGTCGGCCGGCACGATCTGCCCGCGTTCCAGGGCAACAGCGCCTGGATGCTCCCGATCCCGGCGACGTTCGTGGTCGGTCGCGACGGGCGCATCAAGTCGCGCTTTGTCGACCCCGACTATCGCAAGCGCATGGCGATCGACGAACTACTCGCCGCGCTGCGAAGCTCGTCTGAAGAAGGCAGCCGCCCCTGGCATCAACCGCAGTAGCGCGACCAGTCGGCGGCGCGCAGCATCTTCAGCATCGCGGCCGCCACCGCGGTGCGCTGGCGCCCGGCGACGCCATAGACATAGACCGTACGCGAGAGCTCCAGCTGATCGACCGGGACCCGCGCCAGCGCGGCTGGCAGCCGCATGCTGCGCGGCGCCAGAGCGACGCCGAAATCAGCATCTACCATGCCGACGAGATCCTCATCCGACGTGACGTCGTGAGCGTGCTCCAGATTGATTCCATGGCCGCGCAGGAACGCGCTGCCCTGGGGCTCATCCTCGCAATAGGTCCGTCGCAGGAAGCGCTGGTCCTTCAGATCGTCGACCTTCACCACCTTGCGCGACGCCAGCCGATGCTGCCCATTGACGACGAGTGCAAAACGCTCGGTGAACAACGGCCATTTGTCGAGACGCCCCCATGTCTCATCGAGCGCCGCCGCAACCGCGAGCTCGGCGTCCCCCTTCTTCAGGAGCTCGACGACGTCGGCCGCCGTCCCGCGCAGGATCTTCATCTCCAGGCCGGCAAACAGCCGCTTGAGCTCGGAAAACTGCAGCGCAAAGAGATCGAGGCCGACCGTGCGCGAGAGCGCGAGCCGCAGCGCGCCGACCTCGCCACCCTTGATCGCGGTCGCGAGCGAACGCGCGCTGAGCGCGCTGTCGTAGCACTGCTTGAGCAGCGGCAACATGCGCTGACCGAGCTCGGTCAATTGCGCCTGCGGCCGTTCGCGCCGAAACAGGTCGCCGCCAAGCTCCCCCTCGAGCTGCTTGATCGCGCGTGTCAGCGAGGGCTGGGAGACGTTGCACCGCTCGGCCGCCTTGGTGAAATTCAGCTCGTGGACCGCGGCCAGGAAATATCGGACTTGGTGCATCTCCATAGCGGCAACCTATCAACGCTTTAGCCAATCAGCATTTTCAATGCTCGGGCCCACGAAGGCACTATCCGGCTCAGGCGAGCAAATCCCGGCCCATCGCGAACAATCGCCTGCGAGGCGCGACCACAACGGAGTTTGGGTGTCATGAATATCGCCGTGAAGCCCTCAAGCACTCATAGCGGACAATCACTTGTAGGAAAAGTGTCCCTGATTACGGGATCGACCAGCGGCATCGGGCTCGGCATTGCCCGCGCGTTGGCGGCTGCAGGATCGGCGGTTGTGCTCAACGGCTTTGGCAAGCCCGAGGATATTGCTCAGACGCAAACGCAGCTTGCATCCGAATTCAATGTCAGCGTGTCCCACTCGGGCGCCGACATGTCCAAGCCCGATGCCATCCGGGCCATGATCGATGAGGTCCTCACTGCTTCGGGCCGGCTCGACATTCTGGTGAACAATGCCGGCATCCAGCACGTCGCGCCCGTGCAGGACTTCCCGCTCGAGAAGTGGGACGCGATCCTGGCGATCAACCTGTCGTCGGCCTTCCACACCACGGGCGCCGCGCTGCCCGGAATGCTGGCCAACAAATGGGGCCGCATCATCAACGTCGCGTCCGCGCACGGCCTCGTGGCCTCGCCGTTCAAGTCGGCCTACGTCGCCGCCAAGCACGGCATCGTTGGGCTGACCAAGGTGGTCGCGCTCGAGACCGCGGAACAAGGCATCACCTGCAATGCGATCTGCCCGGGCTATGTCTACACCCCGCTGGTCGAGGCCCAGATCGAAGGCCAGGCCAAGGCGCACGGTATTCCCCGCGAGCAGGTGATCCGCGACGTGCTCTTGGCCCAGCAGCCCAACAAGCGCTTCGCCACCGTCGAGGAGATCGGCGCCTTGGCGCTGTTTCTCGCCAGCGACGCCGCCGCGTCGATCACCGGCATCGCGCTGCCGGTCGATGGCGGCTGGACCGCGCATTAGAGC
>DAIUEP010000253.1:0-6669 GCA_036845065.1 Xanthobacteraceae bacterium | reverse complement strand
ATGTCTCCGCCATCCTGCAGAAGCTCGACGTCGAGAGCCGCACGCAGGCGGTGATCACGGCGGCCAAGATCGAGCTCGGCCAATGGAGCCAGGTGAGTCAGGATTAACCCCAGGATTGAGCTGGTTCACCCCGCCGGCGCATAGCCTTTGCCCACGCCGCGACCTTTCGTAGATGTAGGGTGGGCAAAGGCGGTGGCACGGCCACTCCATCAGGCAGGGCCTATCGTGCGCCGTGCCCACCTGGGCCTGCGCTGCTCGCGCGAATCAGATTGGTGGGCACG
Source organism: Xanthobacteraceae bacterium (assembly GCA_036845065.1). Classification (GTDB taxonomy): domain Bacteria; phylum Pseudomonadota; class Alphaproteobacteria; order Rhizobiales; family Xanthobacteraceae; genus VAZQ01. Next base: position 6,388 of record DAIUEP010000253.1, on the reverse strand, counting down.
GCGCACGAGGTTCGATCGGCGTGGACACGCCGTGCCAGCGCCCATAGCCCGTCGAAGACGGGCATAAACGCCCTTATGGCCCACCCTACACCGCGACCTTTGAGGCGCATCGGAGTTGGTGGCCGTCGGCTCAAGCCTCATTCCGGCACGGTCGCCGGCTTGCTCGTATCGGAGACCTGGATGATCAGGTATTTGAGCTTCTCCGTCGTGCTCGGGTTGCGGGAGATTGCGTGCAGCGCGTTGGGCTGCTCGTAGAATACCTCGCCGGCCTTGAGCGTGCGCACCGGGCCGTCGTCGATCTTGACCTCATAGGTGCCTTCCAGGATGTAGCCGACCGTATGGCTGCCTGGATGCCGGTGCGCCCCGCTGCCATTGCCGGGATCGCGCTCGGTCAGCCGGACGGTGAGCTGCCGGCCCATGACGTCGGCCATCACCTGCTTGAACAGCTCCGAGGTCCGCTGTCCGGTCTGCGCCTGTGCGTCGGCAGGCAGCAGCGAGCGGAGATGGCCGGTCGCGGCGAACAACGTTGCGGCCGATGCGGCTGCTGCGATCGCGACATGGGACAGGATTGATTTGATCTGCATGGCTGTTTCCTCCTTTTGTGGCGTCGTTTCCTCGGTTACTCTTACTCGGTCACTCCGCGGCCACCCCCCGATGCACGCGGCATTGCGCCAGCAAGGCGCGCAGCGCCGCCGGTTTGACCGGCTTGTTGAGCACCTGGACCCCATGCGCGCGAGCCTCCTCGCGCACCGCGGCGCCGCGATCGGCGGTGATCAGGATTGCGGCCGCGCCGGCGAAGCGGCGGCGCAACTCGGCAATCGCCTCGATGCCGCTGTCCTCGCCAAGATGATAGTCGACGAGGAGCGCGTCCGGCACAAGCTTTCTTTCGGCAAGCGCGGTCTGCGCCGAAGCGAGGTCTGCCGCCTTCACGACACGGCAGCCCCAGCCGCCGAGCAGTGTTTCCATGCCGTCGAGAATGGTCGGCTCGTTGTCGATGCACAGCACACAGATATCGGCAAGCTGGCCGCGATCGACGTCGCCGCTGTCGCGCAGCGGCGCGCGCGCCGGAATGGCGGCCGACAAGGGCACCTCGACGGAGAATTGCGAGCCGCGACCGACCGTGGAGGAGACCACGATCGTGTGATCGAGCACGCGCGCGATGCGTTCCACGATCGAGAGGCCCAGCCCCAGCCCGCGTGCCACCTTGGCGCCCTGGTCGAGGCGGTGGAACTCCTGGAAGATCGCCTGCCGCTTGGAGCGCGGGATGCCGAGGCCGGTATCGTAGACGTCGATGCGCAGCTGTCCGTGGTGGCGTCGGCAGCCGACCAGCACGCGGCCCTTGGGGGTGTATTTGATCGCGTTCGACACCAGGTTCTGCAGCAGCCGCCGCAGCAGGCGGCGGTCGGATTTGACCGCGAGCGAGCAGGGCACGAAGTCAAGCCGCAAGCCCTTGTCCTGGGCGAGCGGCCGGAACTCGACCTCGAGCTGGCGCAGCAACTCGTCGATCCGGAAGATGCCGATCTCGGGCCGCATCGCGCCGGTGTCGAGCCGCGAGATGTCGAGCAGCGCGCCCAGGATTTCCTCGACCGCGTCAAGTGAGGCATCGATATTGCCGATGAGCGGCGCATCCTCGCCGAGCCGCTGGCGCTCGACCAGGCTGGTGACATAGAGCCTCGCGGCGTTGAGCGGCTGCAGGATGTCGTGGCTGGCGGCGGCGAGAAATCGCGTTTTCGAAATGTTGGCTTGCTCGGCCTCGCCCTTGGCGCGTCCCAGCTCGGTGTTGAGCCGGGTCAGTTCCTCGGTGCGTTCCTGCACCCGGCGCTCGAGCGATTCATTGGCGCGTTCGAGCTCCTCCGCCGCCTTCACGCTCGGCGTGATGTCGGTGAAGGTGGTGACGATGCCGCCGTCCGGCATCCGGTTCGCCCGCACCTCGATCACCAGGTCGCGTGCGGCGGAGCGTTCGAGAAATGGCTGGCTGGCGGAGACGTAGCGCGCGATGCGATCGCGCACCAGCGCGTCGGTGGCGTCCTCGTCGAGCGTCCCGCGGCCGACATTGTGTCGCAGAATCTCTTCGAGCGGCGTTCCGATGCGGGTGAATTGTGATGGCAGCTCGAGCATTTCGCCGAACTGCCGGTTCCAGCAGGTCAGCTGCAAGTCCTTGTTGAACACCGCGATGCCCTGGCGCACGTGATCGAGCGCCGTCTGCAGGATCTCTCGGTTGTAGTGGATCGCCGCATTGGCGTCGTCGAGCAGCTTCAGCGCATCCTTGGTGGACACCGTGCGCTTGCGCAACAGCAGCGACAGGACGAGGCGGGAGGACGCCGTTCCGATCGCCGACGCCAAAAGATGCTCGGCGAAGCGCAGGAGCTGAAAGTCCGCCTCCGCCTTGGGATCGAGAGCGAGGGCGTGGGTGGAGGCGTAGCTGTCGAATGAGGTGCGGGTCCGCTCCTCGCCGAGATAGCGCGCCACTGTGGAGGTCAGCTCCTCGACCGTGACCGATGAGCGCCACAGCCGGAAGCTCGGTGTCATCGGCGCGAGCGCGGACGGCACGAACAGGTCGGCCTGCAGGCGCTCGATCGACGCCGGCGCGCGCGTGAACGAGAACGCCACATAGGCAAGAACGTTGAGCGCGAGGCTCCAGATCACGCCATGCACGAGGCGCGGCAGCTCGATCCCTATCAGCGCCTGCGGCCGCAGCCAGGCCATATCCCACGGGCCGTCATTCAGGATCGTGACCCCGACGATGCCAGCGTCGGCGAAGCTCGGCAGCATCAGCGTGTAGGCCCAGGTCAGGATGCCGATGGTCATTCCCGCCATGGCGCCGCGGGCGTTGGCGCGCCGCCAGAACAGGCCGCCGAAGAAGGCCGGCGCGAGCTGCGCCACGGCGGCGAACGACAGGAGCCCGATCGAGGCCAGCTGGGCGTCGCCGGCAAGCCGGTAATACAGGTAGGCCAGGAACAGGATGGCAAAGATCGCGATGCGGCGCACCGCCAACAGCAGCCAGCCGACGCTGTGGCCGCCGCCCATGAACGCGTCGCGCTGCTTGAGCACGAGCGGCATCACAATGTCGTTCGACACCATGATGGCGAGCGCCACCGTCTCGACGATCACCATGGCGGTCGCCGCCGAGAGGCCGCCCACAAAGGCCGCGATGGTGAGCATGTCCGACCGTGCCGCGAGCGGCAGCGCCAGCACGTACATGTCGCTGTCGACCTGGCCGGGCGCGAAGGTGAGCATCCCTGCGAGCGCGATCGGCACCACGAACAGATTGATCAGCACCAGGTAGAGCGGGAACAGCCACGCGGCGCGCCGGATCTCATGCTCGCTGTTGTTCTCGACCACCGTGACGTGGAATTGCCGTGGCAAGAGCACGATGGCGAAAAACGACAGCAGCGTCATCACCGCCAGCGTGCCGGCGGCCGGCTCTCCGCTCAGCACCTTGGCGGTTGCCGGCTCGTTGAGCGCGCGCGCAAACAGCGCCGCCGGTCCATCGAACAGCCAGAATGTCACAAAGATGCCGACGGCGACGAAGGCGACCAGCTTGACGATCGACTCGGTCGCGACCGCCAGCATCAGCCCGTCCTGATGCTCGGTGGCGTCGATGTGGCGGGTGCCGAACAGGACCGCGAATGTCGCCATCGAAAACGCGACGAACAGCGAAATGTCGCCGAGGACTGGCTGCAGCGCGCCGCTCTCGGGCCTGATATGTGCCAGGATGGTGCTCAGCGACGACGACACGGCTTTGAGCTGGAGCGCGATATAGGGGATGGTGCCGACGATCGCGATCAGCGCCACGGTGGCGGCGACGGTCTGCGCCTTGCCGTAGCGGGCGGCGATGAAGTCGGCGATCGACGTGATGTTCTGCGCCTTGGTAAGGCGCACGATTCGCATGATCAGCGGCGAGCAGAGCCCGATCATGATGATCGGCCCGACATAGATCGTCAGGAAGTCGTAGAAGCCGGTGCGCGAGGCAAGGCCGACCGAGCCGAAAAAGGTCCAGCTCGTGCAATAGATCGCGAGCGAGAGCGGGTAGATGAGATTGCGCCATCCGCCCTCGCGGCCGAGCGCCCGGGTACGGTCGCCGTAGCTCGCGATGACGAACAGCAGGCAGATGTAGCCGAGCGCGACGGCGATGACGATCCAGCCTTGCAGCATGACCGACCCAGTCACCTCATAGTTTGCCCGGATATTCTACCGCACGCCCGCCCGGAAGGGTGAGGATTTCACGGTCGGTTGGTGGTTAAGCGGTTGCGGCGGACCGGTATGGACGCTCTGCATGGCCGGTATTTGACTGTGCGGCTCCTTAACGGCATTGATCCGCCGTCGCGGACGGCGCGTCGCCGGTCCTTGGGGCATCTCCCTTAATGCTGCCGTCCTCCCTGAAGCCGCGCACGCTCATCCCGTATGCCGAAACGCTGCTGATCGCGGCCGCCGGCGGGGTGGCATTTACCCTGATCGGCGTTCCAGCCGGGCTGGTGTCGGGGTCGATGCTGGCGACGGCGGCGGCTGCGCTCATGGGCCGGCCCATGAAGGTGCCGCTGCCGCTGGCGCGGGTTGGCTTCGTGCTGATCGGCATCCTGCTCGGAGCCGTGGTGACGCCGGCGACGCTGCGCGGCATGGCCACCTGGCCGCTCAGCATCGCGTTGCTTGGCGTGTCGACCGTGGTGATGATCGTCGCCACCACCGGCTATCTGCGCCTGGTGCACGGCTGGGAGCCGCTCTCGGCGCTGCTCGGCGCCAGCCCCGGCTCGATGGCGCAGGCGATGGCGCTTTCGGCCGAGTTCGGCTGCAATCTGCGCGGGATCGCGATCGTGCAGACAATGCGCGTCCTTGTGGTCACGATCGGGCTGCCGAGCGGGCTGGCGCTGTTTGGGCTGGCGGCGAGCGCCATTCCGCCGACGGCGCCCGGTGCCGGCTCCTCGCTGGCCGAACTTGCGATCCTGGCGGCCGCCTCGACCGCGAGCGCGGTGCTCGTGCAGTGGCTCCGCTTTCCGGGCGGGCTTCTGTTCGGCGCCATGGCGGCGTCGGCGGTGCTGCACGGCGGCGATTTCCTGCACGCGACGCTGCCGTGGTGGCTGGGGAGTGCCGCGGTCATGCTGCTCGGCGGGCTCGTCGGCTCGCGCTTCGCCAACACGTCGCTCGCCATGCTGCTGGAGTATTTCTGGGCCGCGCTCGGCTCGGCGGCGGTCGCCATCGCGGTCTCGGCGGCGTTCGTGCTGGTGGTGGTGAGCCTGTTGCCGTTCCGCGCCTCCGACGTGCTGATCGCGTTCGCACCAGGCGCCCAGGACACCATGATGGTGCTCGCGCTCGCGCTCCATCTCGACCCGGTCTATGTCGGGGCGCATCACCTCACGCGGTTTCTGATCGTCACCTTTTCGGTTGCGGTGGCCGCGCGCCGGCTCGCGCGCCGCGGCGGCGTGGCGAGCAGCGGCGAGCCGCGCAGGCGGCCGGGCGCGTTCGAGGATTAACGACGTGCGGGGATGTTGGTCGGCGGGTACAGGCCCCGGCCTCGTTCACGGGTCTCCCCTCTATCGTCTGGAATATGATAGAATGAGCTTTTGGCTGCGGCGGGCCAAGCTAAGGAGTGGTCATGTCCAAACCGGTGATCTTCACGATTTCGGCTGCCTGGGACCGTGAGGCATCGGTCTGGAGCGGGCACTGCGACGACATCCCGGCTGCAGCCGACGCACCGACGCTCGACGAACTGCTGGCGAAGATATCTGCGATGGCGCTCGATCTCCTCCCGGACAATCATCCGGATATCGACCCGAGCGATCTGTTCGTGCAGATCACTGCGTTGCGCGAAGCCGAACCGGCCGTGGGCTGAATGGCGCCGCAGTTCGACCGTCCCTAACGAGAACTGCTGCGCGCCGCCGGCTGCAAGCTCGTCCGGCAGGGGCGGGGCAGCCACGAGATCTGGCACAGCCCGATTACACGGCGGAGCTTCGCGGTGCCGGTTGGCATTCCCAGCCGCCACACCGCCAACGCCATTCTGCGTCAGGCCGGCCTGCCGAAGGCGTTCCGAGCGGTTGTGGCAATCGGACGGTGCCGTCCGGTCACTCCGCCGCGATGGCGCGGTTCTTGCGCGGCAATTCGAGGCGCTCCCACACGTCGAGCAAGGCCTCGGCCAACCTGTCGATCAGCGCGTCCTCGTGATAGGGCGACGGCGTGATGCGCAGCCGCTCGCTGCCCTTCGGCACGGTCGGGTAGTTAATCGGCTGGATGTAGATGCCGTGCTCTTCGAGCAGGAGGTCGGTCGCCTCCTTGCACTTCTCCGGATTGCCGACGAACACCGGCACGATGTGGGTGTCGTTCGGCATCACCGGCAGTCCGGCCGCGATCAGCACCGCCTTGGTGCGGGCGGCGCGGTCCTGGTGGCGCTCGCGCT
>DAIUEP010000252.1:0-6711 GCA_036845065.1 Xanthobacteraceae bacterium | reverse complement strand
GTATCACGAACTTCGGAAACGGGGCACTAGTCCGGCCCGACCGCCACGATCCGGCGCGTGCGCTCGACCACCGGCGCGGGCGTCGCGTAGAGCGCCTTGATCACGCCCTCGGCGTCCTCGCCCCAGGTCGGGTCGAGGGCGAGGCGTTGCTTCTGCGCGTCGGCCTTGAGCTCGGGGTCCTCGACCGTCTGTCGGAACGCGCGGCGCAGCAAGGCAAGCCGGTCGGCCGCAATGCCGGGCGGGCCGAACAGCGGCCGGCCGAGCGTCATGCGGTCCAGCACAAGCTTCACGATCTGGCGGTCCTCGGGCGCGTTGACGAGCTCGAGGATGGTGGGCGCCTCGCTGTGCATGGGATCTTTGAGAGGCGACATCTGCACCAGGAGCCGCAGCTCGCCGCGGCCGATGCGGTCGCGCACGTAGGCGCGTCCCGGCCCCGACCATCCGCTCATGAACAGGCCGTCGATCTCGCCCTTCTCGATCGCCTGGAACTCCTCGGGCTGGCCCTTGTAGCCGTGGATCGCCTTGATCCGGGTGCCGAGGAGATCGTTGACCAGCCGCACGAACATGGCGGGATCGGTTTCCGGCCCGGTCGAGCCGAAGAAGATCTCGCGGCGCTTGGCGTCCTCGATCGTCTTGACCGCCGAGCGCGTCGCCAGCACGCCCATGCCGGTCTCGCGCATGACGCTGCCGATCCAGGAAAACCTGACGGCATCGAAGCGCGCCTGCGACTTGTCGCCGTAGAGCAGCGGCGCCGTCGGCATGCCGCGGTCGATCAGGCCGAACACGCTGCCGTCCTTGGGCGCGACGTTGTAGAGGAAGTTGGCGGCCCGGATGCCGCCGCCGCCGATCATGTTCTGCACCACGATGGTCGGGTTGCCGGGCAGATATTTCGCCATGTGGCGCGCCAGCATGCGGCTGTACTGGTCGTAGCCACCGCCCGCCGCCGAGCTGGTGATCAGGGTCAGCTCGCGCTTGCCCAGGTAGAAGTCCTCGGCGGGCTGCGCGCCTGCGCCGCTCGGCCAAAGGCTTGCGACCAGACACAGGCTGAGGTGCAGCAAGAATGATCGCGCCATGCAGCGTTCCCTGTCGGTGAGCGAGAAGCTTCCTCCAAGTGACGGGCCAACTCAAGCCGGGCGCCCGCCATGAGCTTGCCAATGATGGCTGGTACCGCGTTTAACGCATTGCCACTTGTTCCCTGGTCGAGGCGCTTGGCGTTCGCTAACGTGAGGATCGCCACGGGAGCCCGGAAGGCGTCGGTGAAGCGTGGGTAGCGCGTTGGCTTGAGCCGGGAATGACGAAGCAATTGCAAACGCGACCCGGCGAGCTCGTTGCGACGCGCGGTTTCCGCGACGGCATGTCGTCCGCCGCCGATCTCAGCAACGTGATCCCGTTCGCGCGCGCTCGCCGCGCTGGCGCCGAGCCCTATACGCCGCCGGTACCGATCAATCCCGCGGATCGGCCGGCACCGCTCCAGCCGGTCACCAGGCGGTGGCTGCAGGCCCTGGTGTGCTCGCTGATCGTGCATGGCGGGCTGTTCTACGCCTTCTGGCAGGGGCCGCAGCCGCTGCCGGGGATCGGCATCGAGGCGATCACGGTCGAGATCGAAATCGGCGACAACCGGCCGGCGGGTGCCGGCCCCACGCTGGGCCCGGACCAGATTGACATGCCTCAGATCAATGAGGTCAAGCCGGACGAGAAAGCGAAAGAAGACGACAAGGCCACCGAGGCGCGCGAGGTGAAGCCTGAGGAGATGCGGAACGAGGTCGCCAAGGAACTGGCGGTCGAGCAGCCGAAGGAACAGAAACCTGACGAGCGGCAGGCGATCGCCATGGTCGAGACGCCGCAGGCGGCCGAGATACCGACCGTGCTGCCGCGCGAGACGCCGCCGGATATGCAGGCCATCATCGCTCCGCCGCACGAGCAGCCCACGGAGGTGAGGCCGGTCGAGCTGCAGCTGCCGGCGGTGCAACCGAGCGAAGGGCAGCAAGCCACGAGCGGGCTTGGCACTGTATCCGTGGCGGCAATGGCGAACTACAACGGCCGGGTGTTCGCCCATCTCAAGCGCCACCAGCAATATCCAACCGCCGCGCGCAGCAAAGGGATTACCGGCAAGGGCACGGTGTCGTTCTCGATCGATGGCAGTGGGCAGGTGACCTCGGCAAGTGTCGTTACTGGCAGCGGTTCGGCGCTCCTCGATCAGGAAATGACCGCGATGGTTCTTCGCGGCTCACCGTTCCCGGCGCCGCCGGATGGCCAGCCGAGGAAGTTCACGGCGCCCGTCACGTTCAACCTGCAATGAGAGTTCAGTCGGCTCGCCGGCTCCGCGCGCTCGGCGAACGGCTGCTTGACATTTAAGCGCGACTTCAAATTGGGCCGTCGTGCCGCTATCATGCCATCGAGAATGCTGACGGGAGGATACGCGATGACATGCAAGGGTCGGTTTGCCCGTCCGTTAAGGGCTTTGTTCCTTGGTCTCGGCCTGGTCGCGCTCGTCGCGGGCGTCACGCCGGCGCAAAGCCAGCCCGGCCCGATGACGCCGGTTCCGATTCCCGCGCAGGCGCCCGCCAAGGACGGCATGGCGCAGATCCCGGGCACCCAGCTTTGGTATTGGGACACCGGTGGGCCGGGCGTGCCGATCGTGCTGTTGCACCCGGCGACCGGCAGCGGGCTGATTTGGGGCTATCAGCAGCCGGCGTTTGCGAAGGCCGGCTATCGCGTCATCGGCTATTCGCGGCGCGGCTACATCAACTCGGCGCCGTTCGATCGCAGCAATCCCGGCACCGGGTCGGAGGATTTGCGCGCGCTCGCCGACCATCTCGGGCTCGGCCGTTTCCACCTCGTGGCCTCGGCGGCCGGCGGCAGCATCGCGTCGGACTTCACGTTCTCCTATCAGCCCCGCCTCCTGAGCCTCACCATTTCCAGCAACTCCTTTGGCGTGCGCGACGGCGAGATCGCCAAGGCCGCGACCTTCATCCGCCCGAAGGGCTGGGACGAGATGCCGGCGGAGTTCCGTGAGCTTGGGCCCTCCTATCGCGCCGCCAATCCCGACGGCGTGAAGGCCTGGATGGAGCTCGAGCACAAGGCGCTGATCGGGCGCGAATTCCGCCAGCCGCTCAAGAACGAGATCACGCAGGCGCGGCTCAAGGAGCTGAAGCTTCCCACGCTGTTGATCGCAGGCGCTGCCGACATGTCCACGCCGCCGTCGATCTCGCGCATGATCGCGGCCGAGATTGCCGGCAGCCGCGTGGCGCTCATTCCGGAGGCCGGGCATTCCTCCTATTGGGAGCAGCCGGACTTGTTCAATCGCGCGGTGCTCGACCACGTCGGCGCGGCGAAATAGAGGTGAGTGAGGTCGGTCAGTTGCGCAGCCAATGTGGAAACCGCAGAGGTCGCGTGGTATGTTTTACCAATGAGACCCACGGCGAAGGACATTCTTGAACGTGTCGCGACCTGGCCCGAAAAGGACCAGGAGGAACTCGCCGAAGTGGCGCGCGAGATCGAGGCGCGGCGGACTGGCATTTATGAATTGAGCGCCGAAGAAGAGAAAGCGATTCGCGAAGGGCTCGCTGACCTCGATCAAGGCAGGTGGGTAAGCGAGGAATTGATGCGATCCTTCTGGAAGCGCTGCGGCGTTCTATGAGGGTTCGTTGTAGTCGGCGCGTCACCAACGATCTGATTTCCATCAATGAATATCTGAGCGCGCGCAGTCCCCGCGGCGCCGTGAATGTCATGTCGGCAATCTATGCGGCGGTGGAATTCGTTCGGCGGCATCCGGAGGGGGCAGAGCTGACCCGCATTCACGGCGTGCGCGGAAAGATGGTCCAGATATTCGGGTTCAAGATCTTCTACCGCGTGATTGCTGAGAGTGAGCTCGTCGAAATCGTCACGGATCACGGCGGCCATGGGCGGAAGAACTGGTCGAGTGAACGCGTGAGACCGGTCGGACGCAGCGAGACCCATCGCTGTTCAGAACAACTCTATGCCGGGGCATCCGTGGCCGGCTGCTTCATGGTGGTGGGATCGACCGGCGCGGCGCCCGGCCAGGGCGAAGGGCTGAGGTCGAAGACCACGTTGTCCGGCCCGCGAAACTTGATCTCGGTATGCGCGGTTGGCGGCATGTCCGCCAGCGTCGTGATGTTGGGCGCGCCGAGCGCCTCGATGTGCCTGGTCCAGGCATCGAGGTCATCAACCACCAGGCCGATGTGATGGAGGCCCTGATAGTCGAGGCCGACACCGGTCTGATCCTTGCCGAGCTTCAGGATCGCGATGCTGAGATAGCCGTCGGTCATGACAACGGCGCAAGGGCGCGGCGCGATATCGGGTTTGCTCGGGTCGAAACCATGGCGCGTGACTTCCCGAAACCCGAAGGCGTTCTTGTAGAACTCCGCGGTCTTGCCCGGATGCTCGCTCGCGATTGCGATGTGTCGGATTTGCGCCATGCGGCCCTCCCCAACCGTTGTGAGATCGATGCGACATGCTACTGCCACCCGCCACCCTGTCCAGCGCTCGGCGCGCTCGCTATGGTAGCCGGATCAACAAGGGAGGAACCGATGCCGGCCTCGCGCCTGTGCGCCGCGCTTGTCGGGTTCTGCGCACTGATCGTCAGCGCATCGTGCGCGCTCGCGGCCGACCCCTACTACAAGGGCCGGCGGCTCTCGATCATGGTCAACTACGCGGCCGGCGGCCCGACCGACATCGAAGGCCGGCTGTTCGCGCGCCATATCGCGCGCCACATCGAGGGCCAGCCCGGCGTCATCGTGCAGAACATCGACGGCGCCGGCGGCCTCACCGGCACCACCTGGCTCGGCGAGATCGCGCCCAAGGACGGGACCGCGATGGGCTATCTCACCGGCGCCGCCTGGGTCTATGCCAGCGAGCCGGAACGCCACCGCGTCGATTTTCGCAGCTACGAGTTCTTAGCCTACCAGCCCGGCACCTCGATCTACTACGTGCGCACCGACGTGCCGCCCGGCATGAAGGAGGCGACCGATATCATGAAGGCGAGGGGGCTCGTCTCCGGCGGGCTCGCGGCCGATAATTCCAAGGACCTCCTGATGCGGCTCGCGCTCGACATGCTGGGCCTGCAATTCCGCCACGTCACCGGCTATCGCAGCAACAACACGGCGCGCATGGCGCTACAGCAGAACGAGATCCACTTCTTCTCGGAATCGCCCCCCGGCTATCGCAGCGTGGTGGAGCCCAATCTGGTGAAGAACGGGCTGGTGATTCCGACGCACTACGATCCGGGCTGGAACGGCGAAACCATCATGGTGCCGAAGCAGGTGGAAGGGCTCGCGGTGCTGCCGTTCCACGAGCTCTACCGCAGGATCAAGGGCGTGCCGCCGTCCGGCCAGCTGTGGGACGTCTATCTCGCGAGCCTTGCGATCAACTCGGCGATGCAGCGCTTGCTGGTGCTGCCGCCGGCCGCGCCAGCGGCCGCGATCGAAGCGCTGCAGGCGGCGGTGCTGCGGCTCAACAATGACAAGGCGTTCGCGGACGACGCGCTCAAGACCATCGGCTTCGTGCCGGAATATGTCGCGGGTCCGCAGGTCAACCGCCAGGTGCGCCAGGCGCTGGTGGTCAAGCCTGAGATCAAGGCGTTCGTGGTCGACTACATCAAGGACGTGAACAAGTGACGAGCAAGCCGATGGGATATCTGCTCTCCGCAACCGTCGGCATCTGCGCCGCCCTCGCGCTTGTCTCGCATGCGACCGCGCAGGAGCCGTTCTACGCTGGCAAGCGCCTCACGCTGGTGATCAATTTCGCGGCCGGGGGCCCGAGCGACATCGAGGGGCGGCTGCTCGCCAAGCATGTTGCCAAGCATATAGATGGGGCGCCGCTGATCATCGTGCAGAACAAGGACGGTGCCGGCGGGCTCGTGGGCACCAACTTCCTGGGCGAGGTCGGCCCGCGCGACGGCAGCATGTTCGGCTACTTCACCGGCGCGGCCTGGAAATACGTGATTGAGCCCGAGAACCACCGCGTCGATTTCAAGAGCTACGAGTTCATCGGCTTCCAGCCCGGCAACGCGGTCTACTACGTGCGCGCCGACCTCGCGCCCGGGATGAAGCAAGGGGCCGACATCCTCAAGGCGCAGGGGCTTGTGGCGGGCGGGCTCGCGATCGAGTCCTCGAAGGACCTGCTCATTCGCGCCACCCTCGACATGCTCGGCGTGCCGTACAAATACGTGACCGGCTATCGCTCGAGCGCGACCGCGCGCCTGGCGCTCCAGCGCGGCGAGATCCACATGCATTCGGAGACGACGCCGGCCTACTTCAGCGTGGTCGAGCCGAGCCTGGTGAAGCCCGGCACGGTGATCCCGCTCTACTACGACGGCAACTATGACGGTGACGCCTTCAGCGTGCCGAAAGTGATGGAAGGCCATGCGCTGCCGCAGTTCCAGGATTTCTTCCGCAGCCTGAAGGGTGTGCCGCCGTCGGGCCGGCTGTGGGACGCCTACCGCACCAATCTGGCGGTCGATTCTGCGATGCTGCGCACCGTGGTGATGCCGCCGGGCGTGCCGGCCGCCGCGGTCGGGGCGCTGCGCACCGCGCTGGCGCGGCTCAACAACGACAAGGACTATGCCGACGACGCGATGAAGGCGATGCAGTTTGTGCCGCACTACGAGACCGGCGCCGACATCAACACGCGCGTGCGCCGCGCATTGACGGTGCCGCCCGAAATCCGGGCCTTCGTGCTCGATTATATGAA
>DAIUEP010000251.1:4671-6734 GCA_036845065.1 Xanthobacteraceae bacterium | reverse complement strand
ACGTTGAAGTAGAGGATCACCTCGGAGAAGCCCGCCGCCTCGACTTTTTTCAGCGTGTCGGTGATCTGCGCCGGCGAGCCGATGAGCACTGAGTTCTCAGTCAGGTCCTCGGCCTTGATCTTCTGCAGGCGGTCGACGATGTCGATGAAATAGCGGTAGCTCGGCGGCGCGGTCTTGGGGTCGCCCGGGAACGCCGGGATCACGCACTCCTTGTAGTAGCGGATCTGGCGCGCGCGTTGCGCCATCTCCTGCTCCCTGGTGTCCGCGAAATGCGTGAAGTAGCTGCACATCAGGCGGCCGGGTTTCTGGCCGTGCTTGATGCAGGTCTCGGTGTAGAGGTCGGCGACCTGCTTCAAGCCGCCGAAGCTCATGGCGGCCGCGAACGGCGCCACGATCAGCCCGCAGCCGAGCCGCGCCGCAAGCTCGATCGAGAGCTTGGAGAACGAGGCGACGTAGGTCGGGATCGGCTTCTGTACCGGCTTGGGCGTGATGCGCACGTCCTCGAACGAATAGTGCTGGCCGTGATGCGAGATGCGGCCATCGGCCGCCCACAGCCGGCGCACCAGCTCAAGGCCTTCCTCGAAGATGCCCTGGTTGTCGGCGAAGGAGACATGGAACGGATCGTATTCGCGCTTGTCGTAGCCGCGCCCGGCGGCGAAGTCGACGCGGCCGCCGCTCAGGAGATCGAGCGTCGCCCATTGCTCCGCCACCCGGATCGGATGGTGCAGCGGCAGCACCGTCACCGCGGGCGCGAGCCGGATGCGCTTGGTTTGCGCCGCCACCACGGCGAGCACGAGATCGGGGCAGGAGAGCACGCCCAGCGAGTTGAAGTGATGCTCGCCGACCCAGGCCGAGTGCATGCCGAGCTTGTCGGCATAGAGCGCTTCCGCGGTGATGTTAGCGATGAACTCGTTCGCGCCGCGCGGATTGTTGTCGTAATGGTTGTCGCTCAATGTGAAGTAGCCGAACTCCATGGCGTTCTCCCGTTGGCGTGCTTGCGTTGTGGGGCTGCCGTCGTAGCCTTGCCGCACTATAAATGCCTCGACAATTGATGCAAATGCAATAATTGCGGTTGCAAGTATTAAGCTCTATCAAGGGACGATGGTGCGATTGTGGAGCGCCGGCGCGCGGGGGCGCGTCGCGACCAGCAACCTGAAGGCTGTGTCATGACCGATCCGCTCGATCTCGGCAATTACCTGCCCTATCTCGTCAATCGGCTTGGATCGGCGCTGGTGGCGAGCATGACCGCAAACGCGCTGGCGCCGCACGATCTCAACATCGAGGCCTGGCGGGTGCTGGCGGTGCTGTCCTATCGGGGCGCGCAACGCCAGATCGACCTCGCCGGCATGACCAGCATCGAGGTCTCGACCCTGTCGCGGCTGGTGACGCGCATGGTCCGGATGGGCCTGGTGACGCGGCGGCGCTCGGCCACGTCGAACCGGGAGGTGGTGATCGCGCTCGCGGCCAAGGGCAGGGGCCTGGTCGCGCGCATCATTCCGCTGGCACGACAGCTCGAAGAGACTGCGGCCGCGGGGATTCCGGCGAAGGACATGGCGGTGGTCAAGCGCTCGCTGCGCCGGATGTTCGACAACATGGCGCGCGGCTGAGGTGCGAGAATTGACGGCGTCAGGCCGGTATTGGCTCGCCCAACCGCCAGAGATTGCCTTATCTGATGGAAAATAAAGATATCCACACACTATCCAAGCACCACGCTGCGCTCAAATTTGGCGGATTTCTCCACGATGATTGCGATCGTAACAGGAAGGGTGGGGTTGCAGCATGATGGCGTATCGGTGCCCAGTTACCAAGAAACTCGTCGAGGCGACGATCAACACGCCCGAAAGCAAGTTGCGCAGCCTGGGCTCGTTCCAACTCCCGTTATGGTGCCGGGTCTGCCACGCCGCGCATTCTGTTCCCGCCCGGGAGCTCTTTGTCGCTCAGGAAGCATAGTGCGATCACCGCGCCAGCGGTGAGTGAGGGCACACCGCAAGCTCGAAACGGCCGCCGCAGCCGCAATCCCGGCCAATGACGTGACGGTGGTGAACACTCGGCGGTGTGAAGCA
>DAIUEP010000251.1:0-4571 GCA_036845065.1 Xanthobacteraceae bacterium | reverse complement strand
GCCATCTTCTCCAACCCAAATTGCTTGCGCACGGAGAGCGCCTCGTCGGTGCGGCCAAGCGTCTCCAGCACCTGCACATAAGTGCGCGCCGAATCTTTGGTCCACCCCGGTTCCGCGCCGGATTTGCTATGGACGCGGAATGCGGGCTCTGCATACCGCAAAGCTTCGTCGGGCCGATCGGTGAGCAACAGGAGTGCAGCCAGATTGCGTTGCGCTCTTGCGGTTATCGGAAATTCAGGTCCCAGGCCATTTGACAGGTCTGCGACCGCTTCTCGATAGAGCGGCTCGGCTTCGGCGTAGCGGCCTTCTGTGCGCAACATATTCGCGAGATTATGGACGTGCCGCGCCACATTGGGGTGATGCCGGCCGTCGACGATCGTACCGATTGTGATGGCTCTCTGGTAGTAAGTCTCTGCTTCGCGGTGACGGCCGACCGAACGGAGAAAATTCCCTAGATTGTTGAGAAGGTTCGCCATGTCGGTGCATTCTCGCTGGTCCGAGGCATCCATGAAGTCGATCGCTTCGCGATAAAGCGCTTCGGCCTCCGCCTTGCGACCAACGTGATGCAATAGATTTGCAAGGCTATTGAGCTGGGTGACCGCGTCGGCTGCTTTGCGATCAAGCGTTCTTTCGCCGACCTCGATCGCGCGCGGGATGAGCGCTTTTGCCTCCTCGTAGCGTCCGCTGTTGAGGTAAAGCAGGGCAAGGTCATGCAGAGCGACGGCGACATAAACATGATAGCGCCCGAACGTCCGCTCATTGGCGGCAACGGCATCCCGCATGAGCAACTCGGCTGCGGCGAAGTCGCCCCGCGTTCGCAGATATCGCCCGAAAATAGAAAACAGCCGACCGGCTGCCGGTGATTCAAAACCACTGGATTGCAGACATTCGCGACTGGCAAGAACGTGCGGAAGCAGCCGGGCGCGGCGGGACATCGACGCGGCGTGTCTGAAGTGTCCGGTGGGAAATTGATCGACGAGAGCCTGTATGACCCGCGCCAGGGTGTCCTGCGTTTCGCCGCGCTCGGCGAGCCGTGCGCGCATAGCTGCTTGCACGAGGCGATGAACGCTCACCACCGGCTGCTCACCTTCGAGATTGGGATGCTCGATGAGCGACACTGCCGAGAGCGCCATCATGGCTTCCGCGCGCTGCTCCTCGTCGGGGATCTCCCTGTCGATCAGGTCGAGCGGAATAAGCTCAGGCGCGAGATAGGCGCAGAATGCCAAAAGCCTCTCGGCCGCTGGACACTCGGCCGCCACCTTCTCGATGGCGAGGCCGAACGTCACAGCGACGCTCGCCGGATAGCTCGCGCCCTTGGGCGCGCGTGTGATCCGGCTGTCGATGCGCTCAACATAGCCGGCGAAGCTCGTGCGCGTGAGCTTGCAAAAGGCGCCGGCGTGATCGAGAGCCAGCGGCAGGAATCCGAGTGCCTCGGCGAGCCGCGCTGCGCCATCAAGGTCCTCGCGCATCGCCCGTTTCTGCAGGAAGGTTGCCGCCGCCCCGGGCGAAAGGGCCTCGAGCCTCACCTCGGTTGCCTGGCCGCCCCAGTCGGCCCAGCGTGTGCTCAACAACAAGTGTGCGCCGCTGATCGGGAGCAGCTCGCGGACAGTATCGGGCGAATCGACATTGTCGTAGACGAGCAGGAACGGGGGCTCTGCACGCCCTGCGATATGGGCAAGCGCGGCACGCGCGGCGCGCTCCTGGTTCGCTTCCGCGGCGAGCTTCGCGTCAAGGCGTCCCGCCAGCGAGGCGAGGCTTGCAATCAACAATGTTCGCTCTTGCGCCGGCGCCCACCAAACTCCGGCATAGGCTTCCGCGCGTCTGTGGGCGTATTCGGCGACGAGCGAGGTCTTGCCGACGCCGCCTAGTCCGTGAACAGCGGCGATCTTGTTCGCGGCCGGCTGGACGCCATCGCCCAGAATGTCGAACAACTTGGCCAAGGGTGCGTCGCGACCCGTAAAGTTGAGATCAGGCGGGGGAACATTTTCGAACAGCTTGGGTCGTCGGCGCGTTTCGCCGGCACGTCCCTCGGCTGCTGCCAGGATGCGGTTTCTGCGTTCGTGTGGGTTATCAATACCAACGAGATCACCGAACACCACGGCCGAGAACAGGCCTTGCGGATCGCAATCTTCGATGCGCAGGACGATGAAGCGCCGTTCGCCGCCGGATTGTGCTGCTATCGCGTAGAAGTTCGTCCACTCGGCGGTCGTGAACGGCGTCGAATCGTAGTCTCGATTAAGGAGCGCGATGAAATGCCGGCAGCGCTTGAGCGCATCGTGCATCGCCAGGATGAAGTTTGCGCCGTGCGGAATATCGTGGTCCTGCACCAGCAGCGAGTAACCGGCGGCGGTAAGGACCTCGGCGACCTCTTGGGCCACTCTGGCGCTGGCGCCCCGCCGGCTGATGAAAAAGTCGAGCTGCGGGCGCTCATGGTTCGGCGCACCCGTGGCCGCCACGTGCGCGACAAGCGGGTCGCCGAACCCGTCGTCCAGCGGGTTGTCCTCGTTCATGGCACCTCGTGGCTGAAAACTATAGCCGCAGCGGAAGGATGGCGACAGACGGGCCGCGCGGTCTCGACCCGTTCATCCTACCCGAACAATCACGATTTTATGAGTACACGCCCCAGATCTACGGGGGCCGTATACGCCCACGGCGGAATCCCACTAACAGTGCGATTGACCCAGCGGGCCACAATTCGGTAGTTGCTAAGGGGAGAATGCGTTCCACGTCACCGGAGCTCCCGACTGGAGGGGTCATGGCAGAAACCACAACAATGCAACGCAGCAAGGGCCCGCCCGTCTGGCTCGACATGGACCAGCAGGCGCTCGACGACGCCTACGACCAGGCGGTCTATGCCCCCAACCGCGAGCAGGTGCATGCCCGGCGCGCCGCCAACAGCGCGGTGGCGCGGGCGGTGCTGGGCGAGCCGCTGCGGCTGCAATACGGGGCGACCGAGATCGAGGGCATCGACGTCTACCGCTGCAAGCAGGAGAACGCGCCGGTCAACGTCTACACCCATGGCGGCGCCTGGCGGAACGGACGCTCGCGCGAGTTCGCCTTCCTGGCCGAGCTGTTCGTGAACGCGGGCGCCCACAGCGTCATCGTCGACTTCAACAATATCGACGACGTCGGCGGCGACCTGATGGTGATGGCGAGGCAGGTGCGCAGCGCGCTCGCCTACGTCTACAAGAATGCGGCAAGCTTCGGCGGCGATCCCAATCGCGTCTACGTGTCGGGCCACTCCTCGGGCGGGCATCTCGCGGGCTGCATCGCCACCACCGACTGGCAACGCGACCATGGCCTGCCGAAGGACATCGTGAAGGGCGCGCTGCTCGCCTCCGGCATGTACGACCTGAAGCCGGTGCGACTCTCCAAGCGCTCGAAATACGTGAAGTTCACCGACGAGATTGAGGAGGAGCTCTCCGCCCAGCGCCACCTCGACCGGCTCAACTGCCCGGTCATTCTCGCCCATGGTACGCTCGAGACGCCCGAGTTCCAGCGCCAGGCGCGCGACTTCCACGCCGCCCTGAAGGCTGCCGGCAAGCCGGTCAAGTTCCTGGTCGGCGAGAGCTACAACCACTTCGAGATGCTGGAGACGCTGGCGACGCCCTATGGGCTTCTGGGCCGCGCCGTGCTCGAGCAGATGAAGCTTGGATAGGGCTTGGGGGCTTATTCAGGGTTCCTCTGTGGAATCAAAATCCCGGCCAACAGCTCTAGCTGCGGCCGGGACTTTGGTGTGCAGAGGCCGGTCCCCTGACATTCCGTGAACCGACGCGGCGATTTTAGGTGGCACGAAGTTGCAACGATCTGAACGCCGGCCCCCGTTACCGTCCTAACCATTGGTAACCTTAGCAAATCGTTGCTTCCGGACGGCCGTCTCCGGGGCTCCGGCAGGCCCGAAAATACCGTTTGATAGCCGAGGCATAGCGGGGGATTTGGGCCGGGCAGCCGATGACAAGGGGGGCCACCTCGGCTAGATCAGCCGGCATCGCAATGCCGCTCGCGGCGGCCGGGGCCGCCGCTGGCGTTGCGGGCCGCAAACAGGGGAGAACCGCGATGGCTCTGGCAGCACAACGGGCGCGACCGGACGGGACGGATGCGCGGGCGCGCCTGCTCGAGATCATCCGGACGAAGTCGCTGCTGCGCGGGACCTTCAAGCTCGTCTCCGGCGCGACCAGCGACTACTACCTCGACATGAAGCCAACGACCTTCGATCCGGAGGGCGCCACGCTGATTGGCGAGATCATCTGCGGCATGCTCGACGCCGACGTCGATTCGATCGGCGGGCTCGAGCTCGGCGCGGTGCCAATCGTGGCGGTGGTGTGCGCGCGGAGCTTCCACAGCCGCCCGGTCAACGGCTTCGTGGTGCGCAAGGAGAAGAAGGGCCACGGCACCGACCAGAAGATCGACGGCAACTTCAAGCCCAACACCACCGTAGTGCTGATCGAGGACGTCACCACCAAGGGCGGCTCGGTGATGCAGGCGGTGAACGCGGTGCGCGCGCAAGGCGCGACGGTGAAGAAGATCATCACCATCGTCGACCGCCTGGAAGGCGCCGCCGAGAACCTCCG
>DAIUEP010000250.1:0-6797 GCA_036845065.1 Xanthobacteraceae bacterium | reverse complement strand
TGCTGCCGATCTGCACCCAGTTCGAATGCGACGGCTCGCGCACCGCGTCGAACCGCTCGATCCAGTGGGGCGAGCAGGTCGTCAAGCCGATCTTCGAGTCGAAGAACGACTACGAGGCGATGTATCTCCTCGCCAAGAAGCTCGGCTTCGCCGACCGCATGTTCAAGAACATCAAGGTCGAGAACAACCAACCGCTGGCGGAAGACATCCTGCGCGAGATCAACCGTGGCGGATGGTCGACCGGCTATTGCGGCCAATCGCCCGAGCGCTTGAAGGCGCACATGCGCAACCAGTCGAAGTTCGATCTGGTGTCGCTGCGTGCCCCCAAGGATGCGCCCGAGGTGGGCGGCGACTACTACGGCCTGCCGTGGCCGTGCTGGGGCACGCCCGAGCTCAAGCATCCCGGCACCCATACGCTCTACAACACCAATCTCCACGTGATGGATGGCGGCGGCACGTTCCGCGCACGCTTCGGCGTTGAGCGCGAGGTGACGCTGCCCGACGGCAGGAAGGAGACGCATAATCTGCTGGCGGAAGGCTCCTATTCGCTCGGCTCCGAGATCAAGGACGGCTACCCCGAGTTCACCTACGGGGTGCTCAAAAAGCTCGGCTGGGACAAGGATCTGACCGCGGCGGAACTTGCCGTGATCGAACGCATCGGCGGCAACAACGCCGACGGCGTGTCATGGGCGATCGATCTGTCCGGCGGCATCCAGCGCGTCGCCATGGCGCATGGCTGCATCCACTACGGCAACGGCAAGGCGCGCGCCAACGCCTGGAACCTGCCCGATCCGGTCCCGGTTCACCGCGAGCCGATCTATACGCCGCGGCCCGAGCTCGTCGCCAAGTATCCGACGCTGCCGAACGCGGTGCAATTCCGCATGCCCAATATCGGATTCGACGTCCAAAAGGCGGCGGTGGAGAAGGGAATCGCGAAGCAGTTCCCCTTGATCCTCACCTCCGGCCGCCTGGTCGAGTATGAAGGCGGCGGCGAAGAGACGCGCTCCAACAAGTGGCTCGCCGAGCTGCAGCAGGACTCGTTCATCGAGATCAACCCGGCGGACGCGGCTGCGCGCGGCATCAAGGATGGCGCCTGGGTCTGGGTGTCGGGCCCCGAAATGGCGGGCGGCAAGGCCTGCCGCATGAAGGCGCTCGTCACCGAGCGCGTCGGCAAGGGCGTGACCTGGATGCCTTTCCACTTCGCCGGCTGGTTCCAGGGCGTCGATCAGCGCAGCAAGTACCCGAAGGGCGCCGATCCGATCGTGCTCGGCGAAAGCGTCAACACCATCACGACCTACGGCTACGACCCGTTCACCGGAATGCAGGAGCCCAAGGCCACGCTCTGCCAGATCAGGGCAGCTTGAGGGAGGCAATAGACCATGGCTCGAATGAAATTTCTCTGCGACGCCGACCGCTGCATCGAATGCAACGCCTGCGTCACCGCCTGCAAGAACGAGAACGAGGTGCCGTGGGGCATCAACCGCCGCCGTGTCGTCACCATCAACGACGGCAAGCCCGGCGAGCGCTCGGTCTCCATGGCTTGCATGCACTGCACCGACGCGCCGTGCGCGGCGGTGTGCCCGGTCAACTGTTTCTACACCACCGCCGACGCGGTGGTGCTGCACTCCAAGGATCTCTGCATCGGCTGCGGCTATTGCTTCTACGCCTGCCCGTTCGGCGCGCCGCAATACCCCAAGGTCGGCAACTTCGGCTCGCGCGGCAAGATGGACAAGTGCACCTATTGCGCCGGCGGCCCGGAGGCGGACGGCAGCGAGGCCGAATTCGTCAAATACGGCGCCAATCGCCTCGCCGAAGGCAAGCTGCCGCTGTGCGCCGAGATGTGCTCGACCAAGTCGCTGCTCGCCGGTGATGGCGAGATCATCGCGCAGATCTACAAGGAGCGCGTCCTCAAGCGCGGCTACGGCTCCGGCGCCTGGGGCTGGCAGACCGCCTACCGCGAGTCCATCGCGACCTGACGGCGTGGCCCGGCGCGCGCTGCGCCGGGTCCGATGGCGGGCCGCGGGCGGCGATCTCAGTGAGGTACCACGCATATGGCGCGGGCAAGATGGAGGGAGAGCATGACGACGCTTATCGCGCGAATTCGCATCCTGATCGCGGCGGTCGCAGTGCTCATGATAGCGGGTCTCACCGCACCAGTGGGCGCTCAGCAGGTCAACCCCACGCAGGAGTCGGTCAACGAGCAGCAGCTGCTGCGGCAGCTGAACCAGATTGACGGCCGCGGCTCGATTCCCGACACCAAATCCTACACCATCGAGCAGCCGCGCGGGCGCGAGTGGCGGGAATTCCACCAGGTTACGCTGAAATGGATTGGCGCGGGCGCGATTCTCGGCGTGCTCGGGCTCCTGGCCGTTTTCTTTCTATTTCGCGGCCGGGTGCGGATCGAGGCCGGACGGGCCGGGCGCACGGTGGTGCGCTTCAACGCGTTCGAGCGCATGGTGCACTGGATGACGGCAACCTGCTTCATCATCCTGGCGCTCTCAGGCCTCAATATCACATTCGGCAAGGAGCTCCTGCTGCCCTATCTGGGGCCGGAGACCTTCTCCAACTGGTCGCAATGGGCCAAGTACGCCCATAATTATCTGAGCTTCCCGTTCACGCTCGGTATCGTGCTGACGTTGCTGATGTGGCTGCCGTGGAACTTTCCAACCAAGGCCGACGTGCAGTGGCTCAGGGAAGGCGGCGGCATGACGGGCCACGGCCATCCCCCGGCCTATCGCTTCAATGCGGGTCAGAAGCTCCTGTTCTGGTTCGTCACGTTTGCCGGCGTGGCGATTGCTGTTACCGGCTACCTGTTGATGTTCCCGTTCTACGCCACCGACATCGCGGGCATGCAGATCGCGCAGGTGGTTCACAGCATCATCGGCGTGGTGTACGTGGCCCTCATCATCGCGCATATCTATATTGGCACCCTCGGCATGGAAGGCGCCTTCGAGGCGATGGGTTCCGGCACCGTTGACGTCAATTGGGCGAAGCAGCACCACAGCCTGTGGCTCGAACAGGAAGAGGCCAAGGGCCACGTCGCGCCGGCGGCCGGCCGGATGCAGCCGGCCGAATAGGGATGGGCGGCACACGCTAATCGCTGATCCGTCATCCTGAGGTGCGACCCCGGCCTCGTGCGCCGGGAGAGCGCCTCGAAGGATGCGGCCCGGGCCGTCGCCCACCGATCTCGGGTTTACCCGAGATCGGATCAATAAGTGCGCAAGTCGGCCAAGGCCGACGTGCGATGGCGCGACTCTCGGCGCGCGCTTCAGGGTGACGGGTCAACGGATTTTAGCCTGCTATAGTGCGGCCATGCGCATCATCGGCCTCGCGGGCTACAGCGGCTCCGGCAAGACCACGCTTCTCACCAAGGTGATCCCGCGCCTCACTGCGCGCGGGCTTACGGTGTCGACGCTGAAACACGCGCATCATGAGTTCGACATTGACCAGCCCGGCAAGGACTCGCACAGCCATCGGATGGCGGGTGCCACGGAGGTGCTGGTCGCCTCCAGCCGGCGCTGGGCGCTGGTGCACGAGTTGCGGGCGGAACCCGAGCCGGCGCTGGCCGCGCTCCTCGGCAAGCTTGCTCCAGTCGATCTTGTGTTGATCGAGGGCTACAAGGGCGCGCCGCATCCGAAGCTCGAAATGCACCGCGCCGCGGTCGGCATGCCGCTCCTGGCGCCCACCGACCCCGCCATCGTGGCGATCGCGTCGGACGCGGCGCTGCCGGAGGCATCGGTCCCGGTCGTCGATCTCGACGATGTCGAGGCGATTGTCGACGTGCTCCTGGCGCACGCGGCGCCGCTCGATGCCGTGCTGGCGCGGTTGAGGGCCGGCTGATGGCCCAACTGACTGACGATTGCTTTGCGTTCGCAGGGCCGCTGCTGCCGCTGGCTGAGGCCGAGCGCCTGATCCACGAGCGCGTCACTCCGGTCGCCGAGATTGAGACGGTGCCGCTTCTGGCCGCGCGCGGCCGCGTGATCGCCCGCGACATCGTGGCGCCGCTCAGCCTGCCGCCGTTCGACAACTCGGCGGTCGATGGCTACGCGGTGCGCCATGCCGATCTCGCCACCGCGACCGAGACGCGCCTGGCGGTCGGCGAGCGCGTGACCGCCGGTCGTGCCGCCGCGCATGCACTTCCGCCGGGCGAGGCGATCCGCATCTTCACCGGCGCGCCGATGCCGGCTGGCGCCGACACCGTGTTCATGCAGGAGGATTGCCGCGTCGAGGGCGCAAGCGTGATCGTGCCGGCAG
This sequence comes from Xanthobacteraceae bacterium, assembly GCA_036845065.1. Classification (GTDB taxonomy): domain Bacteria; phylum Pseudomonadota; class Alphaproteobacteria; order Rhizobiales; family Xanthobacteraceae; genus VAZQ01. The sequence goes on along the minus strand of DAIUEP010000250.1, from coordinate 2,543 downwards.
GCCTTGAGCGCGGCGCCAACCGCCGGCTGGCGGGCGAGGATTTGCGCGCCGGGGCCGTGATGCTGCCGGCCGGCCGGCGCCTCACCGAGCAGCACGTGGCGCTCGCGGCCGCGGTCGGGCTCACCACTCTGCCGGTGCGCCGGAGGGTGCGCGTTGCGGTGTTCTCGACCGGGGACGAGATCGTCGAGCCCGGCGCTCCGCGCCCTGCGGCCGCGCTGTTCGACGCCAACCGCTATCTGCTCGCCGGGCTGATCGAGCGCCTCGGCGCCACCTCGACCGATCTCGGCATCCTGCCGGACGATGCCGATGCGCTTGAGCGCGCGATCACCGCCGCCGCCGTCGAGCACGACCTGGTGCTGACCTCGGGCGGCGTGTCGATGGGCGAGGCTGACCATGTGCGGGCCGCGGTCGAACGGATCGGGCGGTTGGTGTTCTGGCGCGTCGGCATCAAGCCGGGACGGCCGGTCGCCATGGGGGTGATCCCGGGCGCGCATGGCGGTGCGGCCTTCTGCGGGCTGCCCGGCAATCCGGTCGCCGTGTTCGTCACGTTTGCGCGCGTGGTGCGTCCGCTCTTGTTGCGGCTCGGCGGCGCCGAGCCCGAGCCGCTGCTGCCACTTCCGGTGCGCTCGGCCTTCGCGTATCGCAAGCGCACCGGCCGGCGGGAATATGTGCGCGTCAAGCTCGTGCGCGGCGCCGATGGCGGCATTGACGCCGTCAAGCACGCCCAGGACGGCGCCGGCGTGCTCACCTCATTGACCGAGACCGATGGGCTGATCGAATTGCTGGAAGACGTCACCACGGTCGAATGTGGGGCAACCGTGGGCTTCCTGTCCTACGCGACTCTGGTGGGATAGGCGCCGGCTCAGATACGTACGCCGCTGGTCGTGTAAGCGACCTGGGCATCCTTCTGGACGATGTTGAGCACGAACATAGCGCCGGCCGCGATGATGACGGCAACGATGCACGAAGCCAGATAAACCCGCATGGCATGACCCTCCCAGTTACCTATCTTTAGAAGTAAGAGCGGGGCATGCACGGATCAAGTGAGAGTGGTCTAAATGTCGCGGTGCTGCGCCGCGATGCGCTCGGCTTCGACGACATCCTCCGGGGCATTGACGTTGAAGAACGGATCGACGGGCTTGACCGGCCAATCCACGATGGCGACGCCGTGCCGCGCGGTCCAGACCTCAATCTTGTGCAAGTCCTCGTCGACCAGCGCCCGGCGCAGGTCGTCGCGCAGCCGCACCGGCCACAGGCCCACGACCGGATGGCGCCAGTCGCCCGAACGCGCGCAGGCGAGCGGCAGCTTGGCGGCGGCGCGCGCGGCATCGAGCCGCTCGACCAGGTCGACCGGCAGGAACGGGCAGTCGCCCGGCACGCTCACGACCTCTGCGACGTCCGGCGCATGCGCGGCCGCCCAGTCGAGGCCGGCCAGGATGCCGGCCAAGGGCCCCGCGAAGTCCGGCACGCTGTCGGGCACCACCGGCAGGCCGGTGTCGGCGAAACGTGCCAGGTCGCCGTTGGCGTTGATGATGATCGCAGAGCATTGCGGCGCCAGGCACGCGATCACGCGCCCAAGAATAGTCACGCCGCCGATGCGGATGCGCGCCTTGTCGCCGCCGCCCATGCGCCGGGCGAGGCCACCGGCGAGGATGAGGCCGAGGGTCGCAGGATGACTACTCGTCATGCGCGGCCGCTTTGCGCCGGTGCTTGGCGCTCTCCTCTTCGACGTAAGCAAGATCTTGGTCGAACACGATGCGGCTTTCTCCCGCTAGCGCCACGAAGCGCTTGCCGCGGGCGCGGCCGATCAGGGTGAGGTTGGCTTTGCGGGCGAGCTCGACGCCCCACGCCGTGAAGCCTGAGCGCGAGATCAGGATCGGGATGCCCATGCGCACGGTCTTGATCACCATCTCGGAGGTCAGTCGCCCGGTGGTGTAGAAAATCTTGTCGTCGGGACGCACGCGGTGCTTGAACATCCAGCCCGCGATCTTGTCGACGGCGTTGTGACGGCCGACGTCTTCCATGTAAACGAGCGCGCGATCCTCCTGCGCCAGCACGCAGCCGTGGATGGCACCGGCTTCAAGATAGAGCGAGGGCGTGGTGTTGATCGTGTGGGCGAGCGTGTAGAGCCACGAGGTGCGCAGCTCCGCGGCCGGGAGTTTCACATCCTCCAGCGCCTCCATCAGGTCGCCGAACACGGTGCCCTGCGCGCAGCCCGAGGTCTGCACCTTCTTCTTGAGCTTCTTCTCATAGTTGGTCTTGCGCTTGGTGCGCACCACGACGACGGAAAGCTCCTCGTCATAATCGACGCCGGTGACGACGTCGTCCGGGAGCAGCATGTGCTGGTTGAGCAGATAGCCGATCGCGAGATACTCCGGATAGTCGTTGATCGTCATCGCGGTGACGATCTCCTGCGCGTTGAGAAAGATCGTGAGCGCGCGCTCGACCGTCACCCGGGTCTCGATCGGCGCGCCGGTCTGATCGATGCCGGTCACGCGCTCGGTCAGCCGCGGATCGAGCGGGTCGGGACGGATCAGGAATTC
>DAIUEP010000249.1:0-6828 GCA_036845065.1 Xanthobacteraceae bacterium | reverse complement strand
CCCAGCGGATGCAGGTCGCGCACCAGGCTCTTGAGCCGCTCTTCCAGCACGTGGGTGTAGATCTGCGTGGTCGAGATGTCGGAGTGGCCGAGCAGCGTCTGCACCACGCGCAGGTCGGCGCCGTTGTGCAGGAGGTGGCTCGCAAAGGCATGGCGCAGCACGTGCGGGCTCACCTTGTTGGGGCGCAGCCCCGCCGCCACCGCGAGCTCCTTGAGCTCGCGCGCGAAATGTTGGCGGGTGAGGTGGCCGCTTTCGCCGAAGGAGGGGAACAGCCATTTGGTCTCTGCGTCAGGGCTGGCCTGTGCCAGGAGCGCGCGATACTCCGTCATGGCACGCTTGGCGGCGTCGTTCAGCGGCACTAGGCGCTCCTTGTCGCCCTTGCCGCGCACGATCAGCATGCGGGCGCTGCGGGCGGCGGCCGAAGCCGGCAGCGATACCAGCTCGGAGACGCGCAAGCCCGTCGCATAGACGAGCTCAAGCAGGCAGTAGAGCCGCGCCGCGCGCGCCCGCTCGCCTGCGGTCCGCTGCGGCTTCTGGCTGTCGCGGGCGGTCGCGAGCAGCTGGTCGACCTCCTCGATGCTCAGGACTCTCGGCAGCTTGCGGCCGCGCTTGGGCCCCTCGACGATTGCGGCCGGGTCGTCGGCGCGCCGTCCCTCCGCGTACAGGAAACGATAGAGCTGGCGGATCGCCGACAGCCGCCGCGCGACCGAGCTGGCGGCGAATTCGCGCTTGGCGAGATGGCGCAGATAGCCGCGCACGTGGTCGGTCGTGGCATCCGCGATCGCGCGCTTCTTGGTCACCAGATAGTCTGAAAAATCCGCGAGATCGCGCGCATACGCCGTCAGCGTGTTGGGGCCGGCGCCGCGCTCAGCCGCGAGCATGTCCAGGAACAGCTCGGTTTCCGTCGTGACGGTGGGTCGGGTCGGGCGGGCCATCGCGGGCCGACTGTCGCCTCAGCGCTGCTTCGAGAATTTTTCCGGCGGGACCGATACGGTGATCTCGCGCGGTTTCGGATCGACCCAATAGGCAAGTGCGAGCATTCCACCGTAGATCAGGCCGCCCGCAATGCCCACCGCCGCAAGGAATCGGAATAGACTTGGCATGACCTAGCCTGGTTTCGAAGCCGATTCGCATGAAAGAGTGGAGAAACTACGACCACGTTCCGGCAGCCGAGGCAAGAGCTGGCGGGTTGTTTCCGCATCACGTTTGTGAAACGGTGGCCGCGATTGTGGGAGTTAACAACATGAACGATCGGGCCACGCTCGATCTCGCCGGTCCGGCGACCCTGGAGGCCGCGATTGTCGCGGCGCTCGGGGCGCGTGCGATTGTGCTCGTCGGCATGATGGGCGCCGGCAAGTCGTCGATCGGGCGCCGCCTCGCGCAGCGCCTCGAGATCCCGTTCGTCGACGCCGACGCCGAGATCGAGATCGCGGCCGGCATGTCGATTGCGGATATTTTTGCGACCCGCGGCGAACCCGAGTTCCGGGCCGGCGAGGCGCGTGTGATCGCTCGCCTGCTTGAGGGCGGTGCGCAGGTGGTGGCGACCGGCGGCGGCGCGTTCATGAACGCGGACACCCGCGCCGCCATCAAGGCCAAGGGCATCTCGGTCTGGCTGAAGGCCGACTTCGACGTCCTGATGCGGCGCATCAAGCGCCGCAACGACCGCCCGCTGCTCAAGATCGACGATCCGGCGGCGAAGTTGCAGGAGCTGATCGATCTGCGCTATCCGACCTATGCGCTGGCCGACCTGACCGTTCAGTCGCGTGACGTCGTGCACGAGAAAATCGTCGAGGAGATGGTTGGCGTGCTGGCGGGACACCTCGGCCTGACGGTCGGAGAGCCTGAGGCCGCAGGAGGAGATTGCGCACCATGACCGCGCCGCTGCGAGCTGGCGAGCCCATTGTCGTCAATGTCGCGCTTGGCGCGCGCAGCTACGATATCGTGATCGGGCGTGGCGTACTGGCTTCGCTCGGCCAGCGGATCGCGGCGCTGCGTCCGGGCGCCAGGATCGCGATCGTCAGCGACGAGACGGTCGCGCGCCACTGCCTGCCGGCCGCGCAGGCGGCGCTCGGCGGCATCGCTGCTGCCACGCCCGTGATCGTGCCGCCGGGCGAAGGGTCGAAGAGCTTCCCGGTGTTCGAGACAGTGTGCGAGGCGCTGATCGAGGCGCGTATCGAGCGCGGCGACCTCGTGATCGCGCTCGGCGGCGGGGTGGTGGGCGACTTGGCCGGATTCGCGGCCGCGGTGGTCCGCCGCGGCCTCGATTACGTGCAGGTGCCGACGACGCTGCTGTCGCAAGTCGATTCCTCGGTCGGCGGCAAGACCGCGATCGATTCCAGCCACGGCAAGAACCTGCTCGGCGCGTTCCACCAGCCGGTCCTGGTCGTGGCCGACACCGCGCTCCTCGACACGCTGCCGGCGCGCGAGTTCCGCTCCGGCTATGCGGAGGTCGCCAAATACGGCCTGATCAATGACGCCGCCTTCTTCGCCTGGCTCGAAACCAATTGGCGCGAGATCTTCTCCGGTGGGCCCGCGCGCGAGCACGCGGTCGCTGTGAGCTGCCGGGCCAAGGCGCTGACGGTGGCGCGCGACGAACGCGAGACCGGCGAGCGCGCGCTGCTCAATCTCGGCCATACCTTCGGGCATGCCTTCGAGGCGGCCGCCGGCTTCTCGGATCGGCTGCTGCACGGGGAAGCGATATCGCTCGGCATGGTCTGCGCGTTCGCATTCTCGGCCCGGCGCGGGCTTGCCGGTGCGGCCGATGCCGAACGTGTCCAGCGCCATCTTGCGGCGGTGGGCCTGCCCACTCATCTATCGGAGGTGGCTGGCGGCCTGCCGACCGCCGATCGCCTGATGGACCTGATCAGCCAGGACAAGAAGGTCAAGCGCGGCAGGCTGACCTTCATCCTGGCACGCGGCATCGGCGGCGCCTTCATCGCGCCCGATGTCGAGGCTGCCGAAGTGCGATCCTTCCTTGAGGAGAAGCTCGCCGAGCGATGTTGACCGAAGACTGGATTTCTCTCGCCGTCATCGTCATCTGCCTTGCGCTGTCGTTCTTCTTTTCCGGAAGCGAAACCGCGCTCACCGCCTTTTCGCGCGCGCGCATGCTGCAGTTGGAGAATAATGGAAACGCCCGCGCCCGCGTCGTCAATCGCCTGATCGAGACGCGCGAGCGGATGATCGGCGCCATCCTCACCGGCAACAACGTCGCCAACATCGCGGCGTCCGCCCTCGCCACCGGGCTGCTGTTTGCCTGGTTCGGCGATGTCGGCGTGCTCTACGCCACCGCCATCATGACGGTCCTGGTCGTGGTGTTCTCCGAAGTGCTGCCGAAAACGATCGCCATCAACGCGCCGGACCGGATTGCGCTCCTGGTGGCACGCCCGATCTTGTGGCTGGTGCGTCTGCTCGGACCAATTCTGGTCGGCATCGAAGCGGTGGTGCGCTGGATTCTGCGCCTGTTCGGCGCCCGCGTCGGCACCGATCAGGCCTTTCTGTCCGCGCACGAGGAGTTGCGCGGCACCGTCGATCTGCTGCACCGCGAAGGTAGTGTCGGAAAAAGCGATCGCGACATGTTCGGCGGGCTGCTTGACCTGCGCGACCTGGTCGTGTCCGACGTCATGATCCACCGCACCGAGATGATCTCGGTGTGCGCCGACCTGCCGCCCGAAGAGGTGGCGAAGGCGGTCCTCGCCGAGCCGGTCACCCGCATCCCGCTCTGGAGCGGCAAGCCCGACAACATCACCGGCATCCTGCACGCCAAGGATCTGCTGCGCGCGATCCGCGACGCCGAGGGCGACCTTTCGAAGATCGATGTGAAGAGCATCGCGCGGCCACCCTGGTTCGTGCCCGACGTGCGTCCGCTGTCGGAGCAGATCAAGGCGTTTCGCCGGCGCAAGACGCCGTTCGCACTGGTGGTCGACGAATACGGCGAGCTGATGGGGCTGGTCACGCTCGAGGACATTCTCGAGGAGATCGTCGGCGACATCACCGACGAGCACGACGTCGCGGTGCCGGGCGTGCGCCCGCAGCCCGACGGCTCGGTCAATGTCGACGGCGGGGTGCCGATCCGCGATCTCAACCGGGCGATGGACTGGAGCCTGCCGGATGCGGAAGCGACCACCATCGCGGGCCTGGTGATCCACGAGGCGCGCTCGATCCCGGAGGCCGGCCAGACCTTTACCTTCCACGGCTTCCGCTTTCGCGTCCTGCGGCGCGAAAAAAACCGCATCGCGGCGCTACGAATCACGCCGCTTGCCCGCAAGCCGTCGATCGCGGCATAGCGGGCCGGTTTACGCATTCCTAACTCCGCAATTGTACGATGTCAGGGTGCTAAAAGTGGCCGGAAAGTCTGGCTTTCCGGCCCGCAAGTCGTGTGTGGTCATGGTTGCGTTCGCCCAGAAGGGGGCATCTATGGGAACGAGTCAGTCGCTCATCTCTGAGTTGGATACAGCGATCCAGTCCAGCTCCAGCGATAAGCGAATTGCGACGCTGCGACGCGTTACCGATCTCTTCCTGAGCCATGCGGGCCAGTACGATCCCGAGCAGATGAAGCTGTTCGACGGCGTGCTGATGCGGATGATCGGGCACATCGAGACGAGGGCTCTGGCCGAGCTTGGCGGGCGGCTCGCACCGGTTGACGGCGCTCCGGTCGACGTCATCCGCCACCTTGCGAACCACGATGAGATTGTTGTCGCCGGCCCGGTGCTCAAGGACTCCAAGCAACTATCATCCGGGGACTTGGTCGAGATTGCGCGTCAGAAGAGCCAGGATCATCTGCTGGCCATATCGGAGCGATCCGAAATTGACGAGGCCGTGACCGACGTGCTCGTCGATCGCGGCAACAGCGAGGTCGCTCGCAAGGTTGCCGTCAACACCGGCGCACGGTTCTCGCAAACCGGCTTTGCCACGCTCGTCAAGCGCGCCGAGAAGGATGACGTGTTGGCCGAAGCGACCGGCCAGCGCTCCGACATACCGCCGCAACTGTTCGAGCAGTTGCTTGCGAAGGCAACCGAAACCGTGAAGGCCAAGCTCATGGCCGCGCGTCCCGACGCAGCCGGCGATGTGGCGCAGATGCTCAACAAGGTGGCGCGGGAGCTGCAGGCCGAGCGTCCCGGCCGCGACTACACCGAGGCCCAGCACCTCGTGCAGCTCATGAACCGGGAAGGCAGGCTGAGCGAAGCGGCGGTTCTTGAATTTGCCAGGTCGAACAAGTTCGAGGAGGCGATTGCGGCCCTGTCGTTGCGGTGTTCCGCACCGATCGACATCATCGACCGGCTGATGCAGGGCAATCGCATCGACGCCTTGCTGATCCCATGCAAGGCCGCAGGGCTGGCTTGGCCGACCACGCGGGCGTTCATCCGTCTCAATCCCGCGCACACCATGACGTCGGAGGACGACTTCGAACTCGCCAAGCAGGACTTCACGAAGCTGTCGGTGCCGGCCGCGCAGCGGATCATGCGGTTCTGGCAGGTGCGATCGAGCGTCAGCGCGGACGGTCCACAAATCCCTGGCTCGGCCCGCGGCTGAGGGCTGTTTCAAGCCCGGCGAGATCGAGCATTCCGGCCGGCCGGCACCGAGATCGAGACGGCAGCCCGCCCTGTCGGCGATGCGCTGCCGGGTTTACGTGATGCTAACCCTGCAACCGTAGGCTGATGTTGCGCGCCAAGCGGGCGAGACGTCATGCCTTTCCGGATTTGCAGCGCAGGCGTCCGCTGCTGTTCGTTGCGTTCGCCCAGACGGGGAGCATCCCATGGGAATAAGTCATTCCTTCATTGCCGAGTTGGATGAGGCGATCCAATCCGGCTCGAGCGACCAGCGAATGGCGACGCTGCGGCGTGTCACCGACCTCTTCCTGAGCCATGCGGGCCAGTATGATTCTGAGCAGATTGATCTGTTCGATGACGTGCTCCTGCGCTTGATCGGGCATATCGAGACGAGGGCGCTGGCCGAGCTTGGCGAGCGGCTGGCGTCGGTCGATCCGGCCCCGGTCGGAACCATTCGGCATCTCGCCAATCACGACGAGATCACGGTCGCGGGACCGGTTCTGAAGGACGCGAAGCGACTGTCGCCGCCCGACCTGGTCGAGATTGCCAGCGCAAAGAGCCAGGACCACCTCTTGGCCATCTCGCAGAGGGCCGAGATCGACGAGACGGTCACCAATGTCCTGGTCAATCGTGGTAACAGCGAGGTCGCTCGCACAGTTGCGGTCAACTCGGGCGCGCGCTTCTCGCAGACGGGCTTTGAAACGCTCGTCAAGCGAGCCGAGCACGACGACGTGCTGGCGGAGCTGGCGGGGCAGCGCGCCGACATGCCGCCTCAGCTGTTTGCACAACTGCTTGCGAAAGCGACCGAGACCGTGAGGGCCAAGCTGATGGCTTCGCTGCGGCCGGAAGCGGCCGACGATGTGGCGCGCACCCTCAACAAGGTCGCTCGCGAGTTGCAGGCCCAGTGCCCCGGACGCGACTATGCCGAGGCACTCAGTCGCGTGAAACTCGTGCAGGCGGATGGCCGGCTCGACGAATCCATCGTTCTCGAATCGGCCAAGGCTGGCCAGTTCGAAGAGACCGCTGCCGCCCTGGCGCTTCTGTGTTCGGCGCCGATCGAGCTCATCGGCCGACTCATGCAAGGCAACCGCATCGACGCCTTGCTGATCCCATGCAAAGCCGGCGGACTGGGCTGGCCGGCCACCAAGGCGGTCATTCGTCTCAGTCCCGCCCACACCGCGACGTCGGAGCTTGGCTTCGAGATTGCCAAGAAGGACTTTGCGAATCTGTCGGTGGTGGCGGCGCGGCGGATCATTCGGTTCTGGCAGGTGCGCTCGAGCGT
>DAIUEP010000248.1:0-6868 GCA_036845065.1 Xanthobacteraceae bacterium | reverse complement strand
GTGATCCGCGATCTCGCGCCGGTCGCAAGCCTCGTGCACCAGGCCCAGGTCGTGGTCGTCAATCCGTCGGTGCCAGCGAAGACGATTCCGGAGCTCATCGCCTACAACAAAGCCAATCCGCGGAAGATCAACCTGGCGTCATCCGGCACCGGCACCGGCAATCACCTGGCGGGTGAGTTGTTCAACATGCTGGCCGGCGTCGAGATGGTGCACGTTCCCTATCGCGGCGCCGGGCCCGCGATGACCGACCTGATCGCCGGCCAGGTTCAGGTCATGTTCGTCGCGCCGGTGGTGGCGGTCGAATACATCGCGGCCGGCAAGGCGCGCGCGCTCGCGGTGACGACGGCGACGCGCTCGGACACGATGCCGGATTTACCGACGGTCGCCGAGTTCGTGCCCGGCTATGAGTCGAGCGCCTGGTTCGGCATTGTGGCGCCCAAGGGTACGCCGGCCGAGATCGTCACCAGGCTCAACCGCGAGATCAACGCCGGCCTTGCTGACCCTGCGCTGCGCCGCAAGATCGCCGCGCTCGGCGGCGGCATCGCGGCGAGCTCGCCCGAGGACTTCGGCAAGCTCATCGCGGACGAAACCGAGAAGTGGGGCAAGGTCGTGAAGTTTGCCGGCATCAAGCCGGAGTGATCGGACCTTCAAAGCGCCGGGGCCCGGCACAGTTGGCCCGCCGCCGCGCCCATGGGGACTTCGGCGGCGGCCCCGCGTGCCTCAGAGCCCGAACACGTACAGCACCGTGGCTTGGCGCTGGTCCCTGAGCTCGGGCGTGTTGACGAGCTTGCGCCTCGCCGTCGCGCTCGGCCCCGAGGTGATCGCGATATACTGCTTGCCGCTGACCTCGAACGTCATCGGCGGCGCCGAGAAGCCCGCGCCGACGTTGATCTTCCACAGTTCGTCGAGCGTGCTCTCGTCGTAGGCCGCGACGGTGCCGTCGGTCAGCGCCAGAAAGACGATCCCGCCTGCGGTCGCCAGCGTGCCCGAATAGTTCGGGTAGCGCAGGTGCAGGTTCTTCTTCATCTCGCCGGTCACCGGATCGACGACGGTGAGATTGCTCTCGTAGCGGTCGGCGGTCTTGTAGGAGCCGCCGTTCCAGTTCGTTTCCTTGCCCGGCCGGCGGGTATCGATGGTCACGTCCGAGCAGGCGGTGAGCGCCGGAATGTACAGGAGCTTGGTGCGAGGGCTGTAGGACGAGGGCCAGTAGTTGTTGCCGCCCGCGATCGACGGGCAGACTGTCTTCATCCGCTCGTTCGGATTCTGGTTGGCGAGGCCCGAATAGCTCTGCACGTCCTTGTTGGGATCGTAGTCGAGCGGCCGGCCGGTCTTCTGGTCGATGCCCTTGGTCCAGTTGATGTTGTCCATGTAGGGCTTGGCAAAGAGGATCTGCCCGTTCGCGCGCTCCATGGTGTAGACGAAGCCGTTGCGCGCCGAGTGGGTGACGAGCTTGCGTTTCTCGCCGTTGACCTCGCCGTCGATCAGAATGTGGGTGCCCACTTCGTCGTAGTCCCACATGTCTCCGGGGGTGTACTGGAAGTGCCAGATCATCCTGCCGCTGTCGGGGTTCCACGCCACCGCGCTGTTGGTGAACAGGTTGTCGCCGGGACGGAAGGTGGGATCGAACATCGGCACCGGATTGCCCGTGCCCCAGATGGTCTGGTTGGTGTCGGGATCGTAGGTGCCGGTCACCCACAGCGCGCCGCCGCCGGTCTCCCAGGCGTTGTTCTTGTCCTTCCAGGTCTCGCTGCCGGGCTCGCCCGGCGCTGGCACGGTGTATTTGCGGTAGACCAGCTTGCCGGTCTTGCCGTCGAGCGCGGCGAGCCAGTCGCGCACGCCGCCGCCGCTGCCGGCAGCGCCGACGAGGACTTTATCCTTGATGGCAAGCGGAGCCGCGGTGATCCGCACCGCCGGCTGATCGGAGACGTTGGTCTCCCAGACCACCTTGCCGGTGTCCTTGTCGGTTGCGATCACGCGCGCCGGGTGGTTGGCGACCGAGATGACGAGGTTGCCCCAGAACGCCACGCCGCGATTGGCTTCCTGCTTCTCCTGCTTGGGGTCCATGCGCCAGAGAATGCGGCCGCTCACGCCGGAGGTGACGTCGATCTTGTAGACCACGGCCCAGGAATCGACGGTGTAGAGAAAGCCGTCTTCCACCAGCGGCGTCGACTCGTTGTACTCGTTGCCGGCGCCGCCGCCGAGCGGTACCGCATAGGCAAGCTTGAGGTTCTTGACGGTGTCCTTGTTGATGCGCGCGAGCGGCGAATAACGCTGGCCGTCATAGGTGCGGTGGTTCATCAGCCAGTTGTGCGGCTCCTTGTCCGGATTGAGGAGCCGGCTCGGCGTGACCTCGGCCGCCAATGTCGGCCCAGCCATCATGCTGCTTGCCAGGAGCGCAATGCGAAGCGTGGCCATTGTCATGGCTGTTCCTCCCTCGTTGCGGCGCGCTCTGTGGCACGCCTTGTTGAGGGCAGGATGCTACATCGCGGTGCGCGCGACAAGCCGCGCGGCTGTTATCTGCGCGATAGCTTGGAAGGATCGGCTCTAACTATGCGGCAAGGTGTTGCGCGCGCTGGCGCGTGTGCCGGCCTGATGAGGCCGCTTCACGAGCCCTTGGCGTCGGGAGCATCCTCGAAGCCGTGGCCGGTCTGGCGCTCGATGATGCGCGCCGACTTGCCGCGGCGCCCGCGCAGGTAATAGAGCTTGGCGCGGCGCACCTTGCCGCGGCGCACCACCTTGATCGAGTCGATCATTGGCGAATAAAGCGGAAACACGCGCTCGACGCCCTCGCCATACGAGATCTTGCGAACCGTGAAGTTCTCGTTGAGCCCAGAGCCCGCGCGGGCGATGCACATGCCCTCATAGGCTTGGATGCGGGACTTCTCGCCCTCGATCACCTTGACGTTCACGAGCAGCGTGTCGCCAGGCTGAAAGTCGGGAATCTCCTTGCCGGCGGAGAGCTTTGCGACCTGCTCTTGTTCGAGCTGTTGGATCAGATTCATGGGAAGTCTCCGTCGGCAGCGCCAAGGGCTCAGGCACTATTGTCTTGCGGGTTGTCCGGGTCGGGCGTGCTTCTACGATAAAGATTGGCCTTTGTCACGTGCTCGGACGGGAAGCCGGAAACCAGCCAAAATCAGGGCTTTTTGCGCGCCAGATGGGCCTGCCACAGGTCCGGGCGGCGCTCGCGTGTGAGCCGCTCAGCCTCGGCCTGCCGCCAGGCCCTGATCCGGGCGTGGTCGCCGCAAAGGAGCACATCCGGGATGGCGCGGCCCTCGAACAGCTGCGGCCGCGTATAGTGCGGGTACTCCAGGAGGCCCTGCGCAAAGGTCTCCTCGGCGGTCGAGGCTTCCTTGCCCATGACGCCGGGCAGGAGCCGCACGCAGGCGTCGATCAAGGTGAACGCTGCGATCTCGCCGCCCGAGAGCACATAGTCGCCGATCGAGATTTCCTGCAGCCCGCGCGCCTCGATCACGCGTTCGTCGATGCCCTCGAAGCGGCCGCACAGGATCAGCGCGCCCGGGCCGTGGGCAAGCGCCTCAACGCGCGCCTGGGTCAAAGGCGTGCCGCGCGGGCTCATCAAGAGGCGAGGGCGCGTGTCGTCCGGGGTGAGCGTCGCGTCGATCGCGCGCGCGACCACGTCCGCCTTCATTACCATGCCGGGGCCGCCGCCGGCCGGTGTGTCATCCACGGTGCGATGGCGGTCGGTGGCATGGCTGCGGATGTCGACGGCGTCGAGCTGCCAGATGCCGGCGGCGAGCGCCTTGCCGGCGAGGCTCTGCCCGAGCGGTCCCGGAAACATGTCCGGGAAGATGGTCAGGACGGTTGCGTGCCACATGGTCGGACCGTTGCTGCTGGGCTGCCTAATCCTTGAACACGCCAGCCGGCGGCTCGACGACGATGCGCCGGCCCGCGATATCGACCACCGGCACAGTGTCGGCGGTGAACGGCAACATCACGGTGTCGCGCCGCCCCTCCTGGCGCAGCTCGAGAATGTCGCCGGCGCCGAAGTCGTGGATCGCCACCACGGTGCCGAGCGCGCGGCCGTCGGTCGCGACTGCCGCAAGCCCGATCAGGTCGGCATGATAGAACTCGTCCGTCTCCGCCGCCGGCAGACGGTCGCGCGGCACGAACAGCCGCAGGTTGGCGAGCCGCTCGGCCGCGTTGCGGTCGCGCACGCCGCGAAGCTGCGCGATCCAGTGACTCTTCGCCGGTCGCAGGCTCTCGATCTCGACGGTCGCGGTGCCGTCCTCGGTTTCGAGCAGCCCATAGTCCTTGATCGCCATCGGGTCGGCGGTGAACGACTTGAGCCTCACCTCGCCGCGCGTGCCGTGGGCGGGGCCGATCTGGGCGACACAGATGCGCTCGGCCACGGTCAGCTAGCCGCGGACGGTCAGCTCGCCGGCGCCGCGGCTTTGGCCGCCGCTGCCGCGGCCTTGGCCGCCGCTGCCGCCTTCTCGGCCTCCTCCTTCATGACCTTGCGCTGCTTGCGCGGGATCGCGCGGGTCGGATTGTTGCGCTTCTCACGCTTCATGATGCCGGCGTCGTCGAGGAAGCGCGACACGCGATCGGTCGGCAGCGCGCCCTTGGCCATCCAGGCCTTGACCTTCTCGAGATCGAACTTGAGCCGCTCGGTCTTCTCTTTCGGCAGCAGCGGATTGAAATAGCCGAGGCGCTCGATGAAACGGCCGTCGCGCGGCGAGCGGCTGTCAGCGACCACGATGTGATAGACCGGCCGCTTCTTGGTGCCGGCGCGGGCGAGACGGATCTTCAGGGACATTCGATTTTCCTTTCGTCGGTTATTTCTGATGCGTCGTTGCGATCGTCATTTCTTCTTTCCCAATCCGGGCGGGCTCCCGAGGCCCGGCAGCCCGGGAAATTTCGGCGGCAACCCCGGCATGCCGGGCATCGTCGGCGGCAGCGCGCCAGGCATTCCGCCCGGCATCTTCTTGGCAAGCTCCGCCATCTGCTCCTGGCTCGGCATGCCGGAGCCGAGCCCCAGCATGTTGGCGATGCCCGCCATCGGGCCGCGCTTGCCCGAGCCCATCTGCTTCATCACGTCGGCCATGGTCCGGTGCATCTTGAGCATGCGGTTGATGTCCTCGACCTTGACGCCGGAGCCGGCCGCGATCCGCTTTTTGCGGCTCGCCTTGAGGATGTCCGGGTGCCGGCGCTCCCGCGGAGTCATCGAGTCGATCATCGCGATCTGGCGCTTGAGCACGCGCTCGTCGAGGTTGGCCGCGGCGAGCTGGTTCTTCATCTTGGCGATGCCTGGCAGCATGCCCATGAGGCCGCTCATGCCGCCCATCTGGCCCATCTGCACCAGCTGCTCGCGCAGGTCGCCGAGGTCGAACTGGCCTTTGCGCATCTTCTCGGCGACGCGCGCGGCCTTCTCGGCGTCGATGGTCGCCGCCGCCTTCTCGACCAGGGTGACGATGTCGCCCATGCCGAGGATGCGGTCGGCGATGCGCTGCGGATGGAAATCTTCGAGCGCGTCGACGCGCTCGCCGGTGCCCATCAGCTTGATCGGCTTGCCGGTGACCGCGCGCATCGAAAGCGCGGCGCCGCCGCGGCCGTCGCCGTCGACGCGGGTGAGCACGATGCCGGTGAGCCCCACGCGCTCGTCGAAGGCGCGCGCGAGATTGACCGCGTCCTGGCCGGTCAGCGCGTCGGCGACCAGCAGCACCTCGTGCGGATTGGCGGCGCGCTTGACCTCGGCCGCTTCATTCATCATCGCTTCGTCGAGCGTGGTGCGGCCGGCGGTGTCGAGGAGCACGACGTCGAAGCCGCCGAGACGGCCGGCCTGCAGCGCGCGCTGCGCGATCTGGGCCGGGTGCTGGCCGGCGACGATCGGCAGCGTCTCGACCCCGACCTGCTGGCCGAGCACCGCGAGCTGCTCCATCGCGGCCGGCCTTCGCACGTCGAGCGATGCCATCAGGACCTTGCGGCGGCCTTGCTCGGTGAGGCGCTTGGCGATCTTGGCAGTGGTCGTCGTTTTGCCCGAGCCCTGCAGCCCGACCATCATGATCGGGACCGGCGCCGGTGCGTTAAGGTCGATCGGCTCGCCGCTCGCGCCGAGCGTCGCGACCAGCTGGTCATGCACCAGCTTGACCACGAGCTGGCCGGGCGTCACCGACTTGATCACCTCGACGCCGACCGCGTTGCTTTTGACCTGTTCGGTGAAGGCGCGCACCACCTCGAGCGCGACGTCGGCTTCGAGCAGCGCGCGGCGCACCTCGCGCAGCGCCGCATCGACGTCGGCCTCGGTCAGCGCGCCGCGCCGCGTCAGCCGATCGAGAATGCCGCCAAGCCGTTCCGACAGCGAGTCGAACATCATGTTTCTCCAGGCCCTGGTTTCCCGGCCTGACGTGGTTAATCCCGCGCGCCCACACAAGATGCCCAAAACGCCTTTTGCGCCCGAGGGCGCACAGCGCTGTCGGGCGGAGACCTCCGGTCTCGTGGACCGGTCGGCGATTGATCATTCCGGGCTCTGTTGAGAGCGGGCGGGACCCTATGGGCCGCGCCCGCAAGAGTCAAGAAACCGGGCAAATATTAAGCCGGACCGGCTGCTTACGGGAGGTCCGGCGATGCGGTAGGCTCGGCCGGTCGGTACGGAGGGGACTCCCATGCGGCTCAAGGCGTGGTCACTGTCGGCTCCGGTCGCGTGTCTGCTCTTTTCGCTGCAGGCGCCGGCTCAGGACTATCCCAATCGCCAGGTCAACTTCGTGGTGCCATTCGCCCCCGGAGGCGGCACCGACGTATTGGGCCGGCTCATTGGACAGAAGCTGTCCGAGCGCCTGGGCAAGCCGTTCGTGATCGAGAACCGCCCGGGCGCCGGCACCCTCACTGCCGCGCTGCAGGTCGCCAAGAG
>DAIUEP010000247.1:2256-6909 GCA_036845065.1 Xanthobacteraceae bacterium | reverse complement strand
AGCTTGCCGCCGCGCTTGAGGCAGCGCAGCGACGGGTGCCAGGTGTCCCCGCCGGTGAAGTTGATCACGACGTCGACGCCGCCCTCGTACGTTCGGCGCTGCGGCTTGCCGTACTTTTCGACCGCCCATTTTGACCAGTCGGTCTTGGTGTAGTCGATCACCTCGTCGGCGCCCATCTCCGTCAGGCGGCGCAGCTTCTCGTCGCTCGATGCACAGGCGATGACGTCTGCGCCCAGGAGCTTGGCCAGGATCACGCAGCCGGTGCCGACGCCGCCCGAGGCGCCGAGCACGATGACACGCTCGCCCTTTTCGATGGTCTTGTGGGTGATCAGCATCCGGTGGGCGGTGCCATAGGCGACCGGCAGGGACGCTGCCTGCTCGAAAGTCACATGCGCCGGCATCGCGACCAGCTGGTCCGCTGTGACCAGGCAGTATTCCGCCATGCCGCCGTCCAGCATCTCGCCCATCAGGCCCTTCTTCTTGTTGACCGGATTGACCAGCACCCGGTCGCCCACCGACCAGCCGGCCACGCCCGGGCCGAGCTCCGCGATCTCGCCCGCCATGTCGAGGCCGATGATCACCGGCAGCGGCACCTTGATTCCCGGCATGCCGCGCACGGTAAAGACGTCGTGGTAGTTGAAGGAGGATGCCCGCACTCGGATCACCACATGCCCCTCGATGGCTTTCGGGATCGGGTGGTCGTCGACGACTTCGAGATCGTCGAGACCCCCGTGCTTGCGCAGAACCAGCGCCCTCATGGTCGTTTTACCGCTCACTGTCCACCCTCGCCTGGATTGCCGGACGTTCCCCGTCTAAGTAGCTTAGGCTTAGCCATCCAACAACCTCGCCGCACGCCTTCCGGAGATCGTCGATGCAGGAGAATTTTCGCCAGTTCCTCGACCGCCTGCGCCAGGCCGGCGAGCTCGTGGATCTGCACCAGCCGGTCGATATCCGGCATATCGCCACGCTGGTCGACCAGGCCAAGACGGCGCTCTATTTCCACAAAGTGATCGGCTACGACATGCCGGTCGTGTCCGGCCTGATCCGCTCGCGCGAGCGCGCCATCATGTCGCTCGGCTGCGACACCTACCGGGAGATCGAGGACAAGCTGACGGCCGCGATCGCCAAGCCGATCCCGCCCAAGCACGTCAAGACCTCGCCCACCCGCGAGGTGGTCATGGTCGGCGACGACGTCGACCTCTACAAGCTGCCGATCCCGATGTCGTCGATCTACGACGGCGGGCCGATGATCACGGCCGGCATCGTGATCACGCGCGACCCGGAGCTCGGCATCAACAGCGGCATCTACCGCTTCATCGTGAAAGAGAAGGCACTCACCGGCATCGACATCGTCACGCCCAACAACATGCGCCTGTTCGCGCAGCGCGCCTTCGAGCGCAAGGAGCCGCTGCCGATCTCGATCAGCATCGGGACGCACCCGATCGAGATTACCGGCTCCGGCTACCGGGCGCCGCTCGGCGTCGATGAGATGGCGATCGCGGGCGGCATCCGCGGCGCGCCGGTCGAGCTCGCGCCGTGTGAGACCATCGACCTGCCTTACATCGCGGACGCCGAGATCGTGCTGGAAGCCGAAATCCTCCCCACCGGCTGGACCTGGCCGGAGGGCCGCTTCGGCGAGTTCACCCGGCTGATGGGCGGCCTGCACTGGAACCCGCTGGTGCGCATCAAGGCGATCTCGATGCGCAAGGACGCGATCTACTACAACCTGCACATGCCTTGGGAGAACACCTGGCTTGCGGCGCCCACACGCTATTCCGCGATCCGAACCGCACTCAAGACCGCGGGAGTGCAGGTCAAGGACATCAACGTCACGCTCGGCGGCTGCGCCTTCTGGCATGCCGTGATCTCGATCAAGAAGCAGCCGGGCGAAGCCAAGAACGCGCTGCTCGCAGCGCTCTCGGTCATGGACCTCAAGCACGTGGTGGTGGTCGATGACGACATCGACATCTTCGATCCGACCGACGTCGAGTGGGCGATCGCCACCCGCGTGCAGGGCGACAAGGACGTGATGATCGTCAGCAACGCGCGGGCGAAGCCGCTCGATCCGAGCCTGCCGCAGGGCTTCGGCGTGGTGCCGACCGGCGCCAAGGTCGGGATCGACGCGACCATTCCGGAGGGCATTCCGCGCGAGCACTACGAGCGCATTACTTACGCTTATGCGGAGCGCGCCAGGATCGACGAATACACCAAGGGCAAGAAGGACGACGCCGGCCGCGCCGGCAACGAGGCCGAGGTGACAGCACTGGCGAAGGAGATCATGGCCGCGATCGAGAAGCAGCCTCTCTATTACACCGACATCGCCGAGCGGTTCGCGACCTACAATTTCAACACGGTGGCGCGCGCCATCGGCCATCTGCATGCGACCGAGAAGCTGTGGCAGGACTCGCGCGGGCGCATGTGCGTGCGCGGCTCGCAGTTCGCCGCCAAGCCGCCGGTGCGGTGAAGCAATCCGTCATAGAAGGAGCGCAGTCGCCATGGCGGACTCTATCGGCCTCATGCTGAGGAGCCCACCTGGCCCGAAGGGCGAGGTGGGCGTCTCGAAGCACGAGGCCGCCCCCTCCTTCGAGACGCCCGCCTTACGGCGGGCTCCTCAGGATGAGGGAGCGCCAGCACGATCTGCTCACCGTGCCTGCCGCAAGCTTGGCCATCTCGCCTTCCTTGCATTGGGACTGCTTGTATTCGCGTCCAGCGCCTTCGCCCAGCAGCCCGGGCGGCCGATCACCATCATCGTGCCCTATTCGCCCGGCACCGGCATCGACATCCTCGCCCGCGCGCTCGGCAACGAGTTGTCGCAGACATGGGGCCAGCCGGTCGTCATCGACAACAAGACCGGGGCGAGCGGCAATATCGGGACTGGCCTCGCGGCGCGCGCCGCGCCCGACGGCAACACGCTGTTGATGATCGCCAAGGTGTTCGTGGTCAATCCGAGCCTGTTCAAGACCGTTCCCTACGATCCGGTCAACAGTTTCACGCCCGTCATCAAGCTCGCCACCGGCTCGATCGTGCTCGCCGTGCATCCCTCGATCCCGGCCGACAGCGCACAGGCTTTCATCCAATACGCCAAGGCGCGGCCCGGTGAGATCAACTACGGGTCGCCCGGCTTCGCCACGCCGCATCACCTTGCCATGGAGCTGTTCAAGCAGGCGACCGGGACCAACCTGGTGCACGTGCCCTACAAGGGCACGTCGAATGTGATGTCCGACCTGATCGGCAACCATGTCGGCGCCATGTTCATCCCGACCCACGTCGCGCTCCCGCACGCGGTCGAGAAGCAGATCAGGCTTCTGGGCGTGGCGAGCCTCGAGCGCGTATCCGCGGCGCCGGACGTGCCGACGCTCGATGAGCAGGGCGTGACCGGCTTCGAGGTCGACCTCTGGTTCGGCCTGTTGGCGCCCGCCGGCACGCCGGCCGATATCGTGGCGCGCTACAACGCCGCGCTCAACGCGTTCCTGCACTCGCCCAAAATGGTGTCGGAGCTCGGCAAGCAGGGATTGATCGCGTCAGGCGGCACGCCGAATGTTCTGAGCGACCTGATCGCGCACGACCTCGCCAAGTGGGCCAAGATCGTCAAGGCGGCCGGGATCACGGCGGAATGACAAATCGACCGGGGGAGACCATGAGCGCCAGACCGCGCAGCGAGACCCGCGACGGGATGCGAATCGACTGGGATGCCGACATTGCGATGGACGACGGCCTTGTGCTCAAGGCTGACGTGTTCCGGCCGGTCAAGGACGGCCGCTATCCGGTGATCCTGAGCTACGGCCCCTACGCCAAGGGGCTCGCGTTCCAGGACGGCTATCCGAGCGCCTGGGAGCGCATGGCAAGCCAGCATCCCGACGTCACCGCCGGCTCGAGCAATCTCTATCAAAGCTGGGAAGTGGTCGACCCGGAGAAGTGGGTGCCGCACGACTATGCCTGCGTGCGGGTGGATTCACGCGGCTGCGGCTGCTCGCCTGGCTTCATCGATCATTTCTCGCCGCGCGAGACCAAGGACTTCCACGACTGCATCGAATGGGCCGGCGTCCAGCCCTGGTCGAACGGCAAGGTCGGCCTCAACGGCATTTCCTACTACGGCATCAACCAGTGGCAGGTGGCGACGATGCAGCCCCCGCATCTCGCCGCCATGTGCATCTGGGAGGGCGCCGCCGACTGGTATCGCGACATGACGCACCATGGCGGCATTCTCTGCACGTTCTGGGAAAACTGGTACGACATGCAGGTGAAGACCGTGCAGTACGGCGCGGGCGAGCGCGGCCGCCGGAGCCGCGTGCACGGCGAGCTCGTCTGCGGGCCGGAGACACTGAGCGAGAGAGAGCTCGCCAAGAACCGCAGCGACTTCGGCAGCGACATTTGCAAGCATCCGCTCGACGACGACTATCATCGGGCGCGCTCGCCGATCTGGGACAAGGTGACGACGCCCATGCTCTCGGCCGCCAACTGGGGCGGCCAGCCGCTGCATCCGCGCGGCAATTTCGAGGGCTTCGTGCGCGCGGCCTCCAAGCAGAAATGGCTGGAGGCGCACGGCATCGAGCACTGGACGCATTTCTACACGGACTACGGCCGCAAGCTGCAGCTCAAGTTCTTCGACCATTTCCTGCATGGCAAGAAGAACGGCTGGGACAAGGAGCCGCG
>DAIUEP010000247.1:0-2156 GCA_036845065.1 Xanthobacteraceae bacterium | reverse complement strand
AGTTCTTCGACCATTTCCTGCATGGCAAGAAGAACGGCTGGGACAAGGAGCCGCGCGTGCGGCTGCAAGTGCGCCACATCGACACGTTCGTCGAGCGCACCGAAACGGAATGGCCGCTCAAGCGCACGCAATGGACCAAGCTTCATCTCGACCCGGTCCAGCTGGGGCTCGGCAGCAAGCGCCCGCGCAAGAAGACGACGCTGAGCTTTCCGGCCATGGGCGACGGACTGACGTTCCTGACGCCGCCGCTCACCGAGGAGACCGAGATCACCGGGCCGTCCGCGCTCAAGCTTTACGTCTCGTCCTCGACAAGCGACGCCGACCTGTTCGTGGTGCTGCGGATGTTCGGGCCGGACCTCAAGGAAGTCGTATTCCAGGGCGCGATCGATCCGCACACGCCAATCGGGCAAGGCTGGCTGCGCGCCTCGCATCGCAAGCTCGACAAAAAGCTGTCGAAGCCCTACCGCCCCTACCACACCCATGATCAGAAGCAGCCGCTCAAGAAGGGCCAGGTGGTCGAGCTCGACATCGAGATCTGGCCGACCTCGATCGTGGTGCCGGAAGGACACCGCATCGGGCTGTCGATCCGCGGCAAGGACTACGTGTATCCGGGCCCGAGCGGCGGCAAGCTATCGAACTTCAAGAACGAGCTCACCGGCTGCGGCCCGTTCCTGCATGACGATCCGCGCGACCGGCCACCCGCGATCTTCGGCGGCACGACCAGCCTGCATTTCGGCAAGCCATGCTATCTGCTGCTGCCCGTGATCCCGCGCACTCGCAACACCACAAAGAGGCGATCGACCCGATGACCCAGTGGAACAAATACGCTCCGACGGCGGCGCGCCAGCACGGCAAGCTGGGACGCGAGGTGCGGCCGCAAAGCATCACCATCGACATCCACTCCCATGTCGCAGTGCCGGCGGCGGCGGCCTTCGTCAAGCCGCACCTCGATCCGATGACCAATCCGCTGGTGTTGCACGCCACGCCGGAGACGCGCGCGCTCAACCAGAAACAGGAACAAGACATCCGCGAGCGCATCACATCGCACGACCGGCGGCTTACCGATCTCGACGCCATGGGCGTCGACTTCCAGCTGGTGATGCCGCCGCCGCCGCAATGCTATTACACGGTGCCAGTCGAGGTCGCGGTCGAGGCGGCGCGCATGGTCAACGATGGCATCGCCGAGTTTGTCGCCAAGATGCCGGACCGCTTCGCCGGCCTCGGCAGCGTGCCGATGCCGGACGGCAACGAGGCCGCCAAGGAACTTGAGCGCTGCGTCGGCAAGCTCGGTCTCAAGGGCGCGCAGGTGCTCACCAACGTGGCGGGACGCGAGCTGTCCGATCCGGCATTCGCGCCGTTCTGGCGCAAGGCCGAGGAGCTCGGCGCGCTGATCGTGCTGCATCCATCGGGCTTCACCGAAGGCAAGCGGCTCGCGCGCTTCTCCTTCAGCAACACCATCGGCAATCCGCTCGAGACCACGATCGCGCTCCACTACCTGATCTTCGACGGCGTGCTCGAGCGCCATCCGAACCTGAAGATCCTCGCCGTGCATGGCGGCGGCTATCTGGCCGCCTATTCAGGCCGCATCGACCACGCCTGGGGCGCGCGCTCGGACGCGCATGGCGACCTGCCGCATCCGCCGACCAGCTACCTGAAGAAGATCTATTTCGATTCCGTCGTGTTCACGCCGCATCAGCTCGCCGAGCTGGTGCGGCTCTACGGCGCCGACCGCATCATCATGGGCACCGACTACCCGTTCGATATGGCGGACTACGATCCGATCGGCCATGTGGCCGGCGCAGGATTGGACCAGGCCGCCATCGCGGCCGTCGCGGGCGGCAACGCCAAGCGGCTGCTGGGATTGTAGTGACGCCGCACACCGGGTGCTCGTTGTTGCGCCCTCTCCCCTTGCGGGAGAGGGCTGCTCGGCGCTTCCACACAACGGATTGGGTGAGGGGTAGACTTCAACCCCTCACCCAACAGAGTTTGTTGAACGTATGGTGCTGCCCTCTCCCGCGAGGGCAGAGGGCGCAATAACCGGCGCCACGTTTCGTAAGACAGTTCTCACTACTCCGCCTTCACGCCCGCCTTCACGGCGATCGCGCGCCACTTCTCGATGTCGACCCGGATCAGCTCGCGCAGCGCGTCGGGCGTGC
>DAIUEP010000246.1:0-6934 GCA_036845065.1 Xanthobacteraceae bacterium | reverse complement strand
TCGGGCGTGGTGATCGAGACCAGTTCCACCTTGGTGAACTGGTGCTGGCGGATCATGCCGCGGGTGTCCTTGCCGGCCGCGCCCGCCTCGGCGCGGAAGCAGGGCGTGCAGGCGGTGAACCGCAGCGGCAGCGTGGCTTCATCGACAATCTGTTCGCGCACCAGATTGGTGAGCGGCACTTCGGCGGTGGGAATGAGCCAGCGGCGATTGCCACCTTCCGCATCCCTTGCGTCGGCGCCGGATAACGCCTCGAACTGATCTTCCTTGAATTTCGGCAGTTGCGCCGTGCCATACATCACCTCGTCGCGCACCAACAGCGGCGGCGCCACTTCGACATAGCCATGCTCGGTCGTATGCAGGTCGAGCATGAACTGGCCGAGCGCGCGCTCAAGCCGGGCGAGGCCTTTCTTGAGCACCACGAAGCGCGCGCCGGAGAGCTTCGCGGCGGTCTCGAAGTCCATCTGGCCGAGCTCTTCGCCCAGCTCGAAGTGCTGCTTGGGATCGAAGCCGTAGTTGCGCTTGGCGCCGAAGTGGTGGTGCTCGACGTTGCCGGTCTCGTCGTTGCCGTCCGGCACTTCAGCGAGCGGCAGGTTGGGAATTTCCGCCAGCGCCTTGTCGAGCGCCTCGGATGCTTCCTTCGAAGCGGCTTCGAGCTTCGGAAGCTCGTCCTTGAGGAGCGCCACCTCGGCGAGGAGCTTCTGCGCGGTCTCCTCCTCGTTGCTCTTTTTCGCCGCGCCGATCTCGCGCGAGGCGGCGTTGCGGCGCGCGAGCGCGGCTTCCGCCTTCTGGATCGCGGCGCGGCGGCGCTCGTCGATTGAGATTAGGCGCTGGGCAGTACCCTCGAACCCGGGCCCGCGCCGCATGAGCGCGCGGTCAAAGGCCTCGGGGTTGTCGCGGATCCATTTGATGTCGTGCATGGCAAGAACTCGGAAGGAATCGGAATGATCTTATAGCAGCCAGCGGATAGATTTTACCCGTCGCCCTGAGGCGCGAGCGAAGCGAGCCTCGAAGGGCGACGGCCCGGGCCGTTCATCCTTCGAGGGTCGCCTTCGGCGACCACCTTAGGATGACGGTTCTCGCAAGGTCGCAAGGGTCGCCAGCCCTACTCTGCCGGCTTGGCGTCGGGCGGGGCCGCGGCATTGGCGGCGGCCTTCTTCTCCACCAGCCGCACCGAGAAGATCGACAGCTCGTAGAGCCCCATCAGCGGGATCGCCAGCGAGAGCTGGCTGAGCACGTCGGGCGGGGTGAGGATGGCCGCGATCACGAAGGCGCCGACGATGAAGTAGCGGCGCTTCTCCTTGAGCTGCTGCGAGGTGAGGATGCCGATGCGGCCCAGCAGCGTCAGGATCACCGGCAGCTGGAACGCGATGCCGAAGGCGAAGACGAGCCCCATCATCAGGGAGAGATACTCGCCGACCTTGGGCAGAAGCGCGATCTCGGCCCCGCCCTCGCCCGGCGCCTGCTGCATGCCGAGCGAGAAGCGCACCAGCATCGGCATCACCAGGAAATACACGACCAGCGAGCCGAGCCCGAAGAACACCGGCGTCGCCACCAGATAGGGCAGGAACGCCTGCCGCTCATGGCGATAGAGCCCGGGCGCGACGAACATGTAGATCTGCGACGCCACCACCGGAAACGACAGGAACGCCGCGCCGAACATGGCGAGCTTGAGCTGGGTGATGAAATATTCAAGCAGCGCCGTGTAGATGAACTTCGACTGCTCGGGGCCCGCGATCCACACGAACGGCCAGACCAGAATGTTGTAGATCGGCTTGGCGAAGAAGAAGCAGAGAATGAACATCACCCCGAAGGCGAGCAGCGCCTTGATCAGCCGCGCGCGCAGCTCGATCAGGTGCTCCATCAAGGGCGCCTTGGTGGCTTCGATATCCTCGTGGGTCACGCCGCCCTCCCCGCGTCGGGCGTGGGAGCGGCGGTGTCCGCCGGCGACGGCACGGCGACGTTAGCCGGCGCAGTCGTTGCCGGCGCAGTCGTTGTCGGCGAAGCCGTAGTCGGCGCTGCAGCGGGCGCCGGCTCGCTCGCCGGCGGCGGGGTTGCGGCCGCGGTCTGGGTCGCGGCGGCTGGCGTCTCCATCACGGGTGCATCCAAGGCCGGCGGCGGCGCAGCCGCGCTCTCGATGTCCTTGCGGATGTCCTCGATCGGATCGAAGTGCGCGTAGCTCTGCGCCTTCGTTGCCATCTCGTCGACCTCCTTCTTGAGGTCGGCGAGCTCGGCCTCGCGCATCGCCTCGTGGAACTGGTTCTGGAATTCCGACGCCATGCGCCGGACCTTCCCCATCCACTGTCCGAGCGTGCGCAACGCGCCGGGCAGCTCCTTCGGCCCGATCGCGATCAGCGCGACGATACCGATCAGGAGGAGTTCGCTCCAGCCAACGTCGAACATCGGGCGTCACCCTCAAGCAAGCCGCACCATAGGCCGTCTCGGATCGTCGAGGCGCCGCTGGGATCAGCCAGCCTTGCGCTGCTCGGCCGACGTGGGAGTACCGCCGGCAACCGGAGTGCCGGTCGACGACGACGGCTCGATGGTCTTCATCGGGTCGCTCTTGGCCGGTTCTTCGGGCTTCTCGTCTTCCGCGAGGCCCTTCTTGAACGACTTGATGCCCTTGGCGAAGTCGCCCATCAGATCGGAAATCTTGCCGCGTCCGCCGAACAACAAAAGGCCAACTGCCAGCACGATGATCCAATGCCAAACGCTCATCGAACCCATGCGCACGTCCTCCGTGATGAGGGGGGTGGGGGCCGCACGGGCACCCGCTGGGCCACACGGGCCCACCTGACTATTCAGGGTTGCCGACGAAACTAAGCGCTGGGCGCGCAAAAAACAAGGTGTTGCTCCGCACGGTGTCGAGACTCCGGGCGGTGGCCGGCAATGGTAAGTCTTTGCGCGTCCTGTCTTTGAGCGGTTCTGGAGTTCCGTGCCGCGGCGTTAACCGCAACGCTATTCTTCCTCGGTGCGCTCGCGCGGCGGCGCCAGGCCGAGGTCGAGATCGCCCGGCTCAAGCGGGTCTTCGTCCTCGCGCAGCCCCGGATCGTCGGATGGCAGCGGGACGCCGAAGCCGGCCGGCAGGCGCCCGTCGAGGAGGCCCGCCCCCTTGAGCTCGTCGAGGCCAGGCAGATCGCCGACCGCGTCGAGCCCGAAATGCGACAGGAAGGCCTCGGTCGTGCCGTAGGTCAACGGACGGCCTGGCACCTTGCGACGTCCGCGCGGCTTGATCCAGCCGGTCTCAAGCAGCACGTCGACCGAACCCTTCGATGTCGATACGCCGCGGATGTCCTCGATCTCGGTGCGCGTCACGGGCTGATGATAGGCGATGATGGCGAGCGTCTCGATCGCCGCGCGCGACAATTTGCGGGTCTCGACGGTTTCCTTGCTAAGAAGCCATGACAGCTCGCCGGCGGTGCGGAACGTCCACTTGCCGGCGACGCGAACGAGATTGACGCCGCGCGACGCGTAGTCCTGCTGCAGCTGCAACAGCGCAGCCTCCACGTCGGCGCCCTGCGGCAGGCGCGCGGCCAAGTCCTTCTCGCTCAGCGGCTCGGCGGCGGCAAACAGCATCGCCTCGAGAAGCCGCAGCTCCTCCGGCCGCGCTTGCATATCGCCAGCGTCTCGCGCATCTGCCGCATCGTCCTCCGGATCAACATCCGGCCTAATGACTTGCATCTTCGCCAGGCCCATCATGATGGCCTCCCCTTGCACTTCTTGCACTTAGTCCTCCGTCCTGTCGATAGCCGCCACTTGAGCCGGCTCGGTCGCGACCGCCGCTGCGACCACACGCTTGCGCATGTAGATCGGCGCAAACGCCTGATGCTGATGGATCTCCGCCCTGCCCTCGCGCACCAGCTCGAGCGCCGACGCAAAGCTCGAGGCGAACACCGTGGCGGCGAGCGAAGGTTCCACCACATACCTGATCAGGTATTCGTCGATGCGCGTCCAATCGGTCGCCTGCCCGATCAGCCGCTCGAGCGCTTCGCGCGCCTCGGCCAGCGACCAGACAGCGCGCTTGGCGAGACGCACGCGCGAGAGCGCATTGCGCTGACGCTGCTGCGCATAGGCCGACAACAGGTCGTAGAGCGTCGCCGACCATTGCGGATGCTTGATATGGGCAATCGGCTCGGGCTGGCCGCGGCCGAACA
Source organism: Xanthobacteraceae bacterium (assembly GCA_036845065.1). Classification (GTDB taxonomy): domain Bacteria; phylum Pseudomonadota; class Alphaproteobacteria; order Rhizobiales; family Xanthobacteraceae; genus VAZQ01. Next base: position 2,783 of record DAIUEP010000246.1, on the reverse strand, counting down.
CGTCGCGATCAAGCTGCGGACGCGTGAACATCTGCTCGGCCGCGACCCGGATCGCTTCGAGCCGCTTGAGCCGCAGCGCCAGCGCATTGGCCATGTCCTCGGCGGTCTGCCCTTCCGGCGCATTGAGGTCCGGCAGCAGCATGCGCGACTTGAGATAGGCGAGCCAGGCCGCCATCACCAGATAGTCCGCAGCGAGCTCCAGGCGCAGCCGCCGCGCTTCTTCGATGAAGGCGAGATACTGATCCGCGAGCGCCAGGATCGAGATCCTGGCGAGGTCGACCTTCTGCTGGCGTGCCAGCGTCAGCAGCAGGTCGAGCGGCCCTTCAAAGCCCTCCACATCGACCACCAGCGCTTGCTCGTCGGAGCCAAGCTCCGGCGTGAACTCGCTCTCGGGCTTGACGCTCTCAGGCTTGAGGTCGTCAGTCGTCATGACGCCCTCCGTGCATCGGCCGAAGGGACGTCTGCGAGCATGGCGGCAAGCGTCCGGCGGGCCTCGACCTCGTCGACAGCGGCTGGCGCCATGCGCGCCGACAGCGCCGCATACGCGCGCCGGGCCGCGTTTCCCACCAGCACGGGAGCGGCCCCCGCGACCGACTCCATCTCTGCGAGCTCGCCGTTGCAGTGGAGGACGATGTCGCAGCCGGCCGCAAGCGCAGCACGCGTGCGCTCCGCGATCGAGCCCGACAGCGCCCCCATCGACACATCATCGCTCATCAGCAGTCCTTTGAACCCGATCGAATCGCGAATCACATCTCGCACCATTGTGACCGAAGTCGTCGCCGGATTGACAGGGTCATAGGCGCTAAACACAACATGCGCCGTCATGCCCATGGGCAGCGACGCGAGCGGCCGGAAGGCCGCGAAATCGGTCGCATCAAGCTCGGCACGTTCCGCATTCACCACCGGAAGCCGCAGGTGGCTGTCGGCGCAGGCCCGGCCATGGCCGGGCAGATGCTTGAGGACCGGCAGCACACCGCCCGCCATCAGCCCGTCTGCGGCCGCCCCCGCCAGCGCCGCAACCTTGCCGGGCGTGTCGCCATAGGCACGGTCGCCTATTACGGGATCGGCACCGGGAACCGGCAGGTCGGCCAACGGCATGCAATCCACGTCGATGCCAAGGCGGTAGAGATCGTCCGCGATCAGCCGCGCGCCCAGGCGCGCGGCGGCAACGCCTGCCGCCTGATCGCGGTCGTAGAGCCGTCCATAGGCGGCGGCCGCCGGATAGCTCGGCCAATGGGGCGGGCCGAGGCGCTGCACCCGACCGCCTTCCTGGTCGACCAGGACGGGCGCCTGCGCACCCACCGCCTCACGAAACGACGCCACCAGCGCCGCAACCTGCGCGGCCGTCTCGATGTTGCGCTTGAACAGGATCAGGCCCCATGGCCTCGCCTCGCGCACCAGCGCGCGCTCCGCCGCCGTCAGCGCAACCCCAGAAACGCCGGTGATAAAAGCGCTCGCCGTCATTGGCGCCCGCTTACACGGCGGCTTGCGCGAGGGTCAAGCTGGAGGGATTCAATTCCGCTGAATAAGGCACTGGCCGCCGGCCGCCTTCAGGTCCGCGCACAACTGGGCGGCCTCGTCGTTGGACGCAAATGGCCCGACCAACGCCCGGTAATAAACGCCCTTGGAGCCAAGGTCGACGCGCTTCACCATCACGGAGCGACCGGACAGCTGATCCGGGAACTTGGCCTGCAACGCGCGATAGGAGGCCTGCGCTTCGGCTTCGCTGCGCTGCGAGGATAGCTGGACCGTAATTGCCCCATCGGCGGGAACGGAGGACAGCCGCGGCGCCGGCGGCTGCACGCTTTGGGTCGTCGCCGGTGGTGGCGCCGCTGCGACGCGCTCGCGCGGTGCTGGTGGCGGCGTCTCCTGCGGATCGAGCGAAATCGGCCCGGTGTTGCGCGGTGCGGCCTTGGCGGCCGGCGGCGCCGGTCGCGGCGGTGCAGCGCCGGCCGGCGGATTGCCACTCGGCGGCCGAGCGGGCGCCGGATCGGCCCCATCAGGCCTGATCGTGACCGTGCGCACGCGCTTGGTCTCGCCTGTGGCCCCGTTGCCCGCTGGCGGAGCGTAAGCGTTGACTCCATTTCCGCCCGCGGTTGATCCGGAAGACGGCGGCGGGAAACCAGATTGCGACGGCGACACCGGAGCCGGCAGCACCACGCGCGGCGGCGAGGTCGGCGTCCTGATTTCGAGCGGCTCCTCTTCGCGTGGAACGAGGCGCTCATTCGGTATCGGATCGCGAACCCGGTCCTGGATGAACTTTCCGGTCGGTCCCTCCGTGGCGGACACCACCTTGGTCGGCGCACTCTCCGCCGAGATCACCGGCGGCACGCGGCTCGCGTTCGGCGTGACATAGTAGGTGCGATATCCGTAAGCGCCGGCGGTGCCAATCATGGCGCAGCCGATCAGCGTCACCGCGGTGAGCAGCCCGCCCCGCCGGCGTGCACGCGGCGGATCGTCATAGTCGTCCTCGTCCCGCGCGCCCAACGGGGCGCCATCATCGAAATAAGCTGGCTGCGAGCGCTGATCACGCCCACCATATGTCCGCTCGTCCTGATATGTCCGCTCGTCCGCCCGCGGATGATACGCGTCGTCGGCGAATTGCGGCTCCTGCCGATATTGGCTCGGCCTGTCTTCATAACCCTGGTCGAGTTGCTCCGCGGCCATCCGATAAGGATCGTGCCCCGGACTCGGGCTGTCTGCGAACCGCGGCTCCGCCCGCGAGGGCGCGCGCATCGACGGCTCAGGCGGCGAATCGTAAGGCGGCATGGCGGCTGCCGCCC
>DAIUEP010000245.1:0-6940 GCA_036845065.1 Xanthobacteraceae bacterium | reverse complement strand
TACTCGGTCACCGATGACGAGCGACTGCGCTGGCCAAACAGCACCGCGCGAACGTTAGGATCCTGCATGTCGACCTTGGACGCCTCGTCGACTCGAATATGAATCGCGCGATCGACCGCGGGGCGCGCCAGTACCCGCTCGAGCCACCGCTTGAGGTGTGGAAACTGGTCGATGTCCTGCCCCTGCCGCTGCCAGTAGCGCGCCCAGCCCACGCAAGCCATGTCGGCGATCGAATAGCGTCCGGCGAGATAGTCGCGGTCACGCAGACGCCGGTCCATGACACCATAAAGCCGGTTGACCTCGTTGCTGAAACGTTCGACCGCATAGGGCGAGCACTCCGCCGCATAGAGGCGGAAATGGTGGCATTCGCCCGCCTTGGGACCGAGGTTCGCCATCTGCCAGAACAACCATTGATCGACCTCGACCCGCCCGCGCTCGTCACGCGGATAGAACCTGCCGGTCTTGCGTCCCAGATATTGCAGGATCGCGCCCGACTCGAAGATCGAGATCCGCCGGCCGCCGGGGCCGTCCGGATCAACGATCGCGGGCATACGATTGTTGGGAGAGATCGCAAGAAACTCGGGCTTGAATTGCTCGCCCGTTGCCAGGTTGACCGGAATGATGGTGTAGGGCAGCCGACATTCCTCCAGCATGATCGAGATCTTCCAGCCGTTCGGCGTCGGCCAGTAGTAGAGCTCGATGGGGCTGGGTGGCCCTGCTCGCTTGATCTTGCTTGTGTTGCGGGACTTGCGCTTGGCGCGCGTCTTTGTGGTACGGGCCATGAGATGCTCCTGCGAACCATCCCAGGCTTAAGTCTCCACCCCCGAACCGCGCAACCTGGACCAGCGGTGCTCATGCCAGACGCCGGACGCCAGATACACCAAGGGCGTCGGCGAGAAACCGGAGACTGGAAGCCAGTGGCAGACTAGACCTGCCAACTGCAGGGATCGGGCAAGGCCCTCCCCCTGACTCACCGCCGTCAACCCTCGCGGGCTTTCGGGCAGTGACGCCCCAACCTCTGTCTCGCCGACGCCCTCTGTCTGGAACCGGCGCTGTCGATGACGACTACATTGCGTCGATCGTCATTTGGCAGCCGCCGGTCCGTGTGACGCGGTCGTCGACATCAGAGCGAAGCCGAAGACCGTGAAGAGGCGGCTGCCTACTTCTTCTTCCGACGCTTTGTCTTCTTCGCGCCCTTCTTTGCCGCCGCCTTCGCTTTTCTCTTCTTCGCCATGCTGCCCTCCTAGCCGTTGAGTGAGTGGCGATATCGCTTCAGCAACCGCGGGGATCGCGGGTGCTTCACTCCGATTACTACAGAGCGAGACAAAAATCAGCGACCGCGCTTAATGAAGCGTGGATTACACAGGTTTGACACAAGCTGTTGTGGCGTCGCGCGCTCGCGCGCGGCGCTCCGGCGAACATTTCGCGCAGCATCGTCGCGCGGCATGGCTCGATCATGTTCGAGAATCGAAAAGTGTCGATGAAATAAGGATTATGTGCAGCACAGACGCCCGCGCATTGGCGCTCTTACGCATGCCATCGATGATCGATTCCTGGCGCGCAAAGATGGCGACGGCGGGCAAATCCACCATCGATTCACCTTCCTAAAATTTTTTTTCGGATTCCGGTCTGCGGAGGTGTCTTGAGCATTCGAGTCCGATCGGAATCGCGCGAATCGCCCGCCAAGTGATTCGCAGGCAAGACCTTGCCGCGTGATTTTTTTGGCGCCAGCGGGCGTTCGAGGGACGATTCGACCCCTGCTAGCGATCACCTCGCCGCTCAAAGAGCGATGGTTGACGCTCGCGCGCGGGTTCGCGACCGCGTTCAGGCGCCGAGCTTGCGCCTGAGCACGTCGTTCACGGCCTGCGGATTGGCTTTGCCGCCCGACGCCTTCATCACCTGACCGACGAACCAGCCGATGAGTTTGGGATTGGTGCGCGCCTCGCTCGCCTTGTCGGGGTTCTTGCCGACGATCTCGTCGACCACCCGCTCGATCACCGACAGGTCGGTGACTTGCTTCATGCCACCCGCTTCGACGATCGCGACCGGATCGCCGCCCTCCCTCCACACGATCTCGAACAAGTCCTTGGCGATTTTGCCGGAAATCGTTTCGGCGGCGATCAGGTCGAGGATCGCGCCAAGCTGTCCAGCACTCATCGGAGACGCCGAGATGTCCTTGCCTTCCTTGTTGAGCCGGCCGGCGAGCTCGTTGATCACCCAGTTGGCGGCAGCCTTCGCATCGCGGCCACGGGCGACGCCCTCGAAGAACTCCGCCGTCTCCCGCTCGGCCACCAGGACGTTGGCGTCGTAGGCGGAGAGCCCGTGATCACGCATGAAGCGCGCCTTCTTCGCGTCCGGCAGTTCCGGCAGACGCGCCGCGATGTCTTCGACGAAGCTCGGCGAAATCTCCAACGGAAGCAGGTCCGGATCCGGGAAGTAGCGATAGTCGTGCGCTTCCTCCTTGCTCCGCATCGAGCGCGTCTCGCCCTTGACCGCGTCGAAAAGGCGAGTCTCCTGCTCGATCGCGCCGCCGTCCTCGAGGATGCCGATCTGCCGGCGCGCTTCGTGCTCGATCGCCTGGCCGATGAACCGGATCGAGTTGACGTTCTTGATCTCGCAGCGTGTCCCCAGGGGCTCGCCCGGCCGTCGCACCGACACGTTGACGTCCGCGCGCAGGCTGCCCTTCTCCATGTCGCCGTCGCAGGTGCCAAGGTAGCGTAGAATGCTGCGCAGCTTCGTGACGTAGGCCTTGGCCTCCTCGGGCGAGCGCAGATCCGGCTTGGACACGATCTCCATCAGCGCCACGCCGGAGCGGTTGAGGTCGACGAACGACATGGTGGGATGCTGGTCGTGCAGCGACTTGCCGGCATCCTGCTCGAGATGGAGACGCTCGATGCCGACCGTGATGGCCTCGCCGTCCGGCAGATCGACCACGACCTCGCCTTCGCCGACCACGGGCGACTTGTACTGACTGATCTGGTAGCCCTGCGGCAGGTCGGGATAGAAATAATTCTTCCGGTCGAACACCGATTTGAGATTGATCCTGGCCTTGAGTCCGAGGCCGGTACGGACCGCCTGCCTGACGCATTCCTCGTTAATCACCGGCAGCATGCCCGGCATCGCCGCATCGACCAGCGAGACATGCGAATTGGGCTCGCCGCCGAACTCCGTTGAAGCGCCGGAGAACAGCTTTGAGCGCGAGGTGACCTGAGCATGGACCTCGAGGCCGACGATGACCTCCCAGTCGCCGGTGGCGCCGCGGATAAGCTTTGCGGATTTGGGCTGACCGTTCATTGCTTGGAGTATCATTCCTTGGACCACCTATCGCAACCAGCACGAGCGGCATAGAATTGGCGCCAACAAGACTTGCGCCAAGCACAATGGATATCATGGGAGGCTCCGCATGAAGACCGCTTTGTTGATCGCCGCCACCGCGCTGCTGCTCTCGGACGCGGCCGGTGCCGCCGAAATCAAGGTTCTGTCCACCCAGGCGACCGAGGAAGCCTACCGCGAGCTGGTGCCGCAATTCGAGAAGGCGTCGGGGCACAAGGTTACGACAGTCTTTACCGGAACGCTGGGCGTCATGAAGCGGCTCTCCGACGGCGAGGCCTACGACCTGTTGATCATGTCGAGGCAGTCGATCGATGAGCTTGCCCAGACCGGCAAGGTCGTTCCCGGCAGCCGCACCGATATCGCGAAATCCGGCGTGGGCGTGGCGGTCGGCAAGGGTAAGCCCAAACCCGACATCAGCTCGGTCGACGCGCTCCGGAAAACGCTCCTGGCAGCCAAGTCGATCGGCTATTCCACCGGCCCAAGCGGCGTCTATGTCGTCACGATGTTCCAGAAGATGGGCATCGCCGACGCGATCAAGAGCAAGCTCAAACAGACCCCGACCGGCGTCTTTGTCGGCAGCATCATCGCCAGCGGCGAAGCCGAGATCGGCTTCCAGCAGGTGAGCGAGCTCACCCACTTTCCCGGCATCGACTATGTTGGGCCGCTTCCCGCAGAGCTGCAATTGATTACGGTCTTCTCCGCCGGCATTCAGGCCGGAGCGAAGGAGACCGACGCAGCGAAAGCGCTGGTCAGCTTCATCACCGCGCCGGCCGCCGGCGCCGTCTTCAAGAAACACGCGCTCGACCCCGGATGACGGGCGGCGGTCGCACGCGGCATAGCGACGCTTGCGGGGGCGAGACCGATTGTCGCTGCTAACCCGGCGCGGTAGCCTCAAAGGCAGCACGAATGAGCAACGCGCGCGCAGGGCGGTTCATCGCCTGACCTGCAAACGCCTTGCCAGGGAGGACCGCAAATGCTCACCCGCCGTAAGATGACCGGGTTATGCACGGCCGCAGCATTCGCGCCCGCCTTCATCGGCCGCGCGAATGCGCAGGCTTGGCCCAACCGCCATGTCCGACTGGTCGTCCCGTTTCCGGCCGGTGGTGGAACTGACGTTGTCGCGCGCATCCTCGCCAATCGGCTGTCCGAGCTCTGGGGCCAGCAGATGGTGATCGAGAACAAGGGCGGCGCGGGCAGCAATATCGGCGCCGAAGCGGTCGCGCGCGCCGAGCCCGATGGCTACACGCTGCTGATCGGCTCGCTGCCGGTCGCGGTCAACCGGTTCCTCTATTCCTCGCTCAACTACGATTCCGTCACCGACTTCGCGCCGGTCGCGCTGATCTGCACCTACCCGAACCTCATGGTGGTGCCCAACTCCTCGCCGGCGAAGTCGGTGATGGAATTTGTGGCTCACGCCAAGGCCAACCGCGGCAAGATCACCTTCGCCTCCTCCGGCACGGGAACCTCGACCCACCTGTCCGGCGAGCTGTTCAAGCGCATGACCGGCATCGAGATGACGCACGTGCCATACCGGGGCGTGGCGCCGGCACTCAATGACGTCATTCCCGGGCGCATCGATGTCATGTTCAACACCATGGCCGGCGTCCTGCAACAAGCCCGCACCGGCCAGCTGCGGGGGCTTGCCGTGACCTCGGCCAAGCGCTTCCCAACCGCGACGGAATTTCCAAGCGTGGCGGAGGCTGGCGTGCCTGGCTTTGATGTGCAGGCGTGGTACGCTTTCTTCGCCCCGGCCAAGACGCCGCCCGAGATCGTGAACAAGGTCAACGCCGACACGGTTGCGATCCTGCGCGAGCCCGCCGTCATCAGCGCCCTGGAGAAGACCGGCGTCGCCGTCGCCGGCTCGACGCCGGCCGAGCTCGCCCGGATGCTCAAGGCCGAAATCGATCTCTGGGGCCCGGTCATCAAGGATGCCGGCATCCGGTCTGAGGAGTAGCGTGATGCTTGATCGCCGCCGTCTGCTGCAATCGGCCGGCGCCTCCGCGCTTCCCCTCTTCGTCAGCCGCGTCGCCTTCGCGCAGGGCTGGCCAAACCGTTTCGTGAAGGTTGTCGTGCCGTTCACGCCCGGCGGCGGCATCGACGCGATCGGCCGCATCATCGGCGCGCGCCTCTCCGAGATGTGGGGCCAGCAGGTGGTGGTGGAGAACAAGCCCGGCGCCGGCGGCAACTTGGCTTCCGAATACGTCGCCCGCTCCGCTCCCGACGGCTACACGCTCTACATCACGGCCGGCGGCATCGCGGTCAACCGCTTCCTCTTTTCCTCGATCAACTACGATCCGGTCGCCGACTTCGCGCCGGTGACGCTGATCTGCCTGTTTCCCAATCTCCTGGTGGTGCCGATCTCCTCGCCCTTCCGTTCGGTCGGCGACCTTCTCGCGCACGCGCGAGCCAACCCGGGCAAAGTCACGTTCGCGACTCCCGGCCACGGCAGCTCGCCGCACATGAGCGCGGAGCTGTTCAAGCACATGGCCAGGGTCGACCTCGTCCACGTTCCCTATCGCGGGGCGGCTCCGGCCGCGACCGACGTGATCGCGGGGCGCGTCGACTGCACCTTCGCGGTCATGGCGTCGGGCCTGCCGCTTGTGCAGAACGGCCAGCTGCGCGCGCTCGGCGTGAGCACCGCCAACCGTCAGCCGACCGCTCCCGACGTGCCGACCATCGCGGAGGCGGGCGTGCCGGGCTACGACACCTCGTCGTGGTTTGCGTTCTTCCTGCCCGCCAAGACGCCTCCTGAGATCGTCCGGAAGATCCATGCCGACACCATCGCGGTCATGGCCGAGCCGGCCATCAAGGCCAAGCTCGATGCGCTCGGCGTCGTGATCGTCGGCTCCACGCCAGAGGCGCTCGCGGCGCACCTCAAGGAGGAGATGGACAAGTGGGGCCCGGTCATCAAGGCGGCCAACATCAAGGTCAACGAGTGAGGCCGTCATGATCAGCCGTCGCGCAATCGTCCGCCTCGCCGCCGCCTCGGCGCTCTCCCCTGCGTTTGCCGGACGCGGACACGCGCAGACCCCGGCTTGGCCGAGCCGCTATGTGCGCCTGGTGGTGCCGTTTCCGCCCGGCGGCGGAACCGATGCTATCGCCCGCGTCGTCGCAGGCAAGCTGTCGGAGCTTTGGGGCCAGCAGGTCGTGGTCGAGAACCGCGGCGGCGCCGCCACCAATATCGGCACCGAGGCGGTGGTGCGCGCCGAGCCCGACGGCTACACCATGCTGCTGCACTCGATGCCGCTTGCGGTGAACAAGTTCCTGTTTGCCTCGCTGCCTTACGATCCGGTCGCCGACCTCGCGCCGGTGTCGCTTATCTGCGACTACCCCAACATCATGGCGGTGCCGAACTCATCGCCGGCGCACTCGGTCACCGACTTCATCGCGTACGCCAAGGCCAACCGGGGCAAGATCTCGTTCGCCTCCTCCGGCCACGGCACCTCGGTTCATCTCTCCGGCGAGCTGTTCAAGCGCATGGCCGGCATCGAGATGCTGCACGTGCCCTATCGCGGCGCGGGTCCGGCGATGAACGACCTGATCCCCGGCCGCGTCGACGTGATGTTCAACAATATCGGCGCCGTCCTGCCGCTGATCCAGGGCGGCA
>DAIUEP010000244.1:0-7003 GCA_036845065.1 Xanthobacteraceae bacterium | reverse complement strand
GCGAGCCGCAGCGCCGGCCGGCAATAGTCGGAGAACACCAGGAACGTGCCGGAGTAGGGGATCACGCCGCCATGCAGCGCCATGCCGTTCATGGCGGACGCCATGCCGTGCTCGCGCACGCCGTAGTGGATGAACCGGCCGCCATAGGCGGCGGATGAGAGGATCGACATGCCTTTCGGCCTGGTATTGTTCGATCCGGTCAGGTCGGCCGAGCCGCCGACCAGTTCCGGGATTGCCGGCACCAGCGCTTCGAGCGCGAGCTCCGAGGCGATGCGGGTCGCGATCTCCTTGGGCGTCTTGGCGAATGTCTCCTTCAGGCTGAGCACGGCGGCGGCAAGCTTGTCGGTTTCGAGCTTGCCGCTCATGCGCCGCTCAAATTGTGCGCGCTTCTCCGCCGGCAAGGTAGCGAGCCGCTGTTTCCAGGCCTGATGATGCGCCGCGCCGCGCGCGCCAGCGGCGCGCCAGGACGCCAGCACGTCGGCGGGCACTTCGAACGCCGGCGAAGTCCAGCCGAGCCGCTCGCGCGCGCCTTTGATCTCGTCGGCGCCAAGCGGCGAGCCGTGGCTCTTCTCGCTTCCGGCCTTGGTCGGGGCGCCAAATCCGATCGTGGTCTTGCAGGCGATCAGCGACGGCTTGTTCGCCGTGCGCGCCTTCTCGAGCGCGCGCGCGATGGCGTCCGGGTCGTGCCCGTCGACACGCGTCGCCGCCCAGCCGGCCGCTTCGAACCGCTTTAGCTGGTCGACCGAATCGGCGAGCGACAGCGGGCCGTCGATCGAGATGCCGTTGTCGTCGAACAGCACGACGAGCTTCCCAAGCTTGAGATGCCCGGCGAGCGCGATCGCCTCCTGGCTGATGCCTTCCATCAGGTCGCCGTCGGAGGCGAGCACATAGGTGTGGTGATCGACCAGCTCGCGGCCGAACTCGGCGGCGAGATGCGCTTCCGCGATCGCCATGCCGACCGCGTTGGCGAGGCCCTGGCCGAGCGGCCCGGTCGTGGTCTCCACGCCTGGCGTCAGGTGGCTCTCGGGGTGCCCAGGCGTAAGCGAGCCGAACTGCCGGAAGCGCTTGATCTCCTCGATCGTCATCCGCGGATAGCCAGCGAGATGCAGCGCGGCGTAGAGCAGCATCGAGCCATGCCCGGCCGACAGCACGAAGCGGTCGCGGTCGGGCCAGGCCGCGTCGCTCGGGTCGAACTTCATGACCTGCGTGAACAGGACGGTCGCGATATCGGCGGCGCCCATCGGCAGGCCGGGGTGGCCTGACTTCGCCTGCTCAACCGCATCCATGGCGAGCGCGCGAATGGCATTTGCCATGCGATCGTGTTGCGCGCGTGGTGATGCGCTCGCCGAGGAGGCGGCCGGCATCGATGGTGCGGCGGCGGCCGAAGCGGCGGCTGGAGGAGTCATGCGATCCTCGTTCGAGTCGGAGCGGCGGGCTAGTGCCGCCGATTTGAAGTTCCTACAACACTTGCGGCAACTCGGTTAGGAACTTCAAATCGAAAAGCGGCACTAGAATCATAGTTTTGCTAGTGCCCCTTTGTTTCCGAAGCTCGTGTCAGAGGGTGCTGCGATGTATCACGAGCTTCGGAAGCGGGGCACTAGCGCGAGGCTCTACCATGGGCCGCAAGCGAGTCAATGAAAGCCCCGCCAAATAGGCCTTGCCGTGCACAAGGCGGGGGAGAACAATGGTGGAAAGATTGACGAATGCCACCTTGGGCCCGTAGGTTTCCGGGCTAACTAGTTGCCGTCACGGGAGTTTTTCGTCGCCTTATGGTTGACGAATCCTGCTCGTACCGGCTCCGGGGGTACCGGCGATGTCGGACACCAGTGCGATCGAAGCGGCCTCCCGCAGATTGGCGCTTGCCCTCGACTCGCTCGAGGCGGCGGCGGAAGAGCGGCACGAAGTCGACCTCGGCGAGGACAATCTCATGGCCCAGGTTCATGCCCTTGACGACGACCGCTCGCGCCTGGCGAGCGACCTCGATGCCGCGATGGCGCGGGCGCGCTTGCTCGAGAGCACCAACCGGGACATCGCGCGGCGGCTTGACAGCGCGATCGGCACGATCCGCTCCGTGTTAGACCCCCAAGGCCGCTGAGATGACCGCTGAGCGACAAAGCCCGCCGCCCAAACACGAGCTGTCGCGGGTGACGGTCGCCATCAACGGCCGCAAGTTCCGCATGGCCTGCGAGCAGGGCCAGGAGGCGCATCTGCTGCGGCTGGCGGGCGACCTGGACCAGCGGATCGCCGGGCTGCGCAACGATTTCGGCGAGATCGGCAACACCCGGCTGACCGTCATGGCCGCGCTCACCATCTCCGACGAGCTGTTGGACATGAGCGGCCGGCTGCGCGCGCTGGAACGCGAGTTCGCGGCCCTGCAGGACGCGCGGGTGGCCGCCGCCGATCACTCCAAGGCCACCCAGGCGGCGGTCGCTGCCGCACTCAACGCTGCCGCCGAGCGTATCGAGGGCATCACCCGGCGGCTCAATCGGACTCGGCCTCCCGATGCTGCCGCGCTGGCCTCGGCCCGAGCGTCGATGGTGGAGCTGGGAGCGGAGCCAGCCGACGAGAGAGCGGAGAAAGCTGTTCCCAGCATGGTGGCGGCGGGCCGGTCGAATGACTAGATTGGTTGCCGCGGGGCTGCGGGGTGCGACGGAGTCATATCCCCGGGGCCTTATCGATCCTAAAGGGAGCTGTCCCTGGCCGGGCCCGTGGGCTCGGTCATATGGCGCCCACCTACTTTCGTAGGGAACCCGGGATCGCTACTCCGACGGCCATCGCGGCTCCGCACTTTAATTTTGGCCCAAATCCTTGGCCAGATCCTGGCCAGATCTTGGCCAGATCCTTGACCCAGTCAGCGGCGCTCCTGCATCGTAGGAGGCTGCTGTTGGCTGACTCTGGTCTCGCGCAGCCGGTTGAACAGCCATCCGTGACCTCCTTGTCCGACATCGCATCCTTGAAATCGGACATGCGCCAGGCCGCGCTCGCGCGCCGCGATGCGCTGCCGGTTGACACACGCGCGGCAGCGGCGGCGGCGATTGCGGCGCGGGCGTTTCCGGTCGCGGTCGCGCCCGGCGCCATCGTGTCCGGCTACATGCCGATGGGGAGCGAGCTCAATCCCCGCCCACTGATGCGCCAGCTTTCCGACGCCGGCGCACAGCTCGCGCTGCCGGTGGTGGTCGCGCGCGGCGTGCCGCTGGTGATGCGCGCCTATGCGTTCGGTGAGCCGCTGGTCAAGGGCATCTGGGGCATCCGCGTGCCCTCGCCGCTGGCGCCCGAGGTCGCGCCCGATGTCTTGATCGTGCCGCTCTTGGCCTTCGACCGCACCGGCAACCGGCTCGGCTATGGCGCCGGCTACTACGACATGACCATCACGGCGCTGCGTGCGAAGAAGCCGGTTGTCGCGGTTGGGGTCGCGTTCGCGGCGCAGGAGGTTGAGGTCGTGCCCACCACCCCCCGCGACGCTCGCCTTGATCTCGTGGTCACGGAGAAGGAGGTGATCATTGTTAATGCTGAGATCAGCTAACAACATGCGTCGTATGGGGCGCCAATGGATTGGCGAGGGATAGGACGAAGTGTGCTAAGCATCTTGGAGCGAACTCCGGGCGGCAGAAGTGTGACGTGCTGCGATGATTCTTTCTCTTGTTTTGACAACCGTGAATGCGCCGCATCGCGAGCAGCTTGACGCGCAGGCCCTTGCTCATTGTCTCGTTGATCATGCTGCGGCCAAAGCTATGCCGGGCCACATGTCTTCGTTTTTTGGCGAGGTTAAGCCCCACCTACAGCTCGAATTTGCCCATCACTTCAATATAACCGATGCGGAGCTTGTCGCCGCAGCGAAGGCTTTCGCCCAATATTCGGGCGAGTCCTATCCGCTCGCAGAGTAGCAATAGGATTCTTCACGCTGGCGTACCTGCCGTTTGGATTAGGACCAGCGCTGGCCAAGAAACACACCTTGAAATCCGTCACCCTGAGGCGTGAGGTCGCCATCGCAGGCGCAGCCTGCGTATGCTGCGATGCGACCAAACCTCGAAGGGCGACTGCCCGTGCCTCGCCGCGGGGGCCGACATCCTTCGAGGCTCCCCCGGCTCAAGAGGCCGGGGTCGCGCCTCAGGATGACGGGTCGCCGTCTAGTGCTGCTAGGCTGAGATCGTGCTAATCGGGCACCAAGGCACTGAGCTAGACGGTTGAGACGCATGCGTATCCTGTTCATCGGAGACATCGTCGGGCGCAGCGGGCGCGCGGTCGTGCTGGAGCGCCTGCCCGGGCTGATCCGCGACTGGAAGCTCGATTTCGTCGCCATCAACGGCGAGAACGCCGCTGGTGGCTTCGGCATCACCGAGGCGATCTATCAGGAGCTCGTCGACGCCGGCGCCGATGTGATCACGGGCGGCAACCATTCCTGGGACCAGAAGGAGGCGCTGGTCTTCATCGAGCGCGCGCCCAAGCTGTTGCGCCCGATCAACTTCCCGCCCGGCACGCCCGGGCGCGGCGCCACCCTGACCGAGGCGAAGAACGGCGCGCGCATTCTCGTGATCAACCTCATGGGCCGCATCTTCATGGACCCGCTCGACGATCCGTTCGCGGCGATCGAGCGCGAGCTGTCCGCCTGCGCGCTGCGGCGCGACGCCGACGCGATCGTGGTCGACATGCATTGCGAGGCCACCAGCGAGAAGCAGTCGATGGGCCATTTCTGCGACGGCCGTGCGAGCCTCGTGGTCGGCACCCACACCCACGCGCCCACCGCCGATCATCAGATCCTGCCGCGTGGCACCGCGTTCATCTCCGACGTCGGCATGACCGGCGACTACGATTCGGTGATCGGCATGAACAAGGACGAGCCGCTCAACCGCTTCGTGCGCCGGATCGGCGCGGGACGGTTCGAGCCGGCGCAGGGGCCCGCGACCCTTTGCGGCATCGCGGTCGAGACCGATGATGCCACCGGGCTCGCACGCCGCATCGCGCCGGTGCGGCTCGGCGGTCGGCTGGAGCAGGCCCGGCCGGCGTTCTGGGAATGAGGTCTTCCTCGGCCGCGCGGTGAATTCGCCCCAATTGTGGGCTAGTCTCGCGGCTGCGGATCAATCCGCGGGGGCCGACAGGCCCGACAAATCACCATAGGGAGGTCGTGATGCTCAACACGCCGTTGTCACGCCGTCACTTGCTCGCCGGCGCATCCGCGAGCGCGGCCGCCGGTCTTCTCGTGCCGCCGGCGCACGCCAAGGCGCCGATGCTCAACAGCCAGGCGCCGGCGTTCTATCGCTTCAAGCTCGGATCGATCGAAGCGACCATCGTGTCCGACGGGCCGTTGCCGATCGGTCCGGCCAATCGCGCCTTCAAGGGGCCGTCGGAAGCCGAGCTCAACAAGATGTTCGCCGATTACTTCATGCCGACCGATAACGTCGTGCTCGATCAGAACATCCTGGTGCTCAATACCGGCGACCGGATGATACTGTTCGACACCGGGATGTTCTCGGTGAAGCGGCCCAACACCCAGGCCGGCCGGCTGCAGATCAGTCTCAAGCAGGCCGGCATCGATCCCAAGGATATCGACGCGGTCGTGCTCACTCACCCGCATATCGATCATTCCGGTGGCATGGTGGCGGACGACGGCAGCCGCCTGTTCCCGAACGCCCAGGTCTACCTGACCCAGGCCGATCACGAGTTCTGGCTGGACGACCGGCGTCTCGGCACGCCGGCGGAAGGCTCCGCGCTGACCGCGCGCAAGAACCTGCCGCCCTATCGCGATCGCACCATCTTCATCAAGGACGGTCAGGAGTTCCTGCCCGGCATCCAGGCGATGCAGACGCCGGGCCACACGGTTGGACATACGGTGTACCTGATCAGCTCGGGCGGCAAGACGATCTGCAACATCGGCGATGTCGCCCACCATGTCGTGCTGTTCGAGCATCCGCGGATCGAGGTGGGGTTCGACACCGACTCCAAGCAGGGCGTGGAGTCGCGCGTGAAGCTGTTCGATATGCTCTCGGCGCAGCGCATTCCGCTGGTGGTGTTTCACATGCCCTGGCCCGGCATCGGCCAGCTCGCCAAATTTGGCGACGGCTACCGCTACGTGCCGACCCCGATGCAGCTCGTGCTGTAGCGAACTCCGCGCCCGCCCGGTCCCAGAGGGCAGGGTTTTTTGGCTTCCAGACCGGGGCCCAGCTCGGCCCCGGTCCAATCTGGATTTTGCGCCGCGCGCGCTCTATAACGCCCCCGCATTCAACCCAATTTGCGGCACCGCCGAGCGCGCAACAATCCTGCGCGGGGCGGGCGTCGAGGAGCAGAGCATGGCCGGCCATTCCCAGTTCAAGAACATCATGCACCGCAAGGGGCGGCAGGATAAGGTCAAATCCAGGCTCTTCGGCAAGCTCGCGCGCGAGATCACCGTGGCCGCCAAGCTCGGGCTGCCGGACCCTGCCATGAACCCGCGGCTGCGCGCCGCCATGATCGCGGCGCGTGCCGAGAACATGCCGAAGGACAACATCGAGCGCGCGATCAAGAAGGCGTTGGGCGGCGACGCCGAGACCTACGACGAGATCCGCTACGAGGGTTACGGTCCGGGCGGCGTCGCGGTGATCGTCGAGGTGCTGACCGACAACCGCAACCGCACCGCCGGCGAGGTGCGCGCGACCTTCACCAAGAACGGCGGCAACCTGGCGGAGACCGGCGCGGTCTCATTCATGTTCAATCACGTCGGCCTCATTGAATACGACGCCAAGGTGGCGAGCGCCGACGCCATGCTGGAAGCCGCGATCGAGGCCGGCGCCGAGGACGTGGCCTCGACCACCGATGGGCACGAGATCTACACCACGGTCGATACGCTCGGCAGCGTGTCGAAGGCCATCGAGGCGAAGTTCGGCGAGCCGCGCAAGGCGGCGCTGACCTGGAAGCCGCAGAACGCGGTGGCGGTCGACGACCTGCAGGGCGAGAAGCTCCTGAGGCTGATCGAGACGCTCAACGAGAGCGACGACGTGCAGAACGTCTACGCCAATTTCGAAGTGTCCGA
>DAIUEP010000243.1:0-7038 GCA_036845065.1 Xanthobacteraceae bacterium | reverse complement strand
GCCGCAACGACTGACGAACTTCGGAAGCGGGGCACTAGTGGCGCGCCAACGCGGCATCTTCGGCTTACGCCTCGTCAACGGTCGGACCGGACAGGAGCTATTTGTCCCTGCCGGTTTGCTCCGAGCGTCGCCCGTGGGCCGGTTTGCGTAAGTGCCTTCCCGCAGGTGCCGCTCCCGCTCCCCGCCTTCAAGACGCCTCATGAGTGCGCCCCTCGAAACACGGATCAGGATGAGGGCTTCATAGAGCCATATTCACTATAAGACAATATCGTCTCGTGTCGCTGGTAGTAAATTTCCTGTGATCCGTCCGTCCCGGGGCTTACGGCAGGTCGGCCGCCTTCAGTTCACGACATCAATGAAACGATATGAGTCATTTCCCAAAGCCACAGCGGATTGAACGGTACGGAATACCATCAATCGTTTGCGACTTGAGTGCGAAACCGCGGGCGCGCATCCTGGGGTCGCGGTCCGGCGCGCGCCGGACAACGCACACACCAATAGAACCGATCAACGAGGAGGAAACGATGACACGCAAGAGCGCAGGTCTCATGGTTGCGGCGATGCTGATCGCCGGCAGCTCAGCGATCGCTCAGACGCCAAGCTGGTCGCCGCCGTCCGATAGCGCGCGGTGTCCCTCCAAATGGGGCGCCGGTGACGAGCGCGGCTCGGGCAATCACATGAAGCCGCAGAGCGTGCTCAACGCGGTCAAGCTGATCAAGACCGGCGAGGTGATCGAGCTCGGCCATGTGCTCAATGAGTCGATTCCGATCCAACGCACCCGGCGCTTCGAAATGTTCACCAAACCGACCGGCCCCGCGCTGGGCTCCAACAACCGCCGCAGCAATGAGGAGCTCGTCGTCGCGGAGATCGGCCAGGTCGGCACCCAGTTCGACGGCTTTGCGCACCAGACCCACGGGAACAGCGTCTACAACTGCTTCAAGCTCGACGACATCATGACCCGTACCGGCTTCACCAAGCTCGGCATCCACCAGGTCGGCGCGCTGATCACGCGCGGCGTGCTGATCGACGTCGCCGGCTACAAGGGAGTCGAGATGCTCGGCGACACTTATGAGATCACGGTCGCCGATCTCGAAGGCGCGCTCAAGAAGCAGAATACAACGTTGCAGCCGGGCGATGCGGTGATCATCCACACCGGCTGGGGCAAGCTGTTCGGCAAGGACAACGCGCGCTACATGAAGTCGAATCCGGGCATCGGGGTCAAAGCCGGCGAATGGCTGATCGCCAAGGACCCGATGCTGCTCGGCTCCGACAACACGCCGGTCGAGGTCGCGCCGCCGGCCGATCCGACGCTGTCAGGGCCGATCCATCAGATGGCGCTGGTGGTGCACGGCGTGCATCTGCTCGAGCACATGAAGCTCGACGAGCTTGCCGCGAAGGGGGTGGGTGAGTTCGCCTTCATGATGCAGCCGCTCAAGCTGCAGGGCGCCACCGGCTCGACCGTGGCGCCGATCGCGGTGCGCTGAGCGGGCGCACGCTCGGCGCGGCAGCACTGCCGCGCCGAAGCTCCATTGCCGTGCATTGGTTCATTGCGCTCTTGCTACACCCACGCCGGGAGCCTCTGTTCGCTTGGCATCCTGGATTTCAGCGATCTTGCGGCGAATCTCCGCCAACGCGGCCTCGGTCGTGTCGTAACCGGGGTCTCGCGCGCCAGCTTTGCGCTTCTCCGCCTCCAACTCGGCGATCAGCGCGCGCTCGGCTTTCAGCATGGCGCGCAGATCGGCGCGGCGATGCTCCTCAACGCGCTGTTCGACTTCAGGGGCTTCGTCGATGGCGAGAAAATCCGCGATCTCGTCCAGCGTCGCGGCGGTATAGAGAGCGAGCGCGAAGCCGTCGCCGGTGCGAACCAGCGAGAGGCCTTTCAGCCTCGCCGCCTGGTGCAGGGCCTGCTCGCGCTCGTCCTCATGGGGCATCCTTGATCTCCTGGTCGACCGGGAGACAGGATTCTCGCCGAAAGTTTGATTCGACGCATTCAAAATGATGCGCGGGCCCCCTTGGCGCCACGGCGATCAACGCTGAATCCAATGAAGGTTCAGCAATATGGCCAACCCGGCAAACTCGGCGAAGATCGACAGGGTGAGGAACCATCCCCAGGCCGGGCGCTGTTGGTACGCCAGATAGGCAGCGGACAAGACGCACACGATCGCCGGAGCGCTCGCGGCCAGAACGATCCAGGCCATTGCCGGTACTCCTTTTGCTGCTCCTGTGAGCGAATGGTTGGGATGCCGATGACGGGGAGGCTACCAGGGCTCGGCGGTCGGCGATGTGATGGCGGTCACACAAATGCGCTTCTAGTCACAATCGAGGAATGCATTGACCTAGCTCAAGACCGAAGTGGTCGAATACCGGCCATTGATGGATGCCAATGCGCAAAGGACCCGCATGAAGAAGCCCATTCCGGACAAGGCCGAAGTCGCCCTCGAATATCCCGACAAGCTCTATATCGGAACCTTCGAGCGCTCCTCGCGCTTCGACGCGCATCTCGATGAGAACGGGATTTCGCTCACCCTGGAGCGGACCGGCGATGCGAGCACGCAGAAGTCGGTTCACCTGCACATTCATTACGGGCTGTTCGCCGAGATCCTGCACGATCTCGCCCGCACCACCAAGGCGCTGCCGCTCGACGACGAGGCCCATCGGACCGTGCTTGCCGAGGCGGCCGCCGCATTGCACGATGCGCTCGGTACCGGAAGCGGGTGAGCCAGCAACAGCGATGCGGATCGACAGCGCAACCAGCGGGGCAGCCGGCGGCGTTCCGCGCCTCGATTCTGTGGATGGATGCCCCGACCATCTGCTTGACGTTGCGGCAGGCGACCTGTGGCGGCATCTCGCCGGACCGACGCTGTTTCAGGTGGCGGGCCGGCCGGCCGCGCCGCTATTCGTGAGCGTGCTCTTGCACGGCAATGAGGATACCGGCTGGTGCGCCATCCAGAGCGTGCTGCGGCGGCATCGCGGGGCGCTGCTGCCGCGACCGCTGCTCATCTTCGTCGGCAACATCGCGGCCGCCAGGGCCAACGTGCGCACGCTGCCGCAGCAGGAGGACTACAACCGCACCTGGCCCGGCACGCCTGCGCCCGCTACGCCGCTCGCCCGGATGATGCATGAGGTGGTCGAGATCGTGCGGGCGAAGGCGCCATTCGCGAGCATCGACATCCACAACAACAGCGGCCACAACCCGCATTACGCGTGCGTGAACCGCTTTGACGAGACGCATCTGCATCTGGCGCGGCTGTTCGGCCGCACGGTCGTCTATTTCGAGAAGCCGCTCGGCGTGCAGTCGGGGGCGCTCGCCGCGATCTGCCCGGCGGTGACGGTCGAATGCGGGCGCGCCGGCGAGGCGGCGAGCGTGGCGCATGCGGCCGAGCTGATCGAGGCGGCGCTGGCGCTGCAACACTTTCCCGATCATCCGGTGCCGAACCACGATCTCGACCTCATGCGCACCTTTGCGATCATCAAGGTGCCGCCGGATGCGAGTTTGTCCTTTGACGGCGCGGACGCCGATTTCCGCTTTCGCGCCGACCTCGACCGCCTGAACTTTTCCGAGCTTGCGCCCGGAACCGTGTTCGGCACCGTGGGTAATGGCGGCCGGCGGCGCCTCGACGTTCAACCGGCCAATGCGATCGCGGCTGCCGAGCGTTATTTCGACTACGCCCATGGCGAGATCGTGCTGGCGCAGCGCGCCATACCGGCCATGCTCACGGTCGACCCGCATGCAGCCCGTCTCGATTGCGTCGGCTACCTGATGCATCGGATCGGCTGCGACGGCCGCCGGATCGTGGAGTAGGGAGCGTGTCAGCATCCGAGCGTCCAGTCACCGATCTCGATGCCGCTCCCACCGCCGATGAGCTCGCGCGGTTTCGCGCGCTGCAGACGCAATTCTCCCGCTCCTTCAGCGCGCTGTTCGACGATCCCAATCTGCCGCGCACGGTGCTGATCGTGCCGAGCCTGACGCTGGACCAGGAGGTGCTGGCCCGGATATCGGGCGTGCATCACTACGAGGAGCGCTCGCTCTGTCTGCTGTTGTTGCTGCGGATGCCGCGCACGCGCGTGATCTATGTCACCTCGACGCCGGTGTCGGAGACCATCATCGACTACTATCTGCATCTCCTGCCGGGCGTGCCGGGGCTGCATGCGCGGCGGAGGCTCACGCTCGTCTCCTGCGATGACGCGTCGCCGATGCCGCTCGCCCGCAAGATCCTGGAGCGGCCGCGCGTGCTCGAGCGGATCAGGCAGGCGATTCCGGAGCGGGCCTCGGCGCACATGACCTGCTTCACGGTCTCCGACCTCGAGCGCAGGCTGGCGCTCAAGCTCAATCTGCCGATCTATGGCTGCGATCCTTCGCTGCTGCACTGGGGCTCGAAGAGCGGCTCGCGCAAGATCTTTCGCGAGACTGGCGTCGATCTGCCGTATGGCTTCGAGGACCTCGCCGACGCCGACGATGTCGGACGCGCGCTCGCGGAACTGAAGACCGCGAAGCCAGCGCTGCGCAAGGCGGTGGTCAAGCTCAACGAAGGATTTTCCGGCGAGGGCAACGCCATCTTCGATCTGTCAGAGGCGCCCGCCGGCGCCGCGCTCTTACCCTGGGTGCGCGAGCGCCTGCCCAGCCTGAGCTTCGAGGCGCGCGGCATGACCTTCGAGCTCTATCAATCGAAGCTCGCCGCCATGGGCGGGATCGTCGAGGAGTTCATTCCGGGCGCGGTCAAGCAGTCGCCGTCCGCGCAGTTCCGCATCACGCCGGTCGGCGCGATCGAGGCCGTCTCCACCCACGACCAGGTGCTCGGCGGCGCCAATGGTCAGATCTTTCTGGGCTGCCGTTTCCCGGCTGATAAGGCCTACCGGCTCGACATCCAGGCGCAGGGCGAAAAGGCCGCTCGCGCGCTCGCCGGCAAGGGCGTGCTCGGCCGCTTCGGGGTTGATTTCATCTCGGTCAAGGAGGGTGACGCCTGGCGCCACGTCGCGATCGAGATCAACCTGCGCAAGGGCGGCACCACCCATCCGTTCCTGATGCTGCAGTTTCTCACCGACGGCCGCTATGACGCAGCGAGCGGCGAGTTCCTGACGCCGTCCGGGCAGCCGCGCTGCTACTACGCCTCCGACAACCTCGAATCGGAGCGCTATCGCGGCCTCACGCCCTACGATCTCGTCGACATCGCGGTCGTGAATGGCCTGCACTTCCACGCCGCGACCGGGGAGGGCGTCGCCTTCCATCTGATCGGCGCGCTGTCCGAATTCGGAAAGCTCGGCGTCGTCTGCATCGGGGCAACGCAGGCGCGCGCCGACGACCTCCATCGCCGCACGGTCGAGGTGCTCGATCGGGAATGCGGGGCATTGCGCTGAGACCATTTGGGCCGTTGACGGGCGGCGGCCCAGTGGTCTCCTATGGGGTGCGTTGCGACCGTTGTCCGGTTTGTCTCACAGCTAAGGATCCTCCCATGCGCATCCTGGCCCTTTTCGCCGCCGCTTGGCTGATGGCTGCTCACGCCGGTGACGCGCAGGCACAGGCCTGGCCGACGCGGGCGCCGATCAAGCTGGTGGTACCGTTCCCGCCCGGCAGCGCGCTCGATACCATCGCGCGGCCGGTGTTCGAGCAGGTCGGCAAGCAGATCGGCCAGAGCTTCGTGTTCGAGAGCAAGCCTGGCGCCGGCGGCACGATCGGCATGGCGGCGGCTGCCAAGGCGCCGGCGGACGGCTACACGCTCCTCGTCAACTCCTCGATCCACACCATCGTGCCCACGACCTTCGCCAAGCTTCCCTTCGATACGCTGCGCGAGTTCGTGGCGGTGGCTCCGCTCGGCCAGTTTCCCAACGTTCTGGTCACGCCGCGCGGCCGCTTTGCCAGCGTCCAGGACATGGTCGCGAAGGGCAAAGCCAAGCCCGGCTCGCTCACCTATGGCTCGGGTGGCATCGGGGCGGCGACGCACCTTAACGCCGAGCGCTTCCGGCTCGCGGCCGGCTTCGAGGCGGTGCATGTGCCGTTCAAGGGCGCGCCAGAGGCGGTGCGCGAGGTGCTCGGCGGCCGCATCGATTTCTACTTCTCGCCGCTCCTCTCGGTGGTGCCGCTGATCGAGGGCAAGGAGCTCGACGGGCTTGCGGTCTCGAGCCTCACCCGCGACGAGACCCTGCCGACGATCCCGACCACGCTCGAAGCCGGCTACCCGAACTCCGACTACATCTTCTGGATTGGCGTATTCGCGCCCGGCGGTACCCCGAAGGAGATCGTCGAGCGGCTTTATGGCGAGATCGCCAAGGTGCTCAACGATCCCGGGATGAAGCAGACTCTCAAGAAGCTCGGCGCCAATCCGATGCCGCTCAAGCCGGCCGAGTTCGAGGCCTTCATCCGCACCGAGATCGAGTCGAACGCCAAGCTGATCAAGGCCGCCGGCATCACGCCGAATTAAGCATCTTTGACGGAAGCCGGAACGGCCGTTGCGCGCGTTGGGGCGCGCAAACGCGCTTGCGCTTCACCCACGCGTGTCTGTCGACCCGTCGGGAAGACGGTCCCGCCACCTTGCATCAGAGCGGTATTGCTTCTAAGTGGTTCTCGTCGAAGGAGAACCAATGGCGAGTCCAAAGGAATACCAAGCCAAAGCCGAAGCCCAATTCCACCGGACCATCAAAAAGGCGCACGAGGCCAAAAAGGCCGTGTCCCAATATGAGGCCGCCGCCCGGGCGACCGACGAAAAGACCGCGCGATTGAGGGCACTTCGCCTGGCCAAGGAGGCCGCCCAAGAGGCTGCCCAGGCGAACGCGGAGGCGGAAGTGACGCCCGCGGAGAAAAAGCCTGCAGCCAGGAAGAAAGCCGCCTCCAAGAAGGCGGCAGCCCCTGAAGCTCCTGAAGCAGGCTGACCTGCTGCTGTAACATTGCCTGAACCGATTGCGCTTGCGCCCGCCGCCGTTAGCCCGGCACGCGCGCCTTTGATGGCGTTGGCACGCGCCGGGACCGC
Source organism: Xanthobacteraceae bacterium (assembly GCA_036845065.1). Lineage (GTDB taxonomy): Bacteria > Pseudomonadota > Alphaproteobacteria > Rhizobiales > Xanthobacteraceae > VAZQ01. Next base: position 76 of record DAIUEP010000243.1, on the reverse strand, counting down.
GACGCGGCCACCTCGACCGGGACTGCCGTCGGCACCGCCGCGGTGCGGGATGCACGCTGCGTCGCGTGGCAGAGGT
>DAIUEP010000242.1:5602-7056 GCA_036845065.1 Xanthobacteraceae bacterium | reverse complement strand
ACGGCGCGGCGCGCGAAGGTCTCCCAGTCGTCCGCCCAGTCGCCGAGCGAATAGCCGTGCCACGGCGCCTGCGGGGTGATCGCCGGCAGCTTGAGCTCCTCCCAGATGGTGCGCGCGCGCTCCATGAACTCGCGCGCCGGCAGCGCGAGCGGCGGCGCGGAATGCTTGAGCGTGGCGTCGATCATCAGCGTCGATTCCTCGCTGCGCGCTCCCGACTTTGGCCCGTGCCCGGCCGAGCGATAGGGCACGATGTGCACGTCGTCGATCGGATTGGCGCGATAGGCGAGCGACCAGAACACCGCGTCGGCGTTTTCCGGATCGATGTCCTCGCTCACCGCGATGCAGATCTTGCCGCAGTCGGCGAGCAAGGTCGCGGCGCCGTGCAGCGCGCGCCACACTTCCGAGCGCGGCGTGCCCTGCGTGCACTGCACGAAGATCACCTTGCGCAGGTTGGTGAGCGGCTCGTGCAGCACCACGCGGCGCACACCCTTGATCGAGAGCTTGTCGCGCAGATGCGCGAGGAACATCGGCTCGTAGGCGACCTTCTTGACCACGCTCGATTCCGACGGCGTGACCTCGCTGATGATCGAGACGAACACCGGCTTGCGCTTGCGGGTGATGGCGGTCACCTGCATCGACATGTTGAAGTCCTCGAGCGCGATGTGGCCGTGGCTCTCGCCGAACGGGCCTTCGGGCTCGAGCAGCTCCGGATCGATCAGGCCCTCGATCACCAGCTCGGCGTCGGCCGGCACGTCGAGATCGACGGTGACGCATCTGGCGACGCGAATGGGCGCCCCCGCAAGCCCGCCGGCGACCGCCATCTCGTCGAGATCAATCGGCAGCTTCATCGGCCCGGTGAACATCACGACCGGCGCGGCGCCGATCACGAACGCGCAGGGCATCGGCGTCTTGCGCTTGTTGTGCTTCATCCAATGCTGAAAGCCGCCGGCGCCGCCGATGCGCGCCGCCATCCGCACGCCGAGCCGGTCGGTGGCTTTGAGGCCGGCGCGGTAGGTGCCCATGTTCTGGATGCCGGATTCGGGATCGCGCGTGACCGCGAGCGTCGCGGTGAGATAAGGCGCGGCGTCGAAGCCGGGCGTCGAGATCGGCACCGGCAGCGCGGCAAGCCCCTGGCCGGGCGCGCGCAGCGCATCGCCCGTGATCACGACCTCCTGGCACGGCGCCTTGTCGACGCGCACCGGCTTGATCGGATGCGCGATCGCGTTCGACCAAGCGGCCTCGATCTCGGCGGCCGGCCGGCCCATGCCGACCGAATAGATGCGCGGCGAGGCCGCGAGCGCGCCGACCACCACCGGCATGTCGTAGCTGCGGCCGGCGCCATCGGTCACGTTGGTAAACAGGAAGGCGCGGCGCGCGTCCTCGGCAAGCCCGCCCTGGAACTGCCAGCGCATCAAGGGATGCAGCTCGGTGTTCTTGTCGATCGGCCGGTCGAT
>DAIUEP010000242.1:0-5502 GCA_036845065.1 Xanthobacteraceae bacterium | reverse complement strand
CATCCGGGCGGCGGCCTTAACCGACGCCAAGGTGATCACGCTGCGCACCGCCGGCGCCGACTTCTGCCGCGGCCGCGACCCCAAGGGCGGCCCGGCCAATCCGACCGCGCTCGTCATGCGCGATCAGGTGCTGCAGCCGATCCTCGACGTTTACGCTGCGCTCAGCGAGGCGCCGCAGCCGGTGGTGTGCGCGGTTCAGGGCGCGGCGCTCGGCTTCGGCTGCGCGATGGCGACCGCCTGCGACGTGACCATCGCGGCCGACAACGCCACCTTCAAGCTGCCGGAGATGACCCACAACCTGCCGCCGACGCTCGCGATCTCGGCGCTGATGCCGAAGGTGCCGCGCAAGGCGATCGGCTACATGGTCTATGCGATGCCGCAGATCGATGCCGCGACCGCGCTGCAGGTCGGCATCGTGAGCGCGGTGGTGCCGCTGGCGCGGCTCGACGCCGCGATGGCGGAGACGCTCGCCACCATGACCTCGCGCTCGCAGGCGGCGCTGGTCGCTGTGAAGGACTATCTGCGCTCGGCGCCCGCCATGGAGCCGCGCGGCGCGGCCGCCTACGGCGCGGCGCTGCTGTCAGGCGTGCTCACGTCAGCGGGACGTTGAGAAGCCTTCGCTTCCTGGATCGCGGTCCAGACGTTGAACGGCGTCGCCGGCATCGCGATGTTGCGGATGCCGTAGACCGAGAGCGCATCCACGATGGCGCTGACCATCACGGCCGGCGCCGCGGTGGTGCCGCCCTCGCCGCCCGCCTTGATGCCGAGCGGATTGGTGGGCGAAAGCACTTCCGCGATCTCGGTGACGAAGGACGGCAGCGCGTCGGCGCGCGGCATGCCGTAGTCCATCAGCGAGCCGCACAATGGCTGGCCAGAATCCGGATCGGTGTAGCACTGCTCCCACATCGCCTGGCCGACGCCCTGCACGATCGCGCCGTGGGTCTGGCCGTCCACGATCAGCGGATTGATGCAGCGGCCGACATCATCGACCGAGGCGTAGCGCAGGATCGTCACGTCGCCGGTGTCAGGATCGACCTCGACCTCGCAGATCGCGGTGCCGTTCGGAAACACCGGATCGTGCATCTCATTGTCGGTGACGACCGCGATGCCGTCCTTGAGCGGCTCCGGCAGCTTGTGATTGGCAGCCTCCTTGGCCAGCTCGAGGAAATCGAAGGTACGGTTGGTGTCGCGCGCGCCGAAGCGGCCATCGTCATAGGTGATGCGGTCCGGCGGCTCGCCGAGCACGATGGCCGCGACTACCTTGCCGCGCTCGATCAGGCCCGGCATCGCCTTGGAAAACACGGTCGCGGCGTGCCGCATCGAGCGGCCGGAATGCGAGCCGCCGCCGACCTTCACCACATCGGTGTCGCCCAGGATGATCTTCACGCATTCGACCGGCACGCGCATCAGGTCGGAGACCACCTGCGCAAAGCTCGTCTCGTGGCCCTGCCCGCTCGGCTGGGTGCCGATCACGACGTCGACGTGGCCCTCGGGCCGCACGGTGATGCGGGCCTGCTCGTTGGGGGCGCCGATCGAGGACTCGACATAGTTGGCAAGGCCAAGCCCCAACAGCTTGCCGCGTTTCCTGGCGTCGCGGCGGCGCTGCGCGAAGCCCTTCCAGTCGGCGAGCTCCATCGCCCGGTCCATGTTCTCTTCGTAGCGGCCTGAGTCGTAGAGCATGCCGACCGCGTTGCGATACGGCATCGCCTTCGGCTTGATCAGGTTCTTGCGGCGCAGCGCAATGCGGTCGAAGCCGAGCTCGACGGCCGCGTTGTCGATCAGCCGCTCGATCGCAAACGTCACCTCCGGGCGGCCGGAGCTGCGATAGGCCTGGGTCGGCATGGTGTGGGTGTAGACCGCCATCGCGCAGAGCGTCGCCGCCGGGATGTCGTAGGAGCCCGGAATGAGGCCAGCGCCCTTGGAGAGCGGCGAGAACGACACCGCGCGTGCGCCGACATTGCTGATATTGGTCGCCCGCATGGCGAGAAAGCGGCCGTCCTTGCGCAGAGCGAGCTCCACCTTCGTCACCAGGTCGCGGCCCTGGTAGTCCGTCAGAAACGCCTCCGAGCGCGTCGCCGTATATTTGACCGGCCGCCCGACTTTCTTCGACGCCCACAGAGCGAGCCCGAACTCGACGAACACGCGGTTGCGGGTGCCGAAGTTGCCGCCGACGTCGTAGGAGAGAACGCGCAGCTTGTCGGGCGCGACGCCGAGCACCTTCGAAAGCTCGTTCTTCTGCCGCACCGCGCCGCCCGAGCCGGCATAGAGCGTGTACTTGTCGGCCGCGCGATCGTAGTGCGCGACGGCAGCGCGCAGCTCGATCGGCACGCCGGTGACGCGGCCGATGTGGAGGTCGAGCTTGACCACGTGGTCGGCGGCGGCGAACGCCCGGTCGGTCGCGTCGCGGTCGCCGAACCAGGTCTCGACCGGGGTGTTGCGCGGCACCTCGTCCCACACCAGCGGAGCGTCCGGCCGCATGGCGTCTTCGGCGTGGATGACGAACGGCAGCACCTCGTAGTCGACCTCGACGGCTTCGGCGGCGTCGAGCGCCTGCGCCTTGGTCTCGGCGACCACCATCGCGACCGCCTCGCCGACATGGCGCGCCTTGTCGGCCGGCAGCAGCATGTGTGGACCGATGAACACGGCACCGCCGCCGGGCGCGTGCAGCTTCATGTCGTATTTTGTCTTCGGCAGCGGGTCATGCGGGATCGGCTGCAGGCCATCGGCCAGGCAATCGGCGCCGGTGAAGACGCCGAGTACGCCCGGCATCTTGCGCGCCTGCGCGGTGTCGATGCCGCGGATGCGCGCATGCGGATGCGGCGAGCGCACCATGGCCGCATAGGTCTGCCGCTCGAGCACAAAATCGTCGCTGAAGCGGCCCTTGCCGGTGATGAGGCGCTCGTCCTCCGCGCGGCGGACCGGCTGGCCGATGAAGCGGAACTCAGGCTTGTTCGTCATGGTCATTCCAGGCGGCAGCGTCGCCGGCGGGTGCCGGCCATTGCGGCGCAACAACAACCGAATTCGACAAAGAATTCAATGCCCGGTCACCATCGCGGCGAGCGCACGCGGATCGTCGGGCAGCTCATTGCCGCGCCAGGCGACGTGCAGGTCGGGCCGGATCAGCAGCAGGTCGCGGCCATAGATCGCGCGCGGCTCCTCGTCCGGGACGTCGAGCACGCGCAGCGGCGCCCCGACGGCGGCAAACGCCTGCACGAGCCCGGACACGTCGGCCGACGAGCGACCGAGGCGAAGCAGCGTATAGGTGAGATCGTTTCCGATGCGGTCCTGCATCGCGCCGCCGTCGGAGAGCCAGGCATGCGGCAGCCGCGCGCCCGGCCAGGTGGTCGGATTGTACGTGATGAAGTCGATCGGCGGCGGCTCGCCTGGCTCCGCCGCAATCAGCGGCGAGCCGTCGTAGCGGTAGTTGGTCTCGGCGCCGACCATCTCGTTCGACTTGCGCTGCTCCACGTCCGCCACGCGCACCAGATTGGCCCGCGTCTCGGCGCCCTCCGGCGTGTTGTCGCGGATGTTCGGCCGCCACATCGAGCGCCACTTGCGCCGACCGAGCGTCGCGAAGCGCGAGGCGGCGACCACATGCGCGCCGACCACGCGTCGCTCGGTCTCGTAGGACGCCAAGAGCTTCGGCCCGCCCCAGCCTTGCAGCGTGGCGGCGAGCTTCCAGGAGAGATCGATGGCATCGCCGACGCCGCTGTTCATGCCCAGCCCGCCGGTGGGAATCACCAGATGGGCGGCATCACCGGCCAGCAGCACGCGGCCCTCGCCGTAATTGTCGGCCACCAGCAGGTTCTGCCGCCACACGCCGACATAGAGCGTCTCGAACTTGAGCGGCATCGCGATCGTCTTCTGGAACATCGTCACCATGTCGGCGTCGCTGTCGACGATCGAATGCAGCGTGAAATGCTTGGTGGAGTCCTGCACGATCAGCTGGGTCGCGCGCTCGTCGGCGACGTGGTAGTGCCGCCCCTTGCCGATCGGAATGCGCTCGAACAGGTCCTCGCAGTAGTGCAGCGACTGCCGCAGCTCCAGCATGCGGTCTTCGTTGCCGGTGAGCTTGATGCCCAGTTGCCGGCGCACCATGCTGTTGCCGCCGTCGCAGCCGGCGAGATAGAGCGCCGTGATCTGCGAGCTGTTGCCGGCGAGATCCTTGACTGTGGCGGTGACCGAGCCGGCATCTTGAGCGAAGGAAACCAACTCGCAGCCATAGCGCACGGTCACGCTCGGCAAGGTCTCGGCCACCGATTTGAGCAGCGGCTCGATGGTGTATTGCGAGATCAATTGATAGGGCTCGAGCGGCAGGCTGCCGTCATGGGTCGCGGCGATCTGCTGCTCGGCCTGCGCGACCGACGGATAGGGCAGGTGCAGCAGCGGCGGCTCGATCAGCGACAGCACGATGAACACGTCCATCGGCACGTCGCGCGGCAGGCCAGCGGCGCGGATCTTGCCGGCGAGCCCCATCCGCCGAAAGATCTCCATGCTGCGGGCGTTGACGCGCTCCATCTTGGGCAGGAACTGCGGGGCTTCCTTCTGCTCGATGATGGTGCAGCGTATCCCGCGCAGGCCGAGATCGACCGCGAGCGTAAGGCCGACGGGGCCCGCGCCGACGATGAGGACTTGGGTATCCATTCCGAATTTCACTCCACCCTCTCGGCCGTCGTCCCCGCGCAGGCGGGGACCCATATTGCAGCGCCAATGTTTATGGGCCCCCGCTTTCGCGGGGGCGACAACGGAGAGTTAGGCGCAATCACAGAACATCTCAATGCATCGCCTTGCCGCCGTCGACCAGGAGCGTCTGCCCGGTCATGAAGTCGCTTGCGGCCGTCGACAGGAACATCACGGCGCCCACGAGGTCCTCGGGATATTGCGGCCGCTCGATGGTGCGGCCGGAGAGGTGCGCACCCAGATAGTTGCCCGACGAGGACGCGACCTGGGTGTCGCTCAGCGTAATGCCGGGCGCGACCGCATTGACGGTGATCCCGAACTCCCCCACTTCGCGCGCCAGCGCGCGGGTGAAGCCGATCACACCTGCTTTCGAGGTCGTGTAGTGCAGCCGATTGGGCGTGCCTTCGAACACGCGGGAGGACGAGATGTTGACGATCTTGCCGCGCTTCTGCGCCTGCATGGCCGGGAACACGGCACGGCAGGTAAGGAACATGCCGCGCAAATTGACCGCCATCACGCGGTCCCATTCCTCGACCGGGATCTCGAGCCAGGAGCGGCGCGGCAGCACGCTCATCAGCGAGGCATTGTTGACGAGCACGTCGATCGAGCCGAAGTGATCGAGCGCGGCATGCGCCATGGTTTTGGTCGAGTCTTCGCTCGCGATGTCGACGCCGAGCCCGAGCGCCGCGAGGCCCTCGGCGGCAAGCGCGTCAGCCACCGCCTTGGCGGCAGGCTCGTCGATGTCGGCCGCCACCACACGGGCGCCGGCGCGGGCGAACTCCTGCGCGTAGACCTTGCCGATGCCTTTGCCGCCACCGGTGA
>DAIUEP010000241.1:0-7120 GCA_036845065.1 Xanthobacteraceae bacterium | reverse complement strand
TGAGCATGAATGCGAATGCGCAATCGTCTTGCTGAGCGCCGCGTCGATGCGCCTTCCGTGCTCATTGAATTGCTGGCTCGCATCTGCATCGCCGTCATGATCGCTGTCGTGATCGCGGTCTCGGCGCTCATGGGCGCTTCGCCCGCCATCGCCGAAAAGGGCAAGCTGCGCGAGCGGCTGACGCCCGAGGTGATGGCGGTGGTCGTTCCCGGCGGTGCGGAGCGGCACGGGCCGGAGGAGGGCACGCCGGGCGCGATCGCGGTCTACAAGGGCGACAAGGTGGTCGCCTTTGTGTTCTCGACCCTCGATATCGTGGCGGCGACCGGCTATTCGACGACGCCGTTCGACGTGATCGCAGGCGTCGATCTCGACGGCCGCATCACCGGCGCCAAGGTGGTGTTCCACAACGAGAACTATATTGTTCACGACAAGGTGCGCCAGCGCCTGCTCGACACCTTTCTGGCGCGCGAAGCCGGCCGGCCGCTGCGCGGCGTGCCCGCCAACGCGCTGGCGCCGGACTTCGTCGCCGGTGCGACCATCAGTGCGCGCGCCATGCGCGCCGCGGTCCTCGCGACCGCGGCATTGGTGCTGCGCGGGCGCGTCGCGCGCGCCGCGGTGACGGTGCCGACCCTCGATGTCGAGAGCTACAGCGCAAAGTCGTTCGACGAGTTGCTCGCCGAGGGCGCCGTGGTGCGACGGCGGGTGACCTCGGGCGAGGTTGCGGCGGCGCTGGCCGAGGCGGGTGGGTCCAATCCCAGGCTCGAAGTGCCGCTGCGCAGGAGCGACGATCTCTATATCGAATTCACGACGGGGCTGTTCACGCCACCTGCCATCGGCGGCAACCTGATCGGCCTGCCAAAATTCGAGGATTACAAGCGCGAGATGCCTGGCGGCAGCCAGGCCATCTTCATCGCCTCCAACGGCCCTTACGATCTTCTCGGCACCAAATATTTCCGGGCGTCCGAGGGCCACCGCTTCGATCGGCTGCGGCTCGTTCAGGACGGCCGAACGTTTGGCTTCGTGCAAGACGACTATACTTATGCGGCGGGCTTCCGCGGCCAGCAGAATGCAGGGGTGTTCGCGCTCGCTGCCGACAAGGGCTTCGACCCCGTGAAGCCGTGGCGGCTGGAGCTCCTGGTCCATGGCGGGGGCGCCGCGTCGGCGACGGTCGCGTTCGGGCTCGACTACACGGTTCCGAGCGCGCTTGTCCTCATGCCGGCGGAGCCGGAGCCAGCGGCGGTCGCCCCCTGGGTCGAGGCCTGGAGCGATGCCCGGGTCAACGTTGCAATTCTGACCGTGCTCCTCACGGTGCTCACCTTGATCTTCGTATTCCAGGCGACGCTGGCGCGTCATCGCCTGGCCCATCGGCTGGTGCGCAACGGCTTCCTGGTGATTGTCCTGGTCTGGCTCGGCTGGACCGCCGGTGTGCAGCTCTCGATTGTCCATGTCATGAACTATGCCATGGCGCCGTTCAAACACTTCGATCTCGGCTTCTACCTGGCCGAGCCGCTGATGATCATCATCGCGCTCTACACCCTGGTATCGCTGGTGCTGATCGGGCGTGGCGTGTTCTGCGGCTGGCTGTGCCCGTTCGGCGCGTTGCAGGAGTTGCTCGGCCAGGTGTCGCGTGCGCTTCGCGTGCCGCAATGGAACCCGTCGCACGCGCTCGAGCAGCGCCTGTGGATGGGCAAGTATATCGCCGCGGCCGCCGTCCTGGTGCTGGTGATGACGGAGATCGACCCGACCGGCGCCACCATCGAGATCGAGCCGTTCAAGACCGCGATCACCTCGAAGTTCACGCGCGCCTGGCCTTATCTCCTTTATGCCGGCGCGCTGCTGGCGATCGGGCTGTTCTCCGAGCGCGCCTATTGCCGCTTCCTGTGCCCGCTCGGCGGCGTGCTCGCTGCGCTCGACCGGCTGCACCTCGTCAATCTGCTCAAGCGCCGTCCCGAATGCGGCAGTCCCTGCCACCTGTGCGAACGCTCATGTCCGGTCCGGGCGATCGAGCCATCGGGCAAGATCAACTCCGCTGAGTGCTTCCAGTGTCTTGATTGCCAGGTCGAATACTATGATGACAAGCGCTGCCCGCCGCTGGCGCAGGCCTTGAAGGCACGCCGCGAGGTCAAGCCCGTGGCCGTGATGGTGGACCATGCCTGACGGCGAGCACGCGTATCCTGTCGGCGTGTCCGATCGCGTTCGTGCGGCGTCACCTCCGACGCGTCGCCGGGCCTTGCGCATCGTGGCGGCGGTGGCCGGCCTGCCGCTCGTGATCGCGGTGGTGCGCGCGAGCGCGCCGAAGGGCGAGCTGCATCGCTGGCAGGGCGACGTGCTCGGCGCCTGGTCGGAGTTGGTGTTGTGGCACACCGACGCGGAGTTCGCGCAGCGCACCATCCGCAAGGTGCGCCATGAGATCGCGCGCTACGAGCGCATCTTCAGCCTCTATCGTCCGGACAGCGAGATCGCGCGCCTCAATGCGGCCGGCCGGCTCGCGAGGCCGTCTCGCGAGCTGCGCGCGCTGGTCGAGGACAGCCAGCGTATCGGTGCATTGAGCGAGGGCGCCTTCGACATTTCGGTGCAGCCGTTGTGGCGGCTCTACGAGGCGCATTTCTGGTCGCAGAGCGACATCCAACAGGACATCGCGGCGCGCGCGCGCGAGGTTGCGGAGACGCTCGTTGATTTTCGCCGGATCCACAGCGGTGCGGCCTCGATCGGTTTCACGCGACCCGGCATGGCGATCACGCTCAACAGCGTGGCGCAGGGCACTATCACCGACGCCATCGCCGACCTGTTGCGCCACGAAGGCTTCGAGAGCGCGGTCGTCGATCTCGGCGAATTTCGCACGCTCGGCCGCCATCCGGATGGGCGTCCCTGGCGGCTTGGCATCCGCAACGGCGCGGGCGGCGCTGGCCGCATGATCGAGCTTGCCGACATGGCGCTCGCGGTGTCGGGCGGCTACGGCACGCCGTTCGAGCCGAGCGGGCGCTGTCACCATATCTTCGATCCGCACACCGGCGCGAGCGCCAACGGCCTCGTCGACGTGGCGGTCATCGGCCCGCGCGCGACGGCCGCGAACGCGCTGTCGACCGCGATCTGCGTGGCCGGCGAAGCGCGCGCGCCGATGTTGCTTGCGGCCTATCCGGGGATGCAGGCGATCCTGACGCGACTCGATGGCAGTGCGGTGACGGTCACGGCGGAGGCCACGGGTTGAAGCACGTATAGTTGGGAGAGTACGAATGCTTGAGCGGATCTTATATTCAGCTGAAGCGCCTCTTCGGTGGAGCGAACGCCTTTCCGCTGTACGCTTCACACGCGCATGCCGGATCAGCCTTTTCATGATGGGCAATTAGCGAAGGCGCTTCTTGGCAAATGCTCGGCCGGACGCGGTCTTCAGATAACGCTCGAATTCAACGGCCTTGTGTTCATCTGCAAACGCAACATAGGAGACCAAGCGCCAAGGCTTGAACTTCGCTGTGTGTGGTGACCGCCCAGCGTTGTGCGCCGAAAAACGTGATCGAAGGTCGTCCGTCAGTCCGACATAGGTCTCGTTCGGATGATCAATGCTTTGAAGTAGATAGACGTACTTCATCTGCTCAACGCCCGTCTTCGCCCTGCGGGCTTCGACGGGCAGACTTCGCCACTTCGCACGAGAGAACCGAAGGTGGCTTGCCAGCCGTAGCCGCGAAGCGGCGAAGGCTGGTGGGCGCTGTAGGGATTGAACCTACGACCTCTCCCGTGTGAAGGAAATCCTGGCTACATTGAAATCAATGGCATACAAATTTTTCGTTTAGTTTCCGGAGTTTTTCCACGGTTTGCTGTCCTCCGCAGCTTCTTCTCTTATTCAAGGTGTGCGACCGGATAGCGCGACGCGGTTGCCCGCCCGGCGGTATGCTTGCCCAGCGTTTTGAATGCAATTGTTTTCCAGCGCTAAGCTCGGAGCAATTAGATACGCTCCGAACTTCTAGGATGAGATCCTCGACATCATCGTTATCGCTCCATAGCGACTGACGATGAAACCGTCCCCGGCTTCGCCGCGCTTTCTCTTCATAGTATTCTGCCGTCTCGCGCTTCTAACACCGGGACAACGACCGAATCTCCTTGGACAATGCCGGTAATCTTGGCAAATGCACGGGGACGGACCACAATTAGAACGCGACCTAGTTTTGGTAACGAGTCAGGTACCGTCCACAGCTGATGCAGCTACGCTCGCATCCGGTCTCGCGTCTGGCAGCTTGGGTGGGATGGGCAGGAGGTTGGCCCTGCGGGCGGCTTCATGCACCACAGTCTGTGCGTACCGGCTCGCCGACTCAATCGTCTTCCACCGATGCGTGTCGACGAGATCCTTGTCGTCGAGGTCGCCATACCGCCGCATCCACGTCGCGTAAGTTCTCCGAAATGTGTGCCACGTCACCCAATCGAATTCGTAAGGCGGCAGCTTCGGCCACTTGCTGCCGCGCTTTACTCGTCTGGGCGGTTCAATGCCGGATGCGATTGCACATGCTCGAATTAGCATGAAATCAAGCCCGCCGCCTTTATGAAATCGGAAAAGCCGCTCCCCAGGACGTTTAATGCTTTGCGGATGCGCCTCCAGGGCTTGGATCATCGTAGGTGTTAGATGGACCGGCTGCGGCTCCCCGTTCTTGGAAACTGGGACAAAGGCGAATGTCTCGCCCAGCTGAACGTCGTCACACACCATCGCGAGTTGCTCGCTTATTCGCAGGCCTCCGAATAGCAACATTACGCAGAGAATGCCGAGCTCGGCGTCGATCCGGTAAGCTCCATCAATGACGCGCCAAGCTTGCTCTGGCCAGAGCCAGCGGCGAATGATGCGACCACGCCAGCCCTTCGGGCGCCTTATCTTGAAATCGAAACCAGCGTGTTTAAGGACGGCTGAGACTGGAGTGTAAATCTCACGGTTTCGAGTTGCCGCTGTCGCGTTCGGCATGAGGGCTGCGGCCGCAGCATCGATCGCGGCTTGGTCGATTTGCTTGAGTGGTTTGCTCTGGAAATATTTTAGGAGTGGCGCGAGCGGTCGGCGCTCGCCGCCGGCGTTCATGTAGCCAATGGCCGCACTCGAAAACGTCGGCTCGCTGGGGATCGCGAACTGACCGGCTTCGATTTCTGCTTCCCATTTCTTGATTACCTTGCGGGCGAGCGCTCGGTCGCGAGCCTTAGTGCTTCGATCAACGTAGACTCCGAGGTGTTTGCCGCGCCCCGCATAATACGGCGTCTTGCCTGGCCGCGGTGATATAAGCTTAATCGGCATTTTTCCTCTTCGCGGGCCGCTTGCCTAATCCGCGCAACATCATCTTCATCGAACGTCTTGGTTCTTCCGAGCGGACTATAGAATGGCTCGCCATGTTGGTCAGCAGGATGATTTCGCAGCCATACTTGCAACCAGCGTCGACTCTTGTGCAGCCTTTGCGCAGCTTGCTCCATGTTGAGGTAGTTCCCCACCGCAGCACCACCTAGTAATCTTGCTCAGGCGGCAAGCCACTGCCTGCCTTTCAGCACAACGGATTCCCGCGATGTAATTTCGACACAAGGATCAATTTCGGTCTGTCGCAAGGGATCGGTGAAAAAGAAACACTTGGCGGTCAAGTCGGCGGCGTGGGTGTCGTGGCTTTGACGCTGTACGCCTCCGCTCTGTGTTAGATGCTCACACCGGTGCTAAGCGCACGACCAAGACGCCACGAGACGTCGCCGCCGCGCACCACGCCCGCCACTTCGCGACCGATCTCTTTCTCGAGCACGGGCCGCCATGGCACCAGGCTGAAGCCGAGCCTGTCGTCGATCATTGCGAAGCGGCCGCTGGCGAGCTGGGTCGGACCAAGAAGCTTGCCCCTGACCGCCTGCCCCTCGCGGATGGGCTGGAAGGCGAGGCCTCGTTCGGCTGCCAGCTGCCGGCCGACGCGCTCGACCTCCTGATGCGTCAGGGTGCCGATGAGGTTGGCTTTGGCTCGCAATTGGCCTTGGGGCGTCCGGCTGACATGGCCCTGGCGGATGAGATCATCGGTGCGCCGCTCCAGGGCTTGCCGCACTTCGGCTCCGAACCCGCCGGTTGCGAGCCCACCGCGGTCGCGGCTGAGGAGCTGACGATCAAGCCAGGTCGCGCCGTCACTGGTCACCTGCCGATCAAGGTCATAGGCGCAGAGGACGCGCAGCTGGTTGTTGCGCCCCCGAGCGGCCTCGTAGGCCGCGGCACGGGCCTCGAAGTCCTCCGGGATGAGCCAGCAGTCGGCATCCACCCGCGCGACGATGCCGGCACGGCGGAGCGCTTCGAGGCGCCTGACATAGGCCCCGACGTAGGCGTCATAGTCGCCGCCCGGGACACGGACGTTGCTGCCCTCGGCGAGCGCGCGATGTTCACTGGGACGATAGACCCCGCTGCCGCGGGCGACCTCCGCGATGTTGTGGTCGGCGGGCCGCTGAGAACGGGCGCCGCCGACCTCGACGATGGCGCCGATCGGTGCCTGCTCAACGGTCGATGCATCCGCCAGCGCCACGTGATGGACACGCCCATCGATGCCGTCGATGACGACGCCGATGCGGTCGCCGAGTTCATCAGTGAGCTGCTTGTCGATCAGGCGCCCCACGATCGGCGGCCCGACCTCCTCGCCATGCAGGCTGAAGGCTTCGGGGCCGCGCTCCTGGCCGCGCGCGGCGAGCGCCCGGTTGATGGTCTTGATGATGTCGCCGCGCTCACCGAGCTCGCGCATGGTCGGCTCGAGCCGATCCGATAGCATCCACACCCCCGGCTCAGTCTCCTTGGCCAGTCCGTAGCGCTCCAAGGTCTGCAGGCGGCCGATGCGCAGCGACCGATCGAAATCTCCGCGCACTTGGCCGGCCTGCGGCCGCAGGTCCAGCACTCCCTCGTCCGCCTCCGCCAGCATGGCACGGTCGATGCGGGTGAAGCGCTCGGCCGAGACCTCGGCCTTGAGCTTGGCTTGCAGCTCCCGGTCGGTCTCCGGGCCAAGCTCCAGCGTCGCCCGCTCCTGCGCGCGCAGCCGCACCCCGTCGGTGATGTAGTCCTGAGCAATAATCAGGTCCTCGCCCAGCTCGTCGCGGCCGCGGACGATGACGTGGCTGTGCGGGTGGCCGGTGTTGAAGTGGTCGACCGCGA
>DAIUEP010000240.1:0-7161 GCA_036845065.1 Xanthobacteraceae bacterium | reverse complement strand
ACCTCGAAGCGGTCGCCCGGCCAGATCAGCGTGGTCGAGCCGTATTCCTCGATCAAGGCCGGGCCTTCGCCCTTGAAGCCGGGCGGGAGCGCGGTGCGGTCGTGCACCTGCGCCGTCACAGTGCCGTTCTGGGCGCCGAAATAAACCGGGCGCGACTGCGGCTTGCTGGCTTGTACCTGCGCGCGAGGCAGGTGCGCCAGCGCCGGCCGCTGGAGGCGCGTGAAAGCGGATAGGTGCAGCGCCTGGAATTCGGCCGATGCGCGCGCGTCGGCGTGGCCGTAGCGGCGCTTGTAGTCGCGCTCGAAGGCCGCACGGATGGCCGCCGGGTCGTCGAGCCCGATCGGCACCTTGATGTTGTGGCGCTGGCCGGCGTAGCGCATCTCGGCGAAGCGCTCGAACAGCACGTTGTCGGTGCCGAAGTCGCGCACCAGCGCTGCGCGCGCCTCCGCCTCCATGTCGGCAAAGGCCTGCTTGAGCGGCGCCATGGTGGCGTCGTTGAGCACGCCCGTGAAGGTCTTCGACAGGTCGAGCCGCGCGTCCGCGAGCAGCATGCCGACGGCGGAGAAATTGCCGGGCTCGGGCGGGATGACCACGGTCGGGATCGACAATTCACGCGCCAGCGCGCTCGCGTGCAGCGGCCCGCCGCCGCCATAGCAGAACAGCACGAACTCGCGCGGGTCGAGCCCGTGCTCGACCGAGATCTGCTTGATGGCGCCCGCCATGATCACGGTCGCGAGCGCGATGATGCCGTCGGCCATCTGGGTCATGCCGTCCGGCCCCTGATAGCCGAGCGGGCCCGCGATCCGCTCGATGGTGCGGCGCGCCGCGTCCGTGTCGAGCGTGAGCTCGCCGCCCAGGAAGCGATCGGGATTGAGCCGGCCGAGCACCAGATTGGCGTCGGTCACGGTCGGCTCGGTGCCGCCGTTGCCGTAGCAGGCGGGGCCCGGCGTCGAGCCCGCGCTCTGCGGGCCGACATGCAGTCGGCTCTGCGGGTCGAGCCAGGCGATCGAGCCGCCGCCCGAGCCCACTTCCACGATGTTGATCACCGACGACTTGATCGGGAAACCCTTCACATAGCCGCCCGCGTAGTAGATCGACTCGACCGAGAAGCGGCCGTTCTCGACCAGGGCGCACTTGGCGGTCGTGCCGCCCATATCGAACGCGATGACGTTCTTGAACCCGAGCGCTTCGGCATAGGCGCCGGCCCCGATGCAGCCGCCGATCGGGCCCGACTCAACCAGTGCGACCGGCTGCCGGCACGTGCGCTCGACACTTATAAGGCCACCGTTCGAGCCCATCATGTAGAGCGAGCCAGAAAAGCCCTTGGCGGCGAGGTCGCTTTCGAGCCGCCTGATGTAGGTCGTCACCTGCGGCCCCACATAGGCGTTGGCGGCGACCGTCGAGGTGCGCTCGTACTCGTACCATTCGCGCGTCACCTCGGTTGAGTGGGTGACGTAGGCGCCCGGCATCAGCTTGCGCAGCGCTTGCGCGGCCGCCTCCTCGTGCGCCGGATTGGCGTAGGAATTCATGAAGAAGATCGCGACCGCCTCGACGCCTTGCGCCTTGAGCGTGTCGGCCAGGGGACCGAGCGCCGCGATGTCGAGCGGCGTGACGATCTCGCCATGGCTGCCGATCCGCTCCGTCACCTCGACGCGCAGCACGCGCGGGATGAGCGGCTCGTCGCGCCGATAATGCAGGTCGAACGGATCGGGCCGGTTGCCGCGCGCGATCTCGAGCACGTCGCGGAAGCCCTTGGTGGTGACGAGCGCGGCCTTGGCACCCTTGCGCTGGATCAGCGCATTGATCACCAGCGTGGTGCCATGGTTGACGAAGCTCGCGGCGCGCGGGTCGAGCTTCGCCTTGGCGAAGCAATCGAGCACGCCCTCAACCAGGTTGCCATAGGTGGTGGGGCTCTTGGCGTAGGCGACCCGATGGGTCTCGGCGTCGTAGGCCACCAGGTCGGTGAAGGTGCCGCCGATGTCGACGGCAACGGCATAGGGCATTTCTTAACGTCCCGGACTCATTCGCGACCCATCAATCCATCAATTGCGGCGCTTGATCAATAGGTTCGGCTAGTGCCCCGCCTCCGAAGTTCGTGAGATGTCGCATCACCTCCGAGACACGAACTTCGGAAGCAAAGGGGCACTAGCAAGTCAATGATTCTAGTGCCGCATTTCGATTTGAAGTTCCTAACAGAGGTTGCCGCAAGTGTTGTAGGAACTTCAAATCGGCGGCACTAGGCGGCTCATGAGAGCTATTGGAGCTTGATCACGGTTTCCACCGTCGCCCACAGGTTGATCAGCATGTGCATCAGCATGGTGAGCACGGTCGAGCCGCTGCGCCAGCGTGCGACGCCGAGCAAGAGCCCGATGCAGAACACCTGCAGGATGCCGAACCAGTCGTATTGGATGTGAATGACCGCAAACAGCGCCGAGATCACCAGAATGCCCGGAATGGCGCTGCGCTCGGAGGTCACCCAGCCCCGGAACAGGAAGCCGCGAAAGATGATCTCTTCCGCGACCGGTGCCGCGATCACAAACGTAAACCACAGCAGCGGGAGCGTGCCGCCGTCGCGGGCCGTGCGGTAGGTGTCGACCTGGAAAGGCGTGACGATGTCGCGGCCAAGAAGGTAGGTGATCGCGTCATAGGCGAGCAGAAACGCGACCAGGATCGCGATCGCCGTGATGGCGGGGCGCGTGGCCGGACGCGCCAGTCCCAGATACTCGCCGGCGGGCCAGTGCGCGAGCCGGGCTGCCAGTGCCAGCGTGCTGATCTGCACAACGGCCGACGCGACGGTGGTGAGGGAGATCAGCGGCCCGTCCATCAGGACGTCGGCCGTGCCGCCGATGGCGTCCGGCCGCCAAACCAGCAGCACCACAAAGCCCGCGATTGCCGACAGCACGAAGCCCAGGATGACCCAGCCGGTCGTCGCCATGTAGCCCCAGGGGCGGCGTTCCGGGTTAGGCTGCTCCAGGTCGGTCATGGCTAGTGCCCCGCTTCCGAAGTTCGTGATACGTCGCAACGCCCCCTGACACGAACTTCGGAAGCAAAGGGGTACTAGCAACTTAATGATTCTGGTGCCGCTTTTCGATTTGAAGTTCCTGACAGAGTTTGCTGCACATGGTGCAGGAACTTCAAATCGGCGGCACTGCTCAATCCGTGCTGCGGTAGGCGTCGCGCCATTCTTCGCCGGTGCGGAACTCCTCGTCGCGGCCGTCATAGCGCCACACCCCGCGGGTCGGCTTGTCGTAGGCCGGCACGAATCGGTCGCGGTAGCGCATGCCGCAATAGTGCGCGGGCTTGACCTTGTCCCACACGATGAAGCCGTTGTCGGTGACACAGCCCTCGTCGATGCTCACCGCCTCGACCCGGCCGCACACCATCAGGCGATGCAGCCATTGTTGCGTCCACTCGACCTTGCATTCGAAGTGGCTGCGGCATTCGGCGATGCGCGGCGGCTTGAGCTTTCGGGAAGGAATGGCCGTGAGCCCGGCCTTGAGAAGCTCGTTCTCGCCGCCGCGGAACGGCAGGCCGCAGACCAGCGTCTTGTCCAGCATCGCCTGCTCGAACGGCACCACGTTGACCACGAACTCGCCGGTTGCGAGCACGTTGTTGGTGGTGTCCTTGCCGGTCCCGCAGGTGAACGAGATGTACATCGGGTCGTGACAGACGCGGGTGCAGGTCCCGAACGCGGCGGCGTTGACGCGGCCGTCCTTGTCGGCGGTCGTGATCAGCACGAGGCAGGAGCTCGGGGCGAAAATGTTGTCCCACCACTCGGGGCGGACGTCGACCTTGTTCGGTGTTGTTGCCATGCTTGGTCCTAGAATGCGCGGCCGATCAGATGATCAAGCGAGATCGTGCCGCCGCCGTGAATGAGGAAGTAGAACGCCACGATGGTCCACATCAGGGTGTATTCGAGCCCGAGCTGATTCCAGAAGTACTTGCCCACCCGCCAGCGCTCGACATTGCTGACGATCAGGAACAGCACGATCGGCAGCGCGGCGGCGCGGGTGAACAGTCCGAGCGCCAGGAGTGGCCCGCCGACGAGCTGGGTGAGCGAGATGGCGGGCGCCCAGACCTTGCCCGGGCGGTAGCCGTCGTGGTCGAGCTGCGCGGCAAGCTCGGTGAGATTGTGCGAGCGCACGCCGGTCGTGGGGAAGAACCCGAAGGTGTTGCGCAGCCCATGCGGAATGAGTGCGATCCCGCAGGCCGCGCGCAACAGCGCCTCGGCCCAGGGCGCCAGCGCCTGATAGAGCGGCCCGAGTGCGGGGAAGATGAGCGGGGCGGAAGGATCGAGCATGGCTCCGTCATCCTGAGAGGTTGTGCATCTTGCCGCCACTCCGACCTCATCCTGAGGAGCCCGAGCCATAAGCGCGCTCACGCGCGTCTTCGACGCGCTATGGCGAGGGCGTCTCGAAGGATGGCCGCGGGTCCGTACCTGCTACCATGGTTCGAGACGGCGCGCATCGCAGCCAAGTGTACGCAGGCTGCGCCTGCGATGGCGCGCCTCCTCACCATGAGGCCGAGCGTGCTGGAAACTCTGTCCTCAGGGTGACGGTCAACTAGATTCGTATCTCGCCCAGATTGATGCTGTCGCCGAGCCTGGCGTCCACGCTCTTCTTCTTGCCGCCCTTGGCGATCTCGACCACGTAGGCGCCGGAGTTCTCGGCGAGCTTGTCGAACTTGAAGTCGCCGTAGTTGTCGCTGGCCGTCTCGGCCACCACCTTGCCGCCCTTGAGCAGCCGCACGCTCGCGCCCTCGACGCAGTCGACCATGCCATTGGCCTCGGCCGAGATGCTGCCGCCGATGAAGCAGGTCGTATAGCGCCAGAGGTTGCGGTAGTAGACGCGCGGCTTGCTGCCAAGCTCGGGGCGCATCACCTCCAGGCCTTCCTCGCGCGCCATACGCGCCATCTCGTCGTCCTCGAGCTGCACCGACAGCATGGCGCCGGTCGGGCACGACTGCTGTCCTCGGGTCTGCTGCCAGCCCTGGTCGATCAGGTGGGCATCGAACGGCCAGTGCTGCGGCACCTGGAGCTCCTCGTTCCACCAGATGTGCCCGTACGGACAGGCGTCGACCAGGTCCTTGCGCCCCTTGGCGCGCTCCTGATCGATCAGCACGATGCCGTCGGCGCGCTTCGTGATCGCGCCGCCCGCTTTGGCGATGCAGGGCGCGTCGTCGCAGTGATTGCACATGGTCGGAACGTAGGCGATGTCGATCATCGGGATCTGCCCGCGTTCCTTCTGCAGGATGTTGATCCACTTGTGGCCGTGCTTGGGCATCGGCTTGGTGTAGCCTGGCCAGTCGTTGCCGACGTATTCGTCCATGGTCGCGAGCGTGCACAGGTTGCAGTTGGTGCACTCGGCGACGTCGATGATGATGTTCCACTTTTTCATCGTTGATACTCCAGCATCACCTCATCGTGGGCGTCATCATCCGCGAAAGCGGATGATCCAGTCATCACAAGTGTGTCTATGGCTATTGGATGCCCGCTTTCGCGGGCATGACGGCCTCTATTTGCGGAACGATCCATCGTCACTTCGCCGGCACGAGCAGCGCTTCCTTCAACTTGCGCTTGACATCGGCATCCTTCTGCATCGCCGCGAAGGTCTCCGACATGTGCTCGGTGCGGCGGTCCCACAGCTCGATCTCGACCAGCGCGTTGGCGCCCGCGAGCGCGTGCGTCGACTTGGTCTGCGACTTGTGCGGGGTGAGCAGGTTGAGGCAGCCGCCGCGGTCGACCGCCTTGCCGGGCTCGCCCATCGGGTCGTAGACCGCCGACGATTCGTAGCCGTGGCAGACGCCGCGCGGCAGCCGCTGCGTCGGCAGCGCGGCGCAGATGACCGCGCCGCGCTCGTTGTAGACCTTCACCAGTTCGTGCTTCTTGATCCCGCGCTCGGCCGCATCCTGCGGGTTCATGCGCATGATCCAGTAGTAGTAGCCGTCGACCTTGACGCGATGGTCCTCGATGTTGAGCAGGAACGAGTCCTTGCCGTCGCCCTGGGTGTGGAACGAATACTTGGAGTGGGGCGTCAGCATCTGCAGCGGGTATTGCTTGAATTCGGGCGAGTGCGGCCCTTCCCACGCCGGCTCGTACTTGACGATCGGCGGCCGCTCCGGATCGTTGACGCGCTTGAGGCTGTTGCACTCGAACTCGAGCTTGCCGGATTGGGTCTGCAGCCCGCGCAGGAACTCCTCGGTGTAGTCGGACGGCAGCGGCTGCGCCTCCGGCACGTCTTTCTTGCGGTTCTCGAAGAACCAGCGGAACGACACCGGCGCGCGCAGCTTTTCCTTCTCGGCCGGCACCACGTAATAGCCGCGCTTGAGCAGCGTCTTGAAGGAGATCACCTTCGGCAGGTCGGACGCGAGATAGAGCCGATAGACCCAGTCGATCTCGTTGCAGCCTTCCGAGAAGTAGTTGGCGAGCCCGAGTGGCTTGCAGAGCTCGTTGAAGATCCAGAAGTCGGACTTCGATTCGCCAAGCGGCTCGATCGCGGGCGCCTGGAACACGATGACGCGGTGGTTGAGCTGCTGCTGGCCGTGATGGCCATAGCCGCCGAGCCCGGCCCACTCGCTGATGTCGGCGCGCTCGAAATTGGTGCAGGCCGGCAGGATCACGTCGGCGAACTGGGCCTCGCCCTCGAACCAGATCGACTGGTTGACGACGAATTCCAGGTTCGGCGCCTGGTACATCTTCACCCAGCGGTTGGTGTTGTTCATGGTGGAGAGGATCGAGCCGCCGTATTTGTAGAGCATGTGCACCGGCGAGTGGCCGGGCGCCGGATAGGCGAACTTGGCGAACTGGTGCTCGATCGACTTGCCGATCCAGCGATAGCCTTCGGCTTTGCCTTCGGTGATCGCCTCCGGCATCCAGATGCGCGGGATCGTCTGCCCGTTGGAGTTCATCGACGGCAGCTGCGGCATGCGCTGATAGAGCTCGACCGGCAGCGCCGTGTTCTCGAGGTCGCCCGACATGCCGCCTTCGGAGTAGCCCGGGAAATAGAAATTGAAATCGAGCGGGCAGCCCCATTGCAGATTGCCCATGTTGCAGCCCGGCTTGCCGAGGCCCTGCATGGCGGAGAGGCACACCATCACGCGCGCCCACGGGATGCCGGTCTGGTTGCGGCAGGCGCCGCCGTGGCCGTTGCCCCAGCCGCCGGG
>DAIUEP010000239.1:0-7209 GCA_036845065.1 Xanthobacteraceae bacterium | reverse complement strand
TGGGCATCGCGATCGGCCTCGTGATCCTCGTCATCTTTCTGTTCTTGCGCTCGGCATCCGCAACGATCATTCCCGCTCTCGCGGTACCGGTGTCGCTGATCGGCACTTGCGCGCTGATGTACGCGTTCAATTTTTCGATCAACAACATGACAATGTTGGCGCTGACATTGTCGGTGGGCTTTGTGGTCGATGACGCCATCGTCATGCTCGAGAACATCGTTCGCCACATCGAAAATGGGATGCGGCCGTTCGAGGCGGCGCTCAAGGGCGCGAGGGAGATCGGTTTCACCATCATCGCGATTACCTTCTCGCTGATCGCGGTGTTCATCCCGGTCTTGCTGATGGGCGGAATAGTCGGGCGGGTATTCCGCGAATTCGCCGTCACGATCGCGGTCGCAATCATCATTTCTGGGTTTGTGTCGCTGACGCTGACGCCGATGTTGTGCGCGCGCGTGCTGCGAGCGCATCACGAGGGCGAGAAACAGAACATCCTGCTGCGGATGTTCGAGGCCATGTTCCGTGGCTGGCTCCGTGCCTATGAGTGGACGCTTGACCGTGTGCTCCGGTTCAAGGTCATCACGCTCATGGTCACATTCGCGACACTGGGCGCGACGGCCTATCTTTACATGATCATTCCCAAAGGCTTCTTTCCGACGGAAGACACCGGCTTCATTTCAGCGTCGACCGAGGCTGCGCCCGATGTCTCGCTGGCGACGATCTCGGAGCTGCAGTCCCAGGTCGCGGCCATCATCCGCAAGGACCCTGCGATCGACTACATCAACTCGACGGTCGGTCCCGGCGGCCCTAGTCCCACAACCAATACCGGCCGCATGTTCATCGCGCTCAAGCCGCGTGCGGAGCGCAACGTATCGTCGAACCAGATCATTCAACGGCTGCGCCAGAGCGCAAATAGCGTGCCTGGGATGGTGGTCTATTTCCAGAATGTGCAGAACATCAACATCAGCGGGCGCGCGACAAGGGCGGAGTTCCAGTACACGCTGACATCGAGCGACACCGAGTCGCTTTATCGGGTTGCACCCGAGATGAAGGACAAGATCGCCGCGCTGCCCGGCCTGCGGGACGTGAGCTCGGATCTCTATCTCAAGAATCCGCAGATGAATGTCGAGATCGATCGTGAGAGGGCCGCGGTCTACGGCATCAGCGTCGATCAGATCCGCCAGGAGCTGTTCAATGCCTTCGGTAGCCGTCAGGTCGGTGTGATCTATACGCCGCTCGAAGACTACCGCATCATTCTGGAGAGCAAGCCGGACTTCCAGAGCGATGCGTCGGCGCTGTCGCGGCTATTCCTGAAGACCGCCAACGGAACGACCGTTCCGATGGAGGCGGTGACCCGGCTGGTCCCGTCGGTAGGTCCGCTGCTCGTCAATCGTCAAGCCAACCAGCCGGCGGTGACGCTGTCATTCAATCTCGCCCCCGGGTTTTCGCTCGGGGCAGCGGTTGACGCGATCAGGGACATCGAGCGCGAGATGCGCTTGCCGGCGAGCGTCAACACCGGGTTCCAAGGCTCGGCGGCTGTGTTCCAGGACTCGCTCAAGGGACAGGGCGTGCTTGTCCTGGCGGCGGTGTTTGCCGCCTATGTGCTGCTTGGGATTCTCTACGAGAGCTTCATTCACCCGATCACGATCATCTCCGGCCTGCCGTCAGCAGGCGTCGGCGCGCTCGTCACGCTGATCGCCTTCAATATGGACCTGTCGGTGATCGCCATGATTGGCATCGTGATGCTGGTCGGTATCGTGAAGAAGAATGCGATCATGATG
Source organism: Xanthobacteraceae bacterium (assembly GCA_036845065.1). GTDB lineage: Bacteria > Pseudomonadota > Alphaproteobacteria > Rhizobiales > Xanthobacteraceae > VAZQ01. The sequence continues at coordinate 5,431 of DAIUEP010000239.1, read as the reverse complement.
ATCGACTTTGCGATCGAGCGGCGGCGGGTCGGCATGGGCGCGGAGGCGGCCATTCGCGAAGCCTGCTTGCTGCGCTTCCGGCCGATCATGATGACGACCTTTGCGGCGATCTTTGGCGCGTTGCCGATCGCGGTGGGCGCCGGCGCGGGCGCCGAGCTGCGGCAGCCGCTCGGTGTCGCGGTGGTGGGCGGATTGATCGTGTCGCAACTGCTCACGCTCTACATCACGCCGGTCATCTACATTTACCTCGACCGGATCGACCGCATGCTCAAGCGGCGGCTCGAGCCGCAGCTCGAGGAAGTGTCGGAACAGCCCCTTCCCGAGCGGCCGGCGGTGGCGGCGGAGTAAGGCGCCGGCTGCTGCTGCGGCCTTGCCCCCGCGCCTTGTCGGGCTGGATGTCGGACGGGTCCGGAGTCAAGCCGACAAAACCGGATCCAGGGCCAATCCGGATCGTCAGGCCGGATCGAGCTCCCAGATTTGCCCCGGTCGCAGGACCCGGAAATGCTCAGCGGGAATGCCGGCGGCCGCCGTCGCCTCGGCGAGCGCGCGCGGCGGCGCCTCGATCGGCTCGTCCGACAACGGGAACGTACCGTGGTGGTGAGCGAGCGCCAGATCAGCGCCGCTGTCGCGGAACGCCTGCACGGCGTCGGCCGGGTTCATGTGCTGATCGCGCATGAACCAGCGCGGCTCGTAGGCACCGATCGGCAGGATCGCGAGCCGGAACGGACCATGCCGATCCCTGGCGTTGCGGAAATGGAGCCCCCCGCCATAGCCTGAGTCGGCGACGTGAAAGATCCGTCCCGCCGGCGTCTCGATGACGAACGCAGCCCACAGCGCCTTGTTGCGATCGGTCACGCCGCGGGCCGACCAGTGCTGGCTCGGCACGAGCGTCACGCTCGCTCCGCCCGGCAGCGGCACGTGATCCCCCCAATCGTAGGCTTCAACGGCGATAGTCGGATCGTGGCCGCGCATGATCGCGTCGTTGCCGAGCGGCGTGATCACCCGCGGCCGGTGAGCGGCGGCAAGCCGCGACAGTGTCGGCAGATCGAGGTGGTCGTAGTGGCAGTGCGAGACCAGAACCGCGTTGATCGGCGGCAACGCTTCGAACGCGATGCCCGGATCGTTGACGCGCTTGGGGCCGGCAAAGCTCAGAGGTGATACGCGTTCGGACCACACCGGGTCGATCAGCAGATTGAGCCCGGTCGTCTGGAACAGCAGGCTCGCATGCCCGACAAAGGAAATGCGCCATGACCGGTCGTTGACCTGAGCGGGCGGTTGGTCGGCGTAGGGACTGGGCCACCAATCGGGCCAGCTGGACCTGACACCTGTCAGCCGCCAGCGGATGAGATCGATGACGCTTCGCGGCTGCAGGCCGTGCGGGTCGAAGAAGCGTGTGCCGTCGAAATGGTCCGACACCGGGCCATCGTAGTAGCGCGCCATTGCACCTCGCGTCACGAAGGCGACCAGACCTGCGGCGGAGACTGCGCCGAGCGTAGCGAGGATCCGGCGGCGAGAAGCGGGCATCCGAAGTCCCGTTCAAGTGGACCAACGCGGCCGGCCGCTCAGAGCGCGAAACTGGTTCCGCAGCCGCAGGAGGCCTTGGCGTTCGGATTGTTCACGCGAAATGACGCGCCGATCAGATCGTCAACGAAGTCGATCTCGGAGCCGGTAAGAAATTTCAGCGACACCTGATCAATCAGCACCAGCGCGCCATCGCGGCCCACGATGACGTCGTCGGGCGCCTGGCCCCGATCCATGTCGAATTTGTATTGGAAGCCGGAACAGCCGCCGCCTTCCACGCTCAAGCGCAGCATCGTTCCCGCCGGCTCACGCCCCAAAATCTCGCCGATCCGCCGTGCGGCCCGTTCCGAAACCGTTATGCCGTCCATTGTGTCCTGCCCGGCCTGTTCGACGATTGCCAGATGGCCTTCCCGATAGTTAAGTGCGCCGGTGGCCTGGGTCAATCGGCGGGGGCAGGAGAAACATGGTGGTCGAGGCGCCGCGGCAGCGCGCTCCCTATGCATCCGACCCCGCTCGCAGCCGCGGTCGGCGCCGGGGCGAGCCGCCGAGCCCGACGCGCAATGATTTCCGGCGCGACTGCGACCGCATCATCCATTCGGCGGCGTTTCGCCGGCTCGCGCACAAGACCCAGGTGTTCGTATTCCATGAGGGCGACCACTTCCGCACCCGGCTCACGCATACCCTCGAGGTCGCGCAGATTGCCCGCTCGCTCGCGCGGGCGCTGGGGCTCGACGAGGACCTCGCCGAGGCGCTCGCGCTCGCGCACGATCTCGGTCATCCACCGTTCGGCCATGCCGGCGAGCGCGCGCTCGACCGCTGCCTGGCCGAGGTCGGCGGCTTCGATCATAACGCCCAGACGCTGCGGACCGTGACCGTGCTGGAGCGCCGCTATGCAGCTTTCGACGGCCTCAATCTCACCTGGGAGACGCTCGAGGGGCTGCTCAAGCACAACGGCCCGCTCACCGATCGCGCCGGGAAGCCCGTTGGCCGCTATCGCGAGCGCGGCCTGCCGCACGCGATCAGGGAGTACGAGGGCGTGCAGGAGCTCGATCTCTGGAGCTTCTCCAGCGCCGAAGCGCAAGTCGCGGCGCTTGCCGACGACATCGCTTATGATGCCCATGATATCGACGATGGCTTGCGCGCCGAGCTGTTTGCGCTCGACGATCTCAGCGAGCTGCCGCTGGCGGCCGATCTGCTCGGCCAGATCCGGCGGGCTCATGCGGTGCTCGATGCCGGTCGGATCGTGCATGAGCTGGTGCGGCGGCTGATTACCCGCATGATCGAGGACGTGATCACCGAAACGAGCGTACGCCTTGAGGCGTTGGGGCCCCGCTCGGCCGCGGATGTGCGCGGCGCAAGCGGTCCGGTCGGCGCCTTTTCCGCCGCGATGGCCGAGGCCGACCGCGCCATCAAGGGCTTTCTCTACCCCCGCATGTACCGACACGCGCGCGTTATGCGCATCATGTCGGAAGCGGAGGAGGTGGTGTGCGACCTGTTTGCCCGCTACGCGGCAAGCCCCGACGAGATGCCGGCTGAATGGGCCGAGCGCGCGGCGGCCGGTGACGCCGCCGCCCGCCAACGCGAAGTCGCCGATTTCATCGCCGGGATGACTGACCGCTACGCTCTGATCGAGCACGCACGGCTGTTCGATACGACCCCCGAGCTACGCTAGTGCCCCGTTTCCGAAGTTCGTGATACGTCGCGGCAACCTCTGACACGAACTGGAAACCGGTTTGAGCTAAAAGAAAAAGCAAGGCCGCGCTTTGACTTGACTCGCAATCTGGGTTACGCGCGGCTTTGCTCCGGGGGGCAGCTAAGACCATGACTGATCAGAACATCTTCGCCACTGTGCTGGACAAGGTGCGCTCCGCCAACGCTGCCTTGATCGCGGCCGGCGTGCTGCCTTCTGGCATCGACCAATCGCGCGTCGTCGTGGAGCCGCCGCGCGATCCCGCGCATGGTGACATGGCGACCAACGCCGCCATGGTGCTGGCCAAGGACGCCGGGAAAAAGCCACGCGAGCTCGCCGATGCGATCAGCGATCGCCTGCGCGCCGATCCCCTGATCGAAAAGGTCGAGATAGCGGGCCCTGGCTTCATCAACCTGACGCTCAAGCCGACGGCATGGTTCGAGGCGCTGCGCACGGTCCTGCATGCCGGAGCGCAATACGGACGCAGCACCGCCGGCAACGGTGCAATGGTCAACGTCGAATACGTGTCCGCCAATCCCACTGGTCCCATGCATGTCGGCCATTGCCGCGGCGCCGTGTTCGGCGATGCCCTCGCCAACCTGCTGATCGCTGCCGGCTTCCAGGTGACGCGGGAATACTACATCAACGACGCCGGCGCCCAGATCGAGGCGCTCGCGCAGACCTCCTTCCTGCGCTATCGCGAAGCGCTGGGCGAGAACATCGGCGCGATCCCCGAAGGGCTCTATCCCGGCGACTATGTCAAACAGGTCGGCGAGGAGCTGAAGGCAGACTACAACGACGAGCTCTTGCGCAAGCCCGAGAGCGAATGGAAGGCGATCGTGCGCGAGCGCGCCATCAACATCATGATGGCGGACATCCGCAACGATCTGTGGTCGCTCGGCGTCGTGCCCGACGTCTTCTTTTCGGAGTCATCGCTGACCGAGGACGGCGACCAGGTCGCCAGCACGATCGAGTTCCTGCGCCAGCAGGGCCACATTTTCGAAGGCCGCCTGCCGCCGCCCAAGGGCGCGCCGGTCGAGGACTACGAGGATCGCGAGCAGACCTTGTTCCGCGCCACGGCGTTCGGTGATGATGTCGATCGTCCGCTGAAGAAGTCGGACGGCAGCTACACCTACTTCGCCTCCGACATCGCCTATCACAAGTCCAAGATCGATCGCGGCTTCACGTCGATGATCGACGTCTGGGGCGCCGACCACGGCGGCTATGTCAAGCGCATGCAGGCCGCGGTCAAGGCGCTTAGTGCCGGCAAGGCGGAACTCGACATCAAGATCATTCAGCTCGTGAAGCTCATGCGCGAGGGGCAGCCGGTCAAGATGTCAAAGCGCGCCGGCGAGTTCGTGACGCTGCGCGAGGTCGTGGAGGAAGTCGGCCGCAACGCCGTGCGCTTCATGATGCTCTATCGCAAGAACGATGCTGTCCTGGAATTCGATCTCGCCAAGGTGATCGAGCAGTCGCGCGACAACCCGGTTTTCTATGTCCAGTATGGCCACGCCCGTGGTCGGTCGGTGTTCCGCAACGTCCGCGAAGTCCTGTCCGACCTGCCCACGGAGGCGCCCGCCCTGGCGGTAATGTTTGCGGGGGCCCCCCTGGAGCGGCTCGACGATCCGGGCGAACTTGGCCTGATGCGGCGACTCGCCGTTTATCCGCGCCTCCTCGAGGGCGCCGCCCTGGCCCACGAGCCGCACCGAATTTCCTTTTATTTATATGAGCTTGCGAGCGATTTTCATGCGCAATGGAACCGCGGCAAAGACACGCCACATTTACGCTTCATTATAAAGAATGATCCACTAATGACCTTGGCGCGTCTTGCATTGGTGCAAGGCGTCGTGACTGTTCTCGCCTCCGGGCTCGCCATGCTCGGTGTCGATGCGCCTGAGGAGATGCGGTAAGCTCTCACTCGACGCCAGTAACCGGAAACGGAATGAGTATGGCGGACGACAATAGGTTGCGAGCAAAACGATCGAGCGAGGCCGCGCGCCGCGGGGGGCACCCTGCGGACGAACGGCCCTCTGGCGATCCGCTCGCTGAACTCGCCCGTCTGATTGGACAATCCGATCCGTTCGCCGACTATGAGCGCAGAGACGCGCGCGATCCCGCTCCGCGTGACCCGCCGCCCAAGGCGGCGCCCACATCCGACTGGCGCCGGGCGGCAGCCGCCATGCCGCCTTACGATTCGCCGCCTGAGCCGTCGATGCGCGC
>DAIUEP010000238.1:3786-7241 GCA_036845065.1 Xanthobacteraceae bacterium | reverse complement strand
CCGAGGTCTACCAGACGCCGCCCGCGGTCGTGCAGAAGGCGGCGGAAATCCTGCGTTAATAGCAACGGCCGACACCTCTCCACGTCATGGCCGGGCTTCGTCCCGGCCATCCACGTCTTGCTTGTCTCAAAGTCGTGGATGCCCGGCACAAGGCCGGGCATGACGCAAACCGGGAATGGTGCGGTGCGCCTACGGGCCGCGCGGCTGGAGACTTCGGCGTCTCTTGACGCGCCGCTTTGCCCGTGAATGTTAGACGGGGCATTTTTCATGCATCCCGGCGCACGGGCTCAGCAGAGGGCGACAGAATTCCCATGGACGCGAAAGTTAAGAACTACACCGGCTGGCAGTCCGACGTCATCGTCGACCTGATCAAGCGCTACGGCTTTCCATTCATCACCCTCAATCCGGGCGCGAGCTTTCGCGGCCTGCACGACTCGCTCGTCAACTACGGCAACAACGAGCCGCCCATGATGCTCTGCAACCACGAGGAAATCGCGGTGCAGATCGCCCACGGCTACGCCAAGGCGACCGGCAAGCCGGCCGCCGTCATCCTGCACAACCTCGTGGGGCTGCTGCACGCCTGCATGGCGATCTACTACGCCTACCTCGACCGCGTTCCGGTCTTCATCATGGGCGCCACCGGCCCGATGGACGAAGCCAAGCGCCGCCCGCACATCGACTGGACCCACACCGCCCTCGTGCAGGGCAACGCGGTCCGCGACTACACCAAGTGGGACTATCAGCCGACCTCGATCCACGGCGTGCCGGAGAGCTTCGCGCGCGCCTATTCGGTCATGATGACCGAGCCGAAAGGCCCGATCTACATGTGCTACGACGCCGCCATGCAGGAAACGCCGCTGACCGACAAGGTCGCGCTGCCGCCGGAGTTCGCCGTGCATGTGCCGGCGCCGATGGCGCCCGATCCGCGCGCGATCGAGACGATCGCCGACAAGCTGCTCAAGGCCGAGCACCCGATGCTGCTCGCCGAGTATGCCGGCCGTCGTCCGAACGGCTTCAACAACATCGTCGCACTGGCCGAGACCACCGGCTCGGCGGTGTGGGACGTCAACAACGCGCTCAACTTCCCGAACAAGCATCCGCTCTGCCTGAGCATGGACAAGGCGTCGCTCAAGCACACCGACCTCGTCCTCGGTCTCGACCTGAAGGACTGGGAGAAGCAGCTCACCGAGCTCAACAGCATGACGCGGCAGCTCGAGCCGCTGGTAGCGCCGAACTGCGACTATGTCGAGATCGGCTTCGCCGAGGTCGGCATCAGCAAGTGGGCGATGGACTATTGCCGCATGCAACCGTGCTCGGTGCGCGCGCTCGGCGACACCGAGATCGGCATCCCCGAGCTGACCCGCATCTGCAAGGAGCGCATCGCAAAGGATGCCGGCCTCAAGAAGAAGATCGAGGACCGCAAGGTCGCGATCGGCAAGCGCCACGACGAGGTCTGGGGCAAGTGGCAGCAGGACGCCAAGAAGAACTGGGACGCCTCCCCGATCACCTTCCAGCGGCTCGCGCTCGAAGTCTGGGAGGTCATCAAGAATGAAGATTGGGTGCTCACCGCCAACAACCTCAAGCACGAGGTGCGCAAGCTCTGGGACTTCGACAAGCCGTACCGGCACCCGGGCGTGGAGCTCGGCACCTCGACCCAGATCGGCATCTCGCTCGGCGTCGCGATGGCCTGCAAGGAGAAGGGCCGGCTCGCGGTCAACATCAATCCCGACGGCGACCTGATGTTCGATGCCGGCGCGCTCTGGATCGCGGCCAAGTACCAGATCCCGATGCTGGTCGTGATGCACAACAACCGCGCCTACTACAACGATTGGGCGCACCAGATCCGCATGGCCAAGCTGCGCGGCACCGACGAGGCCAAGGCCCATATCGGCATGGATCTGTTCGGTCCGGAGCCTGACTTCGGCGCGCTCGCGCGCTCGCTGGGCTGCTATGGCGAAGGCCCGATCGACAAGCCGCAGGACATCCAGCCGGCGCTCCGTCGCGCGCTCGCTGAAGTGAAGAAGGGGCGGCTCGCGCTGGTCGATACCATCACGCAGCACCGGTAAGCTTTCCACTCTAGCACCGCGCCCTAATCCATCATCCTGAGGTGACCGCGCTTTTTGCGCGGGCCTCGAAGGATGAACGGCCGCACTCGGGCCGAGGCTCGGCTTCGGAGAGCACCTCAGGATGACGGATCAAGGGTCGAGCGCGACGCCACCGGCTCCATGCCCTTGCGCTGGTAGGCGGGCCGTGCCGCAGGCGCGGTGAGCAGCGCGACCAGCGCCTTCGCGATCTGCGGCTCCTCGGCACCGACGAATAGACCCGCCGAGAACACGGTCAGCTTCTGCAGCTCCGCGGGCAGCGGGCCGACGATCTCGATGCCGGGAACCGGCAGAAGCTCGCTGATCTGCTGCACGCCGATCTCGGCGTCACCCTTGGCCACCACCTCGCCGACCGGAACGCCGGGGGGCGGAATCAAGACTTTCGAAGCCACCTGCGCGGCGATCCCGAGCCGATCCAGCACGGTCGGAAAATAGACGCCGCTGATGCCGGTCTTCGAATAGGAGATCGCGCGCGCCGCGAGCAGCGTAGTCTTCAGCGCCTGCGCCGAGCCGATATCGGGCTTGTGCGCGCCCTGGCGCACCGCGATGCCGATGGCCGAGCGGGCGAGATCGACGCGGCTGCCGGCCACGATCCTGCCCTGCCGGATCAGATCATCGATCGCCTCGTCAGTGAGGATGGCGAGATCGCCGGTCGCGCCCCTGGCAATCTCGTCGAGAAGCATGTTGGTCGATGCCCAGGTGATGGCAGGCGTGACCCCGCTCAAGCGATCGAACTCCGGCAGGAGGTCGAGCACCACCGCTTTCACGCCATTCGAGAACAGGCCTTTCATCCCCACGGCTTCCTTGCGATTGTCCGACAGCGGTGCATTTTGCACCGTCATGCCCGCGCTTGTCGCGGGCATCCATGTCTTTCTTCTCTCGTAACATCAAGACGTGGATGGCCGGGACGAGCCCGGCCATGACGATCTGTGAGTCATCAAGACCCATCTCTAGTCCGTCTCGATGATGACGCGACCGTTCTCCACCATGGTCTTGTAGGTCTTCATCGGCACCATGCAGGGCGGAGCCGCCACTTCGCCGGTCTTGATGTTGAACTGGCCGTTGTGGAAGTTGCACTCGACCACGTCGCCGTCGATATAGCCTTCCGAGAGCGAGCCCGGCCCGTGCGAGCAGAGGTCGTCCATGACGAAGAATTCACCATCAACGTTGAACACCGCCAGCACCAGATTGCCGGTTTCGACCTTGAGCGCGTTGCCGGGCGCGACCTCGGCGGTGCCGCACAGATCAATGCGTTGTGGCATGGACTCCTCGTTGAGCTTATTGACGTTATTGACCTGTTGACGTTTTCGACGTTGTTGACCTGGCGATCGTTGACCTGGCGATCGTTGACCT
>DAIUEP010000238.1:0-3686 GCA_036845065.1 Xanthobacteraceae bacterium | reverse complement strand
GTTGACCTGGCGATCGTTGACCTGGCGATCGTTGACCTTGCTGAACCGCGATGTTATCAATCTTGGAACGTTGTTCCGTATAGAAGAACACGCGCCAAGGCGCAAGCCGCTCCCTTCCAGCGCCCGCGATGTCCTACCATATACAATCTCAAGCGCGCACGCAGAGCTCGACAGCCATGATGATCGCCCTCGGAGGCCTCCGATGCTGAGAAGAGAACAGAACGACCTGGTGACGCAGACCGGCCCCGGCACACCCATGGGCCAGATGTTCCGCTGCTACTGGCTGCCCGCCCTGATGGCCGACGAATTGCCGGAGAATGAATGTCCGCCGGTGCGGGTGAAGATCCTGTCCGAGCGCCTGCTCGCGTTCCGCGACACCGACGGCCGCTACGGCCTGATCGACGAGTTCTGCGCCCATCGCGGCGTCTCGCTCTGGTTCGGCCGCAACGAGGAGAGCGGGCTGCGGTGTCCGTATCACGGCTGGAAATACGACGTGACCGGCCAGTGCACGGAGGTGCCGTCCGAGCCGGTCGAAAGCGGTTTCTGCAGCAAGGTCAAGCTCAAGTCCTATCCGCTGGTGAAGCGCGGTCCGGTGCTGTGGACCTATATGGGCCCGGCGGACAAGCAGCCGCCGCTGCCCGAGTGGGAGTTCGCGACCGTTCCGGCCGACCAGACCTTCATCTCCAAGCGCTTTCAGGAAAGCAACTGGCTGCAGGCGATGGAAGGCGGCATCGATTCGAGCCACGTCTCGTTCCTGCACCGCGGCGACCTGCATTCCGACCCGCTGTTCAAGGGCGCCAAGGGCAACGAGTACAACCTCTCCGACATGAAGCCGCACTTCGAGGTCGTCGAGCAGCCGGGCGGCCTCTACATCGGCGCCCGCCGCAACGCCGAGAACGGCAACTTCTATTGGCGCATCACGCCCTGGGTGATGCCGACCTTCACCATGATCCCGCCGCGCGCCGACCACCCGATCCACGGCCATTTCTGGATCCCGATCGACGACGAGAACTGCTGGGCCTGGACCTACGACTTCCATCCGACCCGCGCGCTCTCCAAGCGTGAAGTCGACGCCATGAAGGACGGCGCCGGCGTGCACTGCAAATATGTGCCCGGCACGTTCCGGCCGCTCGCCAACAAGGACAACGACTACTTGATGGACCGCGCCGCCCAGAAGGCCGGCAGGACCTTCAGCGGCGTCGCCGGCTTCGCCAGCCAGGACGCTTCGCTGCAGGAGAGCATGGGCCCGATCTGCGATCGCACCAAGGAGAACCTGGTCTCCACCGACAACGGCATCATCATGGCGCGCCACCGCCTGATGCGCGCCGCCAAGGCGCTGGTCGAGAAGGGCACCATTCCGCCCGGCGTCGATCCCGCACATCACCGGGTGCGCTCGGCGTCCGTGGTGCTGCCGCCCGACCAGGCGTTCAAGGATGCCGCCAAGGAGGCGCTCACCTCCCGGCCCGGCGTCGCGCACGCGACGGTCTGAGCGACAGAGTTGTTGAGGAGCACGCCATGCAGACCGAAAGCGCGCGGATGACCACTGCCGAAGAGGCGCGGTATCGGATCAACTATCCGAATTCCTCGCCGCGCGCCGTGAAGGTGGTCGCGCTCGATCGTCCGAGCGAGGCCGTGGTCAAGCGCGTGGCGCAGGGCTCCTGGCAGCGGGCAACGTTCTTCACCGCGCCGAAGATCGACAGCGCGCCGAAGAGCGGCGACCGCTCATCGATGAAGGCGTGGCTTTCCGACCTCGCCGGGCGCACCAAGGACCTGATGGACGAGATCGCCACCGCCGACCTGATCGTGATGGTGGCGAGCGCCGGCGCCAGCGCGGATGCCGCCTCCGTGATCGCGGAAGCCTGCAACGCCCGCAAGGTCATGACGACGGCGCTGATCATCGGCAGCGCTGCCAAGTCGGACGACGAGCTCTCGAAGACGCTGGCGAGCCTGCGCCCACACGCGTCGATGCTCGTGATCGCCAGCAACGACGACTACATCGAAGAGATGCTGGTGGCGTTGCGGGCTTAATTCAAAAAGCGGATCGCACCGCAGCTAACTGGCCGACTCGAAGGGTTGGTCGCATGCAAGGCGCCTTGCTTCAGTCGCTCTCTCGTTGGCCAGGGCGCCCAGCAATACAGGCCGCGCTCGAAGGGCACGGCCTCTCTTTGCATCGAAAGTGGCAAGAACGAGTCATTCAGTTTTGCGGGAATGATGGCCCTGAACTCAATCGCTATTGGGACGAATGTGCCGCCGAATGGATATCTTGTGCGGGTCGGGCTCACTCCAATTCAAGGTTTTTCGGTGTTGGCCCAATCTACCGTTCCACATATCTCGATGAGCTCGCTGCCAAGGTTGATTTTGCAGAGCCTCCGTATCGGTACCCCCCACTTCTGAAGGGCCTCTATGAGTACACCAAGGCGTTTAAGGACCGCTCCTTCGTGGAAAATGAAAGAAAGCACTTCGAGACTCTGAAACAACAGGAGTTCGAAGAATTATCGATCTCATCCGAAGGGCTGACCAATCAGAAGCGCTCCATACTTCCCTTTGTAGAGAAGTATTCTGCCGCGAAAGGCTTTGCTGCTCGGAAAAGGAAGTTTGTGAAAAAATCAAAAGACCTCATTTTTGAGATCAAATCTGACTTCGGTTGGAACCCACTCTTGGGAGCGGGGCTCCCACTCAACTTTCACATATTTCACAAGTCCGATCCGGGCTTCGCGCTCGTTGCTACCACCTTTGACGTCATTGTGCCTGGCTTTTGTAGGTATGAGTATTGCCCTAGTCCCGAAGGATGTGTGCTGGCGATTTTCGCATCCGTTGTATTGTTCGACGTGTTGTTTCACGCCCTTGGACAATCGGACGTTCAATGGGACGCTCTCTCTGAGCGCCCAGCTCCGAGTTAGCCCGCCGCTCGCGCCCGATAGCCGAGCCGCGCCGACACGAGATCCGCAGCCGTGATCACGTGCGGCGCGATGGTCGTCACTGCCCGCTTCGACAGCCGCGTCTCCGGCCCAGCGATGCCCACCGCCGCCACCACGGCGCCGGTGTCGTCGCGGATCGGTGCCGCGACGCACACCATGCCGAGCTCGCTTTCCTCGTTCTCGACCGCGCAGCCGCGCTGGCGAACGGCCGCCAGCGCCTTGATGAACTTGTCGGGAGTCGTGATGGTCTTGGGCGTGCGCGGCACGAGCCCGGCCGCGATCACCTCGTCGATCACCGGTTGCGGCTGAAACGCCAGGATTGCCTGCCCCTCGGCGGTGCAATGCGCCGGCTTGCGCACGCCGAGATCGGAACGCATGCGGATCGCGTGCGTGCTTTCAAGATTGTAAACGTACATGATCTCGGTGCCATCCAGGATCGCGAGGTGAACGCTTTCGTTGATCTTCTCGCGCAGATCATAGAGGAACGGCCGCGCCTCGTTGGACACCTCCATGCGCCGGCGCACCAGCGCACCGAGCCGGAACAGCGCCACGCCGAGGCGATACTTTCCCGTGCTGCGGTCCTGCTCCAGCATCCCCTCCGAGACGAGCGTCACCGCCAGCCGATGCGCCGTGCTCTTGGCGATGGCGAGCCGGCGTGCCAGATCGCTGATGCCGATATCGACCTCGTCCTCCGAGAACGCCTTGAGCAGCCTGATCGCGGTCGCGACCGAGGACAGCCGCTCGCGCCGGCGGGCTTCGGACTTGGCT
>DAIUEP010000237.1:0-7248 GCA_036845065.1 Xanthobacteraceae bacterium | reverse complement strand
AGGATTGCGAGGTCGCGATCCGGCCGATGATCAAGCTGATCAGCGGCGGCGACGCGCTACAGAGAATCGAACGCTACGTCCGGCATGAAGAGGCGCGCTCGCCGCCGCCGCAGGAGGACGACGACACATGATGGAGCTCCGTCACATCGCCATGGTGAACTGGCACCTGTTCGACGTCGAGGACGTCGAGATCGGGGGCCACGCCGGCGTGTTCGGCGAGAACCGATCGGGCAAGTCGACGATCCTCGACATGGCGCAGGTCGTGCTCACCGGCGGCAACCGCAACCTGCAGCGGCTCAACGCCGTCGCCGGCGACAAAGGCAAGAGCCGCGGCGCCTCCAAGCGCTCGGTGGCCGACTATTGCCTGGGAACGCTGGGCGAGGACGAGCGCCGCCGCGATCAGGCGCGCACTTACATTACGCTCAGCTTCGAGGACACCGACGGCAAGCGTCCGCCGGTCACCATCGGCATGGCGATCGAGGCGCGCAAGTCTGACAGCAACGAAACCGTGCTTGGCCGCTTCATCGCGGTCGGCCGCATCTTCACCGCGCAGGATTTCATCGAGGTGCGCCCGGAGGGCCGCTTCCCGGCCGAATGGGATGACGTCAGGTCGCGCATGGTGAAGGCGGTCGGCGAGGAGAATTTCGTCAACCACCGCGACCGCGCCATCGACTATGTGCGCGAATATATGCGGCACCTGCTGCCGCATGGTTCCGCGGGCGAGCAGAACGCGAACTCGCTGCAGAAGGCCATCGTCAACGCGATGACGCTCGACCACGACCAGACTGCCAACCAGTTCGTCCGGGACTACATCCTCGAGAAGAACAACATGCGGGTCGGGGAGCTGCGCGAATCGATCCAGACCTACCGCACCATCAACGAGACGATCCGCAAGATGCGCGAGCGCCTCGAGGCGCTCAAGGCGCTGCAGGCGATCATCGCCGAGCTCGACGGCGCCCACGAGCGGAAATTCCGCGAGCATTGGATCGCCAAGCGCGCGGAATGGCTGGCGGTGCGCACCGCCAACCGCGAGCTCAGGGACAAGCAGCGCCGCGCGCAAGCCCAGCGCGACACCGCGAAAGAGGCGCTGAACGGCATCAACGAAGAGATCAAGGGCATCGATGCCGAGATCGAGCGGCTGAGCATCGCGATCCTCGAGCACGACAACAAAACCGGACGCGGCGCGCTGCAGCAGGCTATGAGATCTGCGGAGCAGACGGCGGCGTCGGCGTCGGCGCAATTCAGCAAGCGCATGGGCGCAGTCCGGCTGCTCGAGCCGCTTGGCGCGATGCGCGGACTGGGATTCGACGAGCATGCGGCGACAATCGAGACGCTCACCCGCCTCGTCAGGGATGCCCAAATCGAGCGGCTCCCCGCGGGCCTTGCGGCCGCGGAGGCGGCCGTGCTGGAACTGGCGCCGGCGCTTCTGAAGAAGGTCGACGACGCCCGCCAGAAACTGTTCCGGGACGCAGCCGAACAGCGCGAGCGCCGCGATCGCATCCGCGACCGCATCCGCCAGCACGCGGCCGGAAACGCCAACGCCCACCTTGCCGACAGCACGCAGGATCTCTGCCGCAAGCTTCGGCAGAACGGCATGGTTCCGCGCGTGCTCTGCGACCTTGTCGAGGTCGCCAATCCGGAGTGGACCGCGGCAGCCGAGGGCCTGCTCGGCCGCGATCGGGAAGCCGTCTTTGTCGACCGGGCGCACATCGCGCAGGCCACCGCGGTGTTCAAGGAAGGCCGGCGCGAGTTCCGCGGCGCCGCCCTGGTGAGCCTGAACAAGCTCGAAGCCCACCGCACGCAGCCGCAAGCAGGAACCTTCCCGTCGATCTTCCGCGCGCTCGACCCCGACGCAATGGCGTTCATCATGCGCCGCTACGGCTCGGTCAGGCTCGCCAACAGCCTGAACGAGTTCAACGAGCCGGGCCGCGCGATCATGAAGGACGGCCTCTACGACGACGGGCTCGTGCGCACGCACCGCGCCAGCGAACCATCGGGCTACAAGATCGGCAAGACGGCGCAAACCAAGGCGCTCCGGGATCTGGAGGATCAAGCCTGGCAGCTCGACGAGGCCGCCGATGAAACGGCCAAGCTCGCGCGCGCTGCCGACGCCGCCCACGCCGCGCTCAAGGCGCTGTGCGAGGACGTGGGCGCGGCGCTGTCGACGCTGGCGGCGACCTACGGCGCGGCGATGACGGAGCGGGCGGAAGCCGATGCGCGCATCAGCGCGCTCGACGGCACCGGCGACGGCGGCTTACGCGACAAGCGCAAGTCGCAAGCCGCGAACAAGGTCGCACGCACGGCCGAGCGCGACGAGCAGCAGCGCCTCGTCAACAAGTACGAGGTTGAAGCGCAGGTCTGCGCCCGCAAGCTCTCGGACGGCGAGAGCACGCCCGGATCGGACATGAACCTCAAGGCGGCGTGGTCGGCGTTTGGCAAGACGTTGTTGCTCTACGACCGCGTCAAGGGCCGCGCAACGCATCGCGAGCGCCTGGAGGCGTGCGGGCAGAAGAGCGAGATCGAGCGCCACCGCGCCGTCGCCAGCAAGGCTTCGTCCGGCGAAGCCGCCGCCGATGCCGAGCGGGGCAGGATCGAGCGCCGCGTACGCGAGGCGCTGAACGACTACTTCGAGGCGTTCGGCGTCAGCTCGCAGGTCGGCACCGAGAGCGAGCCGCTACGCGAGATCAAGCCCTGGATGGAGCAGCTGATCGGCGAGATCGAGACCAACGAGCTGCGCCGTTATGAAAGCCAGGCCAAGGAGGCCTCCGAAAAGGCCGTGACGCTGTTGCGGGGCGAGTTCATCAACGCGCTGACCTCCCGCATCAGCAAGATGGAGCGGGAGCTGCAGGCCGTGAACCGCGGCCTGCACGACCATCCGTTCCATAACGAGCGCTATTCGTTCCACCACACCCGCGTCGTCGAATTCCAACCGATCCTCAAGATCATCGAGATCGCGAAGACGACGCCGGAAGCACTCGACATGCTGTTCCGCGGCGACGAGATGCCGGCGAATTTTCCATACAAGGACACGATTGCCGAGCTCGAAGCCCTGCTCGAAGACCCGGAGAAGGACTTCTCCCAGTTCGAGGACTACCGCAACTTCTACACGTTCGAGATCCATATGCAGGACGTGGTCTCAGGCCGCACCACCCGCTGGGAGACCCGGCGCGGAACGGGCTCGGGCGCGGAGCAGCAGGTGCCGATCTACGTCGCGATCGGAGCCTCGCTCGCCTCGGTGTACGGCAGCGCCGAGCGACGGCCGGGAAAGCCGTCGGGCATGGCGCTCGCGATCTTCGACGAAGCGTTCTCGAAAATGGACGGCAAGAACCAGCGGCAGATGATGAGCTTCTACAAGAAGCTCGGTTTGCAGATCATCATCGCGGCGCCGAACGAGAAGCGCGTCGCCGTGATCGAGCACATCGACACCATCGTCGAGGTCGATCGGATCGGCGAAGGCTCGCGCACCAACACCGTGCAGATCAAGGAAAAGGTCCGCGAGGAGCTCCGCGCGATGGACCCGGACCTGATGGCGGATGCCGACCTGCAGACGCGCGTGGCGGCGGAATAGCTGCGGCGACATTCCGTTCGCAACCTGCTCGACCGCTGCCCGGCGGGGTTGCAGCCGTGCAACCGTCACACCTCCGGCGGCGCTCGTCTTGCCGGTCCCATGAACCGATTGGATTGCGCGGAATCCTGGTCTACCTTCCTGTTTGAGGAAGCCAAGGAAGGCAACGTTTCACTGTTGCCGTGACGGGAGGACCAGCGATGCCACATCCGAGCGCAAGCGGCCTGATCGCACTTGCGGCTGCATCAATGTTGATGGTGGCGGGCGCCGACGCACAAGACATGGCGAAGTACCCCGACCTCAAGGGGCAATGGCATCGCGCCAGCCCCAACCGATGGGAAAGCGAGGGTCGCAAAGCCCCGCTCACGCCCGAATACAGAAAGGTCTACGAGGCCAATCTGGCCGACATGGCCGAAGGCGGGCCTGGCGACATGGCGTCTTGGTACTGCATGCCGCAAGGGATGCCAATGATGATGAGCCTCTACGATCCGATGGAGATCGTGGTCACGCCCGACATCACCTACATCATGATCAGCCACGTCAACGACTCCTATCGCCGGATCTACACCGATGGGCGTGGCTGGCCGGCCGAAGGCGACTACGAGCCGACCTTGGCGGGCTATTCGATCGGCAAATGGATCGACCAGGACGGCGACGGCCGCTACGACGTGCTCGAAGTCGAGACGCGCCTGTTCAAGGGCACGCGCGTCTATGACGGCACCGGGCTGCCGCTGCATCGCGACAACCAGTCGATCATCAAGGAGCGGATCTATCTCGACAAGTCCGACAAGAACATCCTCATCGACGATATCACGGTGATCGACAACGCGCTGACTCAGCCCTGGTCGGTGACCAAGAAGGCCAAGCGCGACCCGAGCCCAAAGCCGGTCTGGCGCACCGCGGTTTGCGCGGAGAACAACTCCATGGTCCGCATCGGCAAGGACGCCTATTACCAGAGTCAGGATGGCTACCTGATGCCAACCAAGAAGGATCAGGCGCCGCCGGATTTGAGATTCTTCAAGCCGTCCACGAAGTAGCAAGCACAAGCGCGCCACCCGTTGTGCATGCCTAGCGCTTGCGCGGGGACGAACGGTTGAGATGCAGAATTCAACGTCATCGGAACATGCTCTAACCCCACACCTGCCGCGCCGTCTCCGCCACGCGCTCAAGCTTGCGCTTCTGCTCGTCCGCGCTGAGCAGGTTGCCGACAACGTCGGACGCGAAGCCGCATTGCGGACTGATCGCAAGCTGCTCGAGCGGCAGCACCTTCGCGGCCTCGTCGATCCGGCGCTTGAGCGCGTCGACGGACTCGAGCTCAGGCACCTTGGTGCTGACGAGACCGAGCACGACCACCTTGCCCTTGGGCACGAAGCGCAGCGGCGCGAAGCTGCCGGCCCGCGGGCTGTCGTATTCGAGCAGAAAGCGATCGTGCGGCAGCGCGTTGAACAGCCGCTCGGCGATCGCGTCATAGGCGCCCTCGCGGTGCCACATGCTGCGCTGATTGCCGCGGCAGAGATGGATGCCGGTGGCGACGCCGAGACCGGCGACCACCGCCGCCTCGGCCTTGAGCGAGCGCTCGAAATTGCGCTGCGGGTCCTCTCCGCGTGCGCGCATCTGCGCGAGCGAAGGCTCATCCACATAGGCGGTAAATCCCGGCGCGTCGATATGGATATAACGACAGCCGGCCTTGACCAGGCTCTCGACGATCGCGCGCTCGATCGCCACCACGTCATCGACGAAATCGTCAAGGTCGCGGTAGACGGCGGTCGAGGCCTGATAGTCGAAGCGTTGCGCGATCCGATCGGCCCCGATCAGCGACACCTTGACGGGCCTCGTCGCAAGCTTGCTGACGAATTGGTATTCCTCGAGCGGGACATTGCGCGCGAGCGTAAGGCGCGCCTTCGCCGGGCGGCGATGCGACACTGCTGTACCGGCGTCGTGCATCTGCGCGATGTCCCAGCGCTGCAGCGGCGCGGAGCCCTCGACGCGGCGCTCGTAGACCTTGAGCGTCGAGCGATTGGCGTCGTAGCCCTCCACCGCCGCGCCGAAACTGTCCTGGAAATTAAGCCTTCTCATCTCGCCGTCGCTGATCACGTCGAGGCCGGCACTCTCCTGCAGCCGTACCGCGGCGGCGACCGCCGCATCCTCGATCGTGCGGAACGCCCCGGCCTCGATGCGCCCCTCGTCAAGGGCTAAGCGCGCCTCCTTGAGCTCCGGTGGCCGCAGCAGGCTGCCGACCACGTCGGTCCGGATCAATTTCAGATCGGTCATTGGTTTCTCCTCCGCGCGCGACTGTGCCGATCGGAGAAATCCGACGCAAGTGCACCGAATCCGGGCCGCGCCCCCTGGATCACACGGAACTTGACGGTGGAAAGCCGGACCGATCTCGCCAACGCTCGGGCCTGTGGATATTGTAGTGCGGCTTACTCGGGTGCGGCGTCATATCGACGCGCGGCGGCGATCATTCTCGTCCGTGAGCGGCAGGACATGCACGATAGCGAGGCGCACGACCGCAGCGAGAAGGAGAGTTGATGACGACCGAATTCATGCTGTTGTTCGCCGTCGGCTTCCTTGCGCAACTGGTCGACGGTGCGCTTGGCATGGCGTACGGCGTATTGGCGAATGCTGCAATGCTGGCCCTCGGGCTGCCGCCCGCACAGGCAAGCGCGTTGGTGCACACCGCCGAGATCTTCACCACAGGTGCCTCGGCGGCTTCGCATATCTATCATCGCAATGTGGACTGGCGGCTGATCACGCGGCTCGGTCTGACCGGCGTCCTTGGCGCCGTCCTGGGAGCCTGGATTCTGTCGAACGTCGACGTCGCCGCGGCGCGCCGGTTCGTCTATGGCTATCTGCTGCTCATGGGCGTCTACATCCTCTTCAAGTCGATGCGGATTGCGGCCGCCCGCGACCAGCCGGCGCGCTGGACAACCCCGCTGGGATTCGTCGCGGGATTTCTCGACGCCAGCGGCGGCGGCGGCTGGGGGCCGATGATAACCTCGACGCTGATCGGCTCCGGGCATGCTCCGCGCCAGGTCGTCGGCTCGGTCAACGCCACCGAGTTCTTCGTTACGGTCGCGGCCGCGACCACATTTTTTGTGGAGCTGGGCGCATCGACCTTGGAGCATCTGGTCCCGCTGGTGCTCGGCGGAGTCTTGGCAGCGCCGTTCGGCGGATGGATGGTCAAGCACGTGCCGGCGCGGGCGCTGATGATTGCGGTCGGCACGCTGATCGTGACGCTCTCAACGTGGCAGCTGCTGCGCGCTTTCCGAGTGATTTGAGAGACGGACGTTCCAATCCATCACACGATTCAGTTCTGTTAAAAGAGACAGATTCCTACAAATAGGAAACTAATCGTGTGTCCCACCGCCCAACAAGGTGTAGTCTCCGGGTGCAGGTTGAGGGGTAAGCGTCAAAGAGTGGGTACTGTCATGGACAAGACCGTCGCTCTCATGAATATCAAGCACCTCCGCACGCGATTGGCCGAGGTCACGGACGACTCCACCAGAAGAATGATTCTTCAGCTTCTGGCTGAGGAGGAGGCGAAGGTGGCCGCGCTGGAAAAGCAGCCGAACGAGCGGAAACTGAAACTGAGCTAGTGCCGCCGATTTGAAGTTCCTGCACCACCTGCAGCAAACTCTGTCAGGAACTTCAAATCGAAAAGCGGCACTAGAATCATAGAG
>DAIUEP010000236.1:0-7280 GCA_036845065.1 Xanthobacteraceae bacterium | reverse complement strand
CTTGGAGCGTTTGCCCTTGGCGCATGCATCCTGGCTGGCGCGGACCGCAGCGCCTTTGCCCAGACCAGCGGAAAGATCCCGGAGCTTGCATCGAACCCGTCCATCTGGGCCTGGGTCCGCATCAGGGCGGACGGCCGCACCGCCCTTTACGGCGACGGTTGGCTCGATCCGCCGGCCGGGCTGCGCGGGCCGATCAAGAACCATCCCGACCATCCGCTGCTGGGCAATAATGATCGGGGCGGGGGGCGGCAAGTCACGCTCGCCATCGGCAACCATAAGGACCCGATCCTCAAGCCGTGGGCGGCAGAGCAAATGCGCCTATCGAACGAGGAAGTGCTCTCCGGCAAACGCGGGATGCCGTTCCTGGCGACGTCGCGCTGCTATCCGGGCAGCGTTCCCGGACAATTGCTCTGGACCACAGAGCCGTTCTATTTCATACAAAATCCGAAGACGGCATACATGGTGTGGCAGCGTGACTCGCTCTCGCGTCGCATCCACATGACCGACAAGCACTCCGAATATGTGAAGCCGTCCTGGTTCGGCGAATCGATCGGCCGTTACGAGAACGGCGAGCTGGTGGTCGATACCATCGGCCTGTCCACGAAGCTGAGCTTCCTCGATATGTTCCGCACGCCACACACTGAAAAGCTTCGTGTGACCGAGCGCTTCAAGCTGACCGCGGACGGGAAATTCCTTGAAGCCTTCGTCAAGGTCGAGGACGAGGACACTTTCAACGAGCCCATGTACATGATGGCGCGCTGGCGCAAGCAAGAGGGCGAGTGGAAGGAGTTCATCTGCGCCGAGAACAATGACGACCGCTTCAGCCACAATCTGTTCCCGATCCCAAGAGCGAACAAGCCGGATTTCTGAGCGCCGTTCTTTCTGGTCATGGGCGAGAATGCGCATGGCCGGGGGTTGCCCCCGGCCATGCGAAGAACGATCGAGTCGGGTGCAGCTCACACCTTGCGGGTGCGCATCTCGGCGACACGGATCGGCGGGACCCACGGATTCTGCGCCCAGGCGACGCCCTTGCGGGCGACTTGCACGTCGAGCAGGTAGGGCTTGCCCTCGACGGTGTGCTTGCGCGCGCGCGCCAGCGCCTCACGCAGCTGGGTCGGGTTGTGGACCACTTCGCCGTCCACCCCGAAACCCTTGGCGATCGCGGCCATGTCCATGTCCGGGCTGCCGAGATAGTCGTGGACGAACTGGCCGGTCTGCACCATGCGGCCGCCCGGCACGTTGTTGATGACGCGGCCGTGCGGCCCGCCATAGGCGTGGTTGTTGTAGACCACGGTGATCACCGGCAGCTGCAGGCGCGCCATGTTCCAGAGCGCGGTCGGCCCGAACGTGAACGAGCCGTCGCCCACGAGGCAGATCACCTGCTGGTTCGGCCGCGCGAGCTTGACGCCCGCCGCGGTGCCGACGCCGGAGCCAAGGTGGGCGCCGTAGTAGAAGAACAGCTCGCGCCCGCCGAGCGGATTGAAGTCGAAGCTGTGCAGCGCGACCGAGCCCGCTTCGTGCACGATGATGGCGTCGGGATCGGCGAACCGGGCCACCTCCCAGGTGAGCCGGTCGGCGATCAGCGGCGCCTGGTCCCAGTCCGGGCTGTTGACGATCTGACCGCGCAGCGTCTTCGCCATGGTGGAGAACTTCTTCACCTCGTCGGCGCGCTCGGCGGCCTTCTGCTTGATCGAAGCCGTCAACAGCTGCTCGACCGCCGCGATCATGTCATCGAGGCCGTAGCCGACGTCGGCCACCAGCGGCACCTCGGTGAGCATGACATTGCCCATGCTCCAGTGGTCGATGCGCATGTCGATGAACTTCGGGCCGCGCGGTACGATCGGGCCCGGGCCGTTGTGCTGGAACTTGTTGCCGACGTTGATGACGACGTCGAAGCCCTTCGGGTAGGGCAGCGAGTTGAGATTGCCGCCGGCGAGATTGCCGACCCAGAGCGGATGGCCTTCCGGGAAGTTGGCGTAGAGCTGGCGCACCTGCGTCACCGGCATGCCGAGCATCTCGGCGAGCTTCACCGCCTTGGCGGCGGCCTTCGCCTTGTAGATCTCGTCGCCCACCACCATCAGCGGCATCCTGGCCTCGACCAGGAGCTTGGCGGCGCGCTGCACGTCATCCGGGTTGGGCCGCACCCGCATGCGCGG
Source organism: Xanthobacteraceae bacterium (assembly GCA_036845065.1). Taxonomy (GTDB): domain Bacteria; phylum Pseudomonadota; class Alphaproteobacteria; order Rhizobiales; family Xanthobacteraceae; genus VAZQ01. The sequence goes on along the minus strand of DAIUEP010000236.1, from coordinate 5,124 downwards.
ATCGACCTGATCCTGCGGGATGATCTCGGTCTTCACGCGCTCGTCGTTGAAGTCGGAGTGCCACGAGATGTAGGAGGGCCCGTAGGGCGGCGTCCACGCCGCCTTGAAGGCGCGGCGCACGGTCTCGGGGATCATGTCGCCGCGGCGCGCCAGCCAGGTATACTTGGTGATCGGCTGGACCATCTGCTCCTGGTTGAGCACCTCCTCGAAGCCGTCGCGGCCGGCGCGGCGCGACTGGTCGGTACGGTAGGAGTAGAACACGAGCGGCGTCTGCTCCTTGTGGGCGTTGAACATCTGGCCGATGGCGTTGGCCATGCCGACCACGCCGGCCTGCATCACCATCGCGGGCTCGCCCGACGCCTTGACGTAGCCGGCCGCCATGGCGGCGCCCGGGCCCTCGTGCGGGGTGAGGATGTATTTGAGCTGCGGCCGGTCGACGAGCGCTTCGTAGAACTGCGCGTCCTCGCTCGCCGAGTTGCCGAATACGTATTTCACGCCCGAGGCAATGAGCTGTTCGGCGAAGGCGGCGCCGCCGTGGCCCTCGAACGGCTTCACGGGGCCGGTGGCGGCTGCCGGCGCGGTCTGTGCCATGGTGACCGAGCTCACCGAGGAGAGCACCGATTGCGCCGCCGTCATGGTCAGGCCGGCCTTGGTCAGGCCGGTCACGAAGTTGCGGCGCGATACGCCCTTCGACAGATATTTTACCACCAGATCTCGCATGATCGTCTCCTAGGGCTTGTCCTGTGTTGCTCTGCTATCGGCTGGCGGCGCTCAGCGCGCCTACTTTCCGGCCGGTCCGAAATTGGCGCCGAGGTATTCGGCCATCAGCTTGATCTCCTCGGTGGTCCAGAGCGCGCCGCGCCCGACCATCCGGTAGAGGTTCGCCTCCCAGGCCTTCGCGTCCTGGCGCTGGTCCTGCCACATCGCCTGGGTGTGGCACTGGAAGCATTTGGTAGCGAGAAGCTCGGCGCCCGTCGGCTGCTGGGCGCTTGCCGGCGCCGCCAGGAGCGGCGCAATTGCAAGTGAGAGCAAGGCTATACGACAGATACTCATGACTAATCCTCCCGATGTGGTCTTGGCGCAAACGCCCATCGGCGTACCACTCAGATCATCTTAGTTGACCCACCGTTTCCGCGCCAGGGGCCGAGCCACTTTACGGATAATCGGCCCGGTTGTGTCCGGACTTATGCCGGTGCGGCTGAGTGTTGTGCCGCGGTTTTTAAGCCGCATGGAACGCGCGTTTGAGATAGGCTCATCAGATAGGCTCATCATCGGACGAACACCGGAGCTTGCCGGATCTCGCTTGGCCGGCGACGGATCCGGCAATGACATTGCTTCAACAAGCAGGTCTTCGCTTCAACAAGCAGGTCTTCAACAAGGGAGGTTATCATGATTGGGCGTCGCGAATTCGTCCTCGGCGCAGCGGCCGGCTGTGTGCTGCTGCGACCGCGCTCCGGCCACGCCAAGGCGTCGCAGCCGGCGACCGCCATCAATTTCGACATCCCGGCGGGCGCCTGCGATTGCCACACGCATATCCATGGCGATCCGGCCAAGTTTCCCTGGTTTGCGGGGCGCACCTATACGCCCGAGATGGCGCTGCCGGACGAAATGACTGCGCTGCACAAGGCGCTCAAAATGCAGCGCGTGGTGATCGTGACGCCAAGCGTGTACGGCCCCGACAATTCCGCGACCATCTATGGCATGGCGGCGCGCGGCAACGACGCCCGCGGCGTGGCGGTCATCGACGACAAGACCACCGACGCCGAGCTGGATCGGCTCGCGTCCCTTGGCTTCAAGGGCATACGCCTCAATCTCTCGACGGCCGGCATCAACGATCCCAAAGTCGCGACCGAGCGCTTTCTCGCCGCCGCTGCGCGCATGAAGAGCCGCAACTGGCATATCCAGCTCAACACGACACTGCCGGTGATCGCCGCGATGAAAGACACATTCGCCGCCTCGCCGGTGACGCTGGTGTTCGACCATTACGGCAATGCGAACGAGGCGCTTGGGGTGGGGCAGCCTGGCTTCGCCGACTTGGTGAGCTTGGTGAAATCCGGCAAGGCCTATGTCAAGATCTCGGTCACCGCGGGCCCGCGTGAGAACTACGGCTATTTCACGCCGCTCGCCCAGATGCTGATCAGTGCCAATGTCGACCGCATCCTGTGGGGCACCAACTGGCCACACCCGAATTCGGTGGACGGCAGCACCGCCAAGGTGACACCGCTGTGGCAGGTCGACGACGGGCTTGTGCTCAATCTCCTGCCGACCTGGGCGCCGGACGCCGCAGTGCGCAAGAAGATCCTCGTCGACAATCCGGCGCGGCTGTACGAATTTTAGTAGCGATGCGCGTCCCAACAAGGACCTGGAGTCATGTCCGGTCGTGGCGCCGCCGCAGCACGATCAGCGCGTCGAGCGCCACGCCGCCGGGCGTGCTGCCTTGCGGCAGCGCCGCGAACGGGTTGATGTCGACCGACTCGATGACATCGGGGCAGTCGACCGCGAGCCGGCCGAGGCCGACGAGCGCGTCGATGATCACACCGACATCGCGCGGCGCTTCGCCGCGATAGCCCTCGATCAGGCGGGCGGCGCGGGTACGCCTGAGCATGTCGCGCGCCTTGTCGCGGCTGACCGGCGGGGCGCAGAACGCCACGTCCTTGGTGAGCTCGAGCAGCACGCCGCCCGCGCCCGCCATCACCACGAGGCCCATCTCGGGATCGCGATGGAGGCCAAGCACAAGCTCAAGCCCGCCACGCACCTGCTGGGCGACCAGCATGCCGGTAAGCGTGTGCTCTTTCAGCGCGCCCGCCATGCGATCGTAGGCGGCGCCGAGGTCCTCCGGCGTCGCGAGGTTGAGCGCGACCGCGCCGACGTCCGACTTGTGGGTGAGTGTGTCCGCCACCGCCTTGAGCACAACGGGAAAGCCGATGCGCGCGGCGGCCTTGAGCGCCTCCGCGCGCGAGGTGGCGAGCGCTTCCTCCGGCGTCAGAATGCCGTAGGCGCGCAGGATCTCTTTCGACTCGGCCTCGTTCAGTGCGGTGGCCTGCGCAGTTGCCCGCGCGCGTAGCCGCTCGACCGTGGCGCGCTGGGCGTCGGTGCGCGCGGTGTCATCGGCGGTCGCGCGCCGCAGCGCCTCCATGCGGTCGCGCCGGACCACGCTCGCTATCGCGCGCAGCGCCTTGTTGGCTTCCTGCAGGAACGAGACGTGCGGCGCCTTGGCGCGCAGCGCGCGGCTGTAGTCGGTCTGGCTGTGCGAGGTCGGCGTCACGAAGGTCAGCGGCTTCTTGGCCTTGGTTGCAGCATAATTCTCGACCAGGCCGATATAGCTCTCGGCGCGCGCGGAGCCCGGCTCGCGCGGCAGCGCTTCCTGTAGCAGCACGATGTCGACATAGGGATCGGCCTGCATCGCCTCGATCGAGGCCATGTAGTTGTCGGCGCTGGTGAGCACCCCGAAGCCGCCATCGATCGGGTTCGAGACCAGCGAGCCGACCGTGAGGATCGAATTGAGCTTCTCGGTTGTCGTGGGCGCGAGCGCAAGGAACGGCAGGCGGTTGCGCTCGGCGCCGTCAAGCAGGAGACCGCGGAACGCGCCCGAGAGCGTGATGGCGCCGAGCCTGCCGCCGCCGGCCGCGCCGGTATGGGCGAGAAACTCGGTCACCTCGACCACGTCGTCGAGGGTGTCGGCGCGGATGACGCCGACTTCGCCCGCCACCGCGTCGAACGCCTCGACCGAGCCCGCGAGCGAGCCGGTGTGCGCCATGGCGGCCTGCCGCCCGCCTTCCGACTGGCCGAGCTTGAGCGCTACGATGTGCTTGCCGGCCGCGCGCGCCATCAGGCAGGCGGCGCGGAATTTCTCCAGGTCGGAGATCGCCTCCACATAGATGACGATCACCTTGAGCTCAGGCTGGTCGGCGAAGAACGCGATGTAGTCGCCGGCCGAGAGCCCGCACTCGTTGCCGCTGGTGATCAAATATTCGGCCGCTATGCCGCGCTCCTCGAGCCCGGAATTGGCGAAGATCATCATGCCGCCGCTCTGGCCGACCAGAGCCACCGGGCCTTCGCGCAGCTTGAGCGGCCGGTCCTCGGTGAGCGTGACGAGGCGGCTCTTGGCGCAGACGTTGCCCATGCAGTTGGGACCCGAGACGCCGAGCCCGGTCTCCTCGATCACCGCCGCAAGCTCGCGCCCGAGCGCGGCCGCTTGCGTGTCGAAGGATTCGCCGAAGCCGGCGGAGAACACGGTGGCGCTGCGCGCGCCGGCGGCGGCGCCGCTCTTGAGCGTCTCGATCACGCCGGCGGCCGGCACCAGCACCACCATGTGGTCGGGCGGCTCCGGCAGCGACGCGAAGTCGGGATAGCAGGGCTTGTCCCAGATGGTGTCGCGGCGCGGGTTGATCAGGTAGACCGGCCCCGGGAATTCGTAGCGGTTGAGATTGCGCCACACCCGCGCCGCCCAGCTGCCGGGCCGGTCGCTGGCGCCGACCAGCACCGCGTTGCGGGGTGCGGTCAGCGCCGCGACTTTTCTCTTTGATGCTTCGAGGTTCAACGAACGCCCCTGTTTCATTCCAATGTCTACGCGATTTTGTGCCACGCGGTTAAGCGAAGGACCATCCCTCGGGTTGCAGTCTTGACGCCAGTTGTTGCGCCCTCTCCCCCTGCGGGAGAGGGCTGCTCTGTGGGTTCAACAGAACGGATTGGGTGAGGGGTAGGCTGCAACCCCTCACCCAACCGATATTGTTGAACGTCCGAACCAGCCCTCTCCCGCAGGGGGAGAGGGCGCAATAACGACCGCCCGCATTTCCGAGCGGTTCGGCAAGATGCGCCCTAGTTGAACAGCTCTTTCTTGATCTTGTACCAGTTGTCGAGATTGCGGGTGACGGTGTCGGGCGAGAGCACGTTGGCTTTGAAGCCGCCGGCTTCCGGTTTCACGCTCGGGGTCTTCGCTGACACCAACGGCATCGCCGGGATATATTCAACCTCGGCCAGCGTCTTCTGCCCCTCTTCCGACGTGAGGAAATCGATCAACAGCTTGCCGGCGTTCGGATGCAGCCCGTTCTTGGTCAGCCCGACCGAATGCATGGGCGCCGAGATCGGCTCGACCTTGAGCCATTCGACCGGCGCGCCCTTCTG
>DAIUEP010000235.1:0-7414 GCA_036845065.1 Xanthobacteraceae bacterium | reverse complement strand
ACAGGCCGGCATCTTCGGCCACATAGGCGGCCGCGAAGGTGAAGGCCACGTTGGGGTAGGCGAGCGACACCTCCTCGTCCTGCGCCAACGCTGGACCGGGTAGCGAGGCGGCAAGGACGAGCGTCAGACCGATTGCATGTTTTCGCATCGCGGCACCATTGGCTGATGGACTTGGTTGGCTGATGGGCGATCTTGGACGTAGCAGCAGCAAAATCCAAGGGCGGCGATGTCACGGCCGGCCTTGCGCCGCGAAATCCGGGTCACTAGGGTCGCGCCGCTCCTATGCCAATTCCGGCAGTCCCAGGTCCCGTTCCCGCCGATGACCACCGAAGTGCTGATTGTCGGGCGCGACTCCGACGTCTTTGCCGAGCATCTCGGCCCACAATTTCCCGATCTGCGGTTCCATTGCGCACACAATTCCGCCGAGGCGATGGCGCTCGCTCCGCCTTGCGACATCCTGGTCATCCGCACCGATGAGATCTTCGCAGGGCTCGTCGCCGCCATGCCGCGGCTGCGCCTGATCCAGGCGCTCACCACCGGCGTCGACCATATCGTGGGCTTGCCGAACCTGCCGCCAAACGTGATGATCACGGCCGCGCGCGGCTTCCACGGCCCGCAGATGTCGGAGCTTGCCTTCCTGTTCATGCTGGCGTTCGCGCGCAAGTTTCCGACCGTGCTGGAGAACCAGAAGCGCAAGGTCTGGGACCGCCGCGAGCAGCGCCTGCTCGACGGCAAGACCGCGGTCATCGTCGGGGTCGGCCGCATCGCCGAGGAGTTGGCGCGGCGCTGCAAGGCGTTCGGCATGACAGTGATGGGTGTGAGCACGCGCGCGTCGGCGCCGGGCTTCGACGTCATGTATCCGCGCGCGCGTATCACCGACGCTGCCGCGCTCGCCGATTTCCTGATTCTCCTCGCCCCCTACACCAAGGACAACCACCACCTCATCGATGCCGCCGTCATCGACGCGATGAGGCCCGCGGGTGTCTTGATCAATCTGGCGCGCGGCGGCGTGCTCGACGAGGATGCGCTGCGCCGCGCGCTGCTCGCCGGCCGCATCGCGGGCGCCGGGCTCGACGTGTTCCAGACCGAGCCGCTGCCACCCGAAAGCCCGCTCTGGGACACTCCGAACGTGATCATCACGTCGCATGTCGGAGGCGTATCCGAGACCTATGCCGAGCAGGTAATGCCGCTGCTGATCGAGAATCTGCGCGCGTTCGTGGACGGAAACCCCGAGCGCATGAGCTATATCGTGAAGAGAGCGAATAGCGAGTAGCGAGTAGCGAATAGCTGCACAAATCTGCCTACTCGCTATTCGCCACTCACTATTCGCCACTCACTATTCGCGTTCCATAGAAAGGAATCATCATGGCCGGCATCGAACGAGTCGAAACCCCGATCTCCATGCAGGAGCTCGAACGGCGCTGGGCAGCCGTGCGCAAGGAGATGGCGGCGCGCAACATCGATGCCCTCGTCACGCAGAATGCGAGCGACTGGCTCGGCGGCTACGTGAAGTGGTTCACCGACGTGCCGGCGCACAACGACTATCCACGCAACGTCATCTTCCACCGCGACGACCTGATGACCGTGGTCGAGATGGGCAACAAGGACCGGCGCGACAATCTCGGCGGCAAGGATCCGTTCAATCCGGGCGTCGGCGACTGGATCTCGAGCCCCTCGTTCTTCTCGGTCGGCTACACCCACGGCTACGACGCCGCGCTGGTCGCGCAGGAGCTCAAGCGCCGCGGCACCAAGACCATCGGCTGGGTCGGCCGCGGCCGGCTGCAATACGACCTGGTGCGGGTGGTCGAGGAGCAGGTCACCGGCGCCAGTTTCGTGGACGCGACCGATCTTGTGGATCGCATCAAGGCGATCAAGAGCGACGAGGAGATCGTGCTCATCCGCCGCGCCGCCGCGATGCAGGACGCGCAATGGGCGAAGCTGATGAAGGCGCTCAAGCCCGGCATGCGCGACAGCGAGATCACCGCGCTCGCGCAATACGAGGGCGAGCTCTTGGGCAGCGAGCAGGGCCTGTTCCGCTGTTCCTCCGCGCCGCTCGGCGAGCCCGCCGTCCTGCGCGGCCGCCACTACCAGGGCCGCATCATGCAGCGCGGCGACTACATGACGCTTCTGATCGAGAACAACGGCCCGGGCGGACACTACGCCGAGCTCGCGCGCACCTTCGTGTTCGGCAAGGCCTCGGCCGAGCTGCGCGACGCGTTTGCGGTCTGCTGCGCCGCGCAGAAGAATGCGGTGGCGAATCTCAAGATCGGCGCCGCGCCAGCCGACATCTACGCGCGCCACAACGACTACATGACCAGCCACGGCGCGCCGCCCGAGCTGCGCCTGTTCGGCCACAGCCAGGGCTACGATCTGGTCGAGCGGCCGCTGCTGCGCTCCGACGAGACCATGCCGCTGGCCGCCAACATGAACATGGCGGTGCATCCGGGCTTCTACACCCGCACCAACTTCGCGTTCATCTGCGACAATTTCCTGATCAAGCCGGACGGCTCGGTCGAGCACCTGCACAAGAGCGAGCAGAAGATCTGGGAATTGTGATCGGGACCCCCGCTCGGTTGCGTCGCAAAGCGCGTGGCATTTCGCGCGCTTGAGCCACAATTTCTATTCGAGTATGGATTGAGAACTGCACGAGTTCAGCGACCAATCATAAGGCCGAGGAGGCTTCGATGACGGTTCGGCAACACATGCGGCTCGTCGGCGCCCTTGTGGCGCTGGTGAGCCTCCCAATCGCGGGCGTCGCATCGGCTCAGGATTGGCCCGCCCGCAACGTCACCGTGGTGGTGCCGCTCGGCGCCGGCAGCGCCAGCGACATCATGGCGCGGGTCGTGATGGACCAGGTCGGACGGCAATTGGGAAAGACCTTCGTCATCGAGAACCGCCCCGGCGCCGGCGGCACGGTCGGCGCCAACGCGGTCGCCAACGCGGCGCCTGACGGCCACACCATCCTCGCCTACGGCGCGCTCGGCACCGCGCATGCGCTCTACGCCAAGCTGCCCTATGACACGCTCACGGCTTTCACGCCGGTCATTCCGTTCGGGCAGCAGCCGCTGGTGCTGATAACGGCGCCCGGCAAGGACTACAAGTCGCTGCGCGATCTCGTTGCCGCCGGCAAGGCCAAGCCGGGCGCACTGAATTACTCCAGCGCCGGTGTCGGCTCGGCATCGCATTTTGCAGCCGAGCGGCTGCGCATCAGCGCGGGCTTCGAGGCGCAGCACATCCCGTTCCGCGGCGCCGCCGAGGCGGTCACCGAGGTCGTGGCCGAGCGCGCGGACTTCAGCGCACAGCTGCCGACCACGACGCTGCCGCTGATCAGCGAAGGCAAGCTCGTTGCTCTCGCGGTGAGCGCCGACAAACGCGCCGCCAGCATGCCGCAGGTGCCGACCACGATCGAGGCAGGCCTCGCGGCCGACTCGGTTTATCCGTTCTACAGTGGCCTGTTCCTGCCCGCGAAGACGCCGCGCGCCATCGTCGAGAAGCTGCATCAGGAGGCCGCAAAGGCCATGCAGGCCCCGAACGTGCAGGAGCGCTTCAAGCAGCTCGGCGTCGAGGCGATGCCGATGACGGTCGATCAGTTCGAGAAATTCTTCAGGGCTGACGTCGAAGCGGCCGTCGCCCTGGTGACGGCCGCCAAGATTCCGAAGCAGTAGCGAATTGGCCAGAGACTGAGGCGTTGTTCGGCTCACGCGCGCTTGCGTGAGCCCGACCGGGCGGCGCCTGCCTTCTTGCCCGCCTTGGCGCCCTTGCGCGCCTTTGGCCGCGGCGGCAACTCCCCCGCCTTGGTGAGCCGCGTCACCCAGTATTCCCAGGCCCGGCTCATCGGCCGCTCGCGCAGGCTGTAGTCGCAGGCCATCGCGGCCTCGCCCTTGCTGAGCGGCGTGACCGTCCCGAGCGCACGCGCACGCAGCAGCAGTTCGGCGTTGCGGTGGGTATGGATCGAGCGGAACACGACCTCCTGCAGGCTCGCGCCCACGACCGTGGCACCATGACGCCGCATCAGCACCATGGCGTGCTTCCCAAGCGTGCGCGCGAGCGAGGCGCCGTGCTCCGCCGTGGTCAGCACCATCGGGGTGTCGCCGAATTCGTCGGCGCTGTCCCAGAACGGCACCACCGCCCCCATGGTGGCGCCAAGCCCCATGATCGGCACCAGCTCGACGCCGGTGACGCAGAACGGCAGCACCGCAGCCGAATGGTGATGGCACACCGCGTTCACATCGGGCCGCGCCTTGTAGATCTCGCCGTGAATGACGCACTCGCCATAAGGCAGGATGTCGACCGGCGTCACCTTCTTGGAGTCGAGCGTGAACTCCAGGATGTCCCCCGGCTCGACCAGCTCGGGGCTGCGCGAGCGCGACAAGAGATAGTGGCCCGGGTTAGTCGGATGGCGCACGCTGGTATGGCCGAAGCCGTCGAGCACGCCCTCGTAGGCGACGATGCGGTTGGCAAGCGCGAGCGTGTAGCAGGCGTCATCGACGGCGTTGGGCATGAGTTATCCTTTCTAACGTGCAACATCTGCTGTCTCGAACCGTCACCCTGAGGTGCGAGCCCGGCTTCTTAGCCGGGGGAGCCTCGAAGGGCGACGGCCCGGGCCGTTCATCCTTCGAGGCCCGCGCAAGAGATGCGCGGGCGCCTCAGGATGACGGGTCCAAGGTCCGTGGTCGGGAAAGAGATAGTTCGCCTCACCGCGCCGGCTTATAGACGATGTCGAACATCGGCTCGACGTCCTTCGGCGTCATCGCCGTGGTGATGAACTTGTATTGCAGGGCGTCGCGCAGCGTCATCTCGAGGCCGCGAATCTCGCCGATCTGCAGCGCCGATTGCGGGAAGAACTCATCCACCGCCTGCTTGGCGATGTCGCGCGGCGCCTTGGCGGATTCGGCGAAGTAGTCGATCGACTTGGCGTTGGCGTAGGCCCAGCGGATCGAACGGTCATAGACTTGCATCAGGCGGGTGATGGCGGCGCGCTTGGTCTTGAGCGCCTCGGCATTGGCGATGTTGACCCGGATGGTCTGGTCCACAAGCTCGGTCGCCTCGCGCGCACGCGCCACGATGACGATCTTGTTCTCCTGCCGCTCGCGCAACGCGAACGGCGGCGCCGCCCAGCCGATGTCGATCTGGCCGGTCATCACCGAGGTCAGCGTGCCGGGCAACCCGCCGGTCGCGACCGGCTTCGCCTTGGAGCCAGCCTGCTTGAGCAACGAGAGCAGGATGAGGTTCGAGGACGAGCCCGGCGCCGAGTACGCGATGGTGTTGCTGTCGGCGGCGTCCTTGAGACTGCGGATCTTGCTGTCGGCCTTGACGTACCAGAACAGCTCGTGCGCGCCCGTCATCTGCGCCGAGATGGCGCGGATCGGAGCGCCCTTGGAAAAGGCGCCAATGGCCCCGAGCAGGCCGTTCGACATGGCTACGTCGACGCTGCCGGAATTGACCACCTGTAATGTCTGTCCGCCGCCCTCCGTATAGAAAAACTCGACGTCGAGGTTGGCCTCCTTGAGGAAGCCCTCCTTCTGGGCGAATTCCAGGAACGAGCTGTCCCAGAAGCCGCGTTGCGAGATCGCGACCTTCAGCTTGTCGGGCGTCTGGGCAAGGCTTTCGGTCGAGACCGCGCCCGCGATAAGGGCGGCAAGAATGATGAGGCGTCGCGTCAACATGGTTTCTCTCCCTGGCGAGCTTGCCGCCTAGATTGCCGCATCCGGCTTGGCCACCACAACAGCAAAACACCGACCGCGCACGCGCCATAGTGCCGCCGATTTGAAGTTCCTACAACACTTGCAGCAAATTCGGTTAGGAACTTCAAATCGAAAAGCGGCACTATGATCAGAGAGTTGCTAGTGCCCCTTTGTTTCCGAAGTTCGTGTCAGAGGTTGCTGCGATGTATCACGAACTTCGGAAACGGGGCGCTAGTGACACGATCGCGGCGCTGTGGCACCGAAGCCCCGATCGTCAATGACAGGGAAAGTCCATGCGATGAGTGCCGAACAGCCGAAGTATCCGCCAATCCGCCGGGTGGTGACGGGCCACGACAGCAACAACGTCGCCAAGGCGATCATGGACGGGCCGGCGACCAACCACAAAGGCGGCGCCTCTGGGGCGCAGTCGACGCTGATCTGGATCACCGAGGGAGCGCCGGCCGAGATGCCGATCGGCGAGCAGGTCGAGGACCTCGGCGCCCGCATTCTCGGCACGCCGCCGCCCCCTAACGGCACGCGCTTTGCGGTGATCACGTTTCCGCCCGGCAATCCCGGCCGCATGCATCGCACCGAGACCATCGACTACGTGATCGTGATGCAGGGCGAACTCGACATGGACATGGACAATTCCACCGTCAAGCTCAAAGCCGGCGACGTCATGGTGCAGCGCGGCACCAACCATGCCTGGGTCAACCGCGGCAAGGAGGTGGCGCGCGCAGCCTTCGTCCTGATCGACGCCAAGCCACTCGGCATCGGCCACCCGATCGTGCGCGGCGAGAGTCCACGATAGCCCTCGTGCGGCCAAATGCCGGATTCATAACAAGTAGGCCGCCCGCCAAGCCTCCCGCAATGATCCGGTTTCCGCCAATAACCAAGCGACACCAAGGCGCACGGGCGAGCCTTGACGCCCCGTCCCGACTAGCCTTTGATGAGGCCGATTTTTCGCGGGAGACGGCGTCAATGCGCCTCCTGCGACGGCCCGAAAATGGCTAGAATAGATCAGACGCTGCCGCACACGGGCCCGTAATCGATCTGGGAGGTTGAGATGATCAAGCGAACAATCCTTGGCGCCGCGCTGGCACTCGCTGCCGGTCCAGTGCTGGCGCAGGAGGTCAAGGTCGGCGTCGCCCTGCCCTATACGGGTATCGGCGCCGAGTTGGCGCAGCAGATCGACCGCGGCATGGAGCAGTATCTCAAGCTCAATGCCGACAAGGTGCGCCCTTACAAGATCACGCTGGTCAAGCGCGACGTGAAGGATCCGGGCGGCGCCAACGCCAGGACCGTGGTGCAGGAGTTGCTCACCCAGGATAACGTGGACGTGCTCGCGGGTTGGGTCTATTCGCCGAACGCGATCGCGGCCGCGCCGGTGGTGTCCGCCGGCAAGAAGCTCGCGGTGATCATGAACGCCGGCACCGCGCATATCACCCAGATGTCGCCCTACTACGTGCGCACGTCGTTCAGCATGTGGCACTCGGGCTATGCGATCGGCGAGGCCGCCGCCAAGCAGCTCAACGCCAAGACCGCCGTGGTCGGATACACCGACTTCCCGCCCGGCAAGGACAGCCTCAACGCCTTCAAGCGCGCCTTCGAGGCGAGCGGCGGCAAGGTGGTCGACGAAATTCCGATGGGCGGCGCCGGCGCGGTGCCGGACATGACGCCGTTCTTCCAGCGCGCCAAGGACAAGAAGCCCGACGTGTTCTTCGTGTTCG